>NZ_LT607803.1:301844-603688 GCF_900090195.1 Variovorax sp. HW608
CGTGGGCCCAAGGCCCACGCTCCGGGGACCTGCGCCGAGCGAAACGGGCCGCAGAGCTGCCCGTCTTTGGGTGATCTCTTCGGCCGAATCAGCCCGACCGAGTCATCAGGCCGCTGCAGCCGTCTCAGCAGCCTCAGGTGTGGCGGCTGTCACAACAGGCGCCGCAGCCTTCGCGGTCGTGCGCGGGCTGCGGGTCTTGGCGGCAGTCTTGTTGGGAGCCTTCGCAGCAGCCCTGGGAGCCTTTGAGGCCTTGGGGGCAGCGCTTGCCTTCTTGGCCGGTGCGGCCTTCTTCGAAGGAGCACTCTTCTTTGCTGCGGCCTTCTTCGCGACCGGCTTTTCAACCTTTGCTTCGGGAGCTGCGACTTCGGCAACCTTGGCAGCAACCTTCTTGGCACGAATCGACGTCTTCACCGGCGTAGCAACTGCGCGGGCCTTCCGGGCCGCCTTCTTCGCCGCCGGCACGACAGGCGCCACGGCCTCTTTGGCCGCAGGTGCTGCAACGACACCCGATTGGTCAATGAGGAACTTGTCACGGTTGCGAGCCGAGGCAATCCAACCCGGCGCCTTGCCGAAGCCCGTCCAGGTCTTGCCTGTCTTCGGGTGCCGGTACTTGGGAACACCTGCGCCCTTGCGCACTGCCTTGGCGCCGTCGAGGGCCTTGCCGGCGACTGCCTTCAACGCCTTGGCGCCACGGCCAAAGATCTGTTCGACCGTCAGGCCAAATGTGGCAATCGATTCCCTGATTTGCGCAACGACCTTGGTCGTTTCAGCTGCGCGGAGCGCGGCAGCTTCTTTTTCGAGTTTGGCGATGGTGGCTTTGAGTTGCGCGTAGGACTTCGTCATTGAGTCTGGAACGTTTGAAGTTGAAGGAGTCATCACCCGCCGTCAAGAGAAGAACGGCCGGAGCGATACGCCAGACGAACACGCTGAAGGCAGAGCCGAATAGCAGCAAAAGAGTCTGCGAATCTGAATTCATTCATGCAAGTTCTGGTCGCGCGATTATTGCAGGACCAAAGGCCGGCTCACGCGCATCCAATCGCGGGGCGCTCGTCTGCTCGAAGGCCCAGACGCCCGCAGGTGCGTTCGCGACGAGGCCCCGGCAAAGCGCGGATCGCAGCTGTCGCCGACCCCCTGTCGCACCCGAGGCTCGCTCCGCTGGGATTGCCGCTGCCGGCTCTTGACCGACACGAAGCGAATGTTTGGGCCCTGGTTTCCCTGACAGCCGATAGGGGCTGACGAACTTCAGTGCCATCAGACGCATGTGGCCGTGCTCGGTGAACAGCCGCTCCCCCCATTGGGGACAAGCGCCCAAGCGCCCGACCCCAAGAAGGCCTGGCCTGGAACGAAGTCGCCTCGACGGTCTACTTACGTCGGAAGCGGGGCACTAGCATATGGAGCGAATTGGCGGAGATTTTCATTGACGTGCAGTTCCCGGCCCACAGCCGGGAATGCGCGCTGAGCGCAGTTTTCCCGATCGCAGATCTTGCAGCCCGCGCCGATGGGTGTCGCGGCATTGGCATCGTTCAGATCGAGTCCCGTGGCGTAGACGAGGCGGTGGGCATGCCGCACATCGCATCCCAATGCAACCGCGAACGTGCGGCCAGAAGCGCCGAATCCTCCGCGCTGGCGCGAAATGCAGCGCGCAATCCAGAGGTAAGTGCGCCCATCCGGCATGCGCGCCAGCTGCGTCAGAATCTTGCCCGGCTGTGCGAAGGCCTCGTACACATTCCAGAGCGGACAGGTACCGCCCGTTCGCGAAAAATGGAAGTCAGTGGCCGACTGGCGCTTGGAGATGTTGCCGGCGCGATCGACACGCACGAAGAAGAACGGGATGCCTTTGGCGTCGGGTCGTTGCATGGTGGAGAGCCGGTGGCAAACGGTCTCGAAGCTGACCCTGAATTGCTGGCTGAGCAGTTCGATGTCATAGCGCAAGGCCTCGGCCTCTGCCAAGAACCGTCGATAAGGCAGGAGCAATGCACCGGCGAAGTAGCTGGCAAAACCAATGCGCGCCAACGCACGTGCCTCGTCACTCCCAAAGCTCTCGTGATTGGCAAACGATTCAATGAGATCCGCCGCATCGAGCCGCGCAATCTGGGTCGCGAGCTGAAATGCACGCTGCCCGGGCTCAATGTCGGCCGAGAGGCTCAAGGTACGGTTGGACGGGCTGAATGCACGCACGACATCGGCGTCGTTGCCGATACGCCGTGCGTTGATCGTTGCAACTCCGTGCACCACGAGCAGATGTCTTTCGAGCAGGGGCACCATATCGCCCCCCACAGCGACGACATCGTCCAGTGCCTTCCCCCTGGCATCGTCACGATGCAGCCTCTCGAAGAGCTCCTCGGCTCGTTCGTCGAGCACGGCCATGTGGTTGTGCCGTTCATAGAAGAAGTCGCGCACTTGTTCGTATGGCTGCAGGGGTGCCATCGAGAGCTGGGGATTGCGATCGCCGTCCAGGCCATCCGCCAGTAGCGTCAGGCGTTCCTCGGCCGTTCTGCAACGCCGGTGCAGGCGCACCAGCACTTGTGCCATGGCGGGCAGCTGTCCGACCAGCGCCTGTACCTCCGACATTGGAACCGGCTCCTGCCCGCCGGCCTCGGCGACCACTTCGCGCAGTTCCGAAATGAGCCGTGCCTCTTCGTCCTCGGAAAAGAACTGCAGGTCGACACCCATGGCCGATTGCAGCCGCAGCAGCACCGGCACCGTGAGCGGTCGCTGATTGTTCTCGATCTGATTCAGGTAGCTCGGCGACAGCTTGAGGGCCTGCGCCAATGCGGCCTGCGTGATCCCGCGCTGCTCGCGCAAGGTCTTCAGTCGCACGCCCATGTAGGTCTTGTGCATCGTGGCTATATCTTCGCAAATATTGCAAATTGGCACCTTGGGCTTCGCAACTCTTCGCCACTTCAGCCCTAGGCAACGCGATTGTCCATTGCGAAGATTGCAAACACAACTTGGGATTTGATGAAAGTGAAACCCGCGATGACGACACAAGCCTCCGCTGCATCCTTCAAGCCGAAAAAATCGGTCGCCCTTTCAGGCGTCACCGCCGGCAACACCGCGCTATGCACCGTCGGCCGCACGGGCAACGACCTGCACTACCGCGGCTACGACATCCTGGATATCGCCGAGGTATGCGAATTCGAGGAGATCGCGCACCTGCTGGTGCACGGCAAGCTGCCCACGAGCGCCGAACTCAGGGCCTACAAGACGAAGCTGCGCGCCATGCGCGGCCTGCCCGCGAGCGTGAAGGAAGCGCTGGAGCGCCTGCCCGCCGGCGCGCACCCGATGGACGTGATGCGCACCGGCGTCTCGGCGCTGGGCTGCATCCTGCCCGAGAAGGATGACCACAACCTGCCTGGCGCAAGAGACATCGCCGACCGCCTGATGGCTTCGCTGGGTTCGATGCTGCTCTACTGGTATCACTGGAGCACACAGGGCAAGCGCATTGACGTGGAGACGGACGACGACTCCATCGGCGGTCACTTCCTTCATCTGCTGCATGGCGAGAAGCCTTCGGACACCTGGGTGCGGGCGATGCACACCTCGCTGAACCTGTACGCGGAGCATGAGTTCAACGCTTCCACTTTCACGGCACGCGTGATCGCGGGGACCGGCAGCGACATGTACTCGGCCATCGCCGGCGCGATCGGCGCGCTGCGCGGCCCAAAGCATGGCGGCGCGAACGAGGTGGCCTTCGAGACCCAGAAACGCTACGACACCCCGGATGAGGCCGAGGCCGACATCCGGAGCCGCGTGGAGGCCAAGGAGGTCGTGATCGGCTTCGGCCATCCGGTCTACACAGTGAGCGACCCGCGCAACGTGGTGATCAAGGAGGTCGCGAAGCGGCTGTCCGACGAGGCGGGCTCGCGCAAGATGTTCGACATCGCCGAGCGGCTGGAATCGGTGATGTGGGAGGTCAAGAAGATGTTCCCCAACCTCGACTGGTTCAGTGCGGTGAGCTACCACATGATGGGCGTGCCGACGGCGATGTTCACGCCGCTGTTCGTGATTGCGCGCACCAGCGGCTGGGCCGCGCACGTGATCGAGCAGCGCGTGGACAACAAGATCATCCGCCCGAGCGCGAACTATGTCGGGCCCGAGGACCTGAAGTACGTGCCGATCGGCGAGCGCGGGTAAGAAACCATGAATACGAAATACAGAAAGCGGTTACCAGGCACGACGCTGGAGTTCTTCGACGCGAAGGCCGCGGTAGACGCCATTCGACCCGGCGCCTGGGCTACCCTGCCCTACACCGCGCGCGTGCATGCCGAGAACCTGGTGCGCCGCTGCGACCCGGCGATCCTCGACGCGTGCCTTCAGCAGATCATCGAACGCCGGCGCGACCGCGACTTTCCGTGGTTTCCGGTCCGCGTGGTCTGCCACGACATCCTGGGCCAGACCGCGCTGGTCGACCTGGCGGGCTTGCGCGATGCGATCGCGGCCGAGGGCGGCGATCCGGCGCAGGTGAATCCGGTTGTGCCGGTGCAGCTCATCGTGGACCACTCGCTGGCCGTGGAGTGCGGCGGCTTCGACCCCGACGCCTTCGCCAAGAACCGCGCGATCGAGGACCGTCGAAACGAAGACCGCTTCCACTTCATCGAATGGACGAAGCGGGCCTTCGCCAACGTCGACGTGATCCCCGCAGGCAACGGGATCATGCATCAGATCAACCTGGAGAAGATGTCGCCGGTGGTCTACGTACAGGACGGCGTGGCCTTCCCCGACACCTGCGTGGGCACCGACAGCCACACGCCGCATGTCGATGCGCTGGGCGTGATCGCCGTGGGTGTAGGTGGACTGGAGGCGGAGAACGTCATGCTGGGCCGCGCGTCGTGGATGCGCCTGCCCGACATCGTGGGCGTGGAGCTGACCGGACAGCGCCAGCCGGGTATCACCGCCACCGACATCGTGCTCGCGCTCACCGAGTTCCTGCGCAATGAAAAGGTTGTCGGCGCCTACCTGGAGTTCTTCGGCGAGGGCGCGCGCGGCCTGACCATCGGGGACCGCGCCACCATCTCCAACATGTGCCCGGAGTACGGTGCGACTGCTGCTCTCTTCTACATCGACCAGCAAACGATCGACTACCTGAAGCTCACCGGCCGTGACGACGAGCAGGTGAAGCTCGTCGAGCACTACGCGAAGACGGCCGGCTTCTGGGCCAGCGAGCTCGAGAGCGCGCAGTACGAGCGCGTGCTGAAGTTCGACCTGTCCGCCGTCGTGCGAAACATGGCCGGGCCCTCGAATCCGCACCGACGGCTGCCGACCTCCGCGCTGCAGGAGCGCGGCATCGCGGTCGACCTCGACAAGGCCCGTGCTCAAGAGGCGCAGGGCCTGATGCCCGACGGGGCCGTGATCATCGCGGCCATCACGAGTTGCACCAACACGAGCAATCCGCGCAACGTGATCGCCGCAGCGCTGTTGGCGCGCAATGCGAATGCGCGAGGCCTCAAGCGCAAGCCCTGGGTCAAGACGTCGCTCGCGCCCGGTTCGAAGGCGGTGGAGCTTTATCTGAAGGAAGCGGATCTGCTCGGCGAGCTGGAGCAGCTCGGCTTCGGCATCGTCGCTTTCGCGTGCACCACCTGCAATGGCATGAGCGGTGCGCTTGATCCGAAGATCCAGCAGGAGATCATCGATCGCGACCTCTACGCCACGGCAGTGCTGTCGGGCAATCGCAACTTCGACGGGCGCATCCATCCCTATGCCAAGCAGGCCTTTCTGGCCTCGCCACCGTTGGTGGTGGCCTATGCGATTGCCGGCACCATCCGGCTCGACATCGAGCAGGATGTGCTGGGCATCGATGCGCAAGGCAAGGAAGTGCGCCTCAAGGACATCTGGCCGAGCGACGAGGAGATCGACGCGATCGTCGCTGCGAGCGTCAGGCCCGATCACTTCCGCCAGGTCTACGAGCCGATGTTCGCGATCCGGGCGGATGACGGTGAGCGGGCAAGCCCGCAATACGACTGGCGGCCGCAATCCACCTACATCCGCCGCCCGCCCTACTGGGACACTGATGGCGTGGGCGCGCTCGCGGCCAATCCGCGCACGCTCAAGGGCATGCGGCCGCTGGCGCTTCTGCCGGACAACATCACGACCGACCACCTCTCACCGTCCAACGCCATCCTGATGAATTCCGCCGCCGGCGAATACCTTCACCGGATGGGCCTGCCCGAAGAGGACTTCAACTCGTACGCGACCCACCGCGGCGACCACCTGACCGCGATGCGCGCGACCTTCGCAAACCCGACGCTGAAGAACGAGATGGTGCGCAACGCCGACGGCAGCGTGAAGGCGGGCTCGCTGGCCCGTATCGAGCCGGAAGGCAAGGTCGTTCGCATGTGGGAAGCGATCGAGACCTATCTCGTTCGCCGGCAGCCGCTCATCGTGATCGCGGGCGCGGACTACGGCCAGGGATCGAGCCGCGACTGGGCAGCCAAGGGTGTGCGCCTGGCCGGCGTGGAAACGGTGGTGGCCGAGGGCTTCGAGCGCATCCACCGCACCAACCTCATCGGCATGGGTGTGCTGCCGCTGGAATTCAAGCCGGGCACGAACCGCCTGACGCTCCGGCTCGACGGCACAGAGACCTACGACGTCATCGGCAAGCGCACGCCGCGCGCGAGTCTGGCCCTTGTCATCCATCGCAAGAGCGGCGAGACGCTGCATGTGCCCGTGACCTGCCGTCTCGACACGGCCGAGGAAGTCTCGATCTACGAGGCCGGCGGCGTGCTGCAGCGCTTTGCGCAGGACTTCCTGGCCGGACAGGAGTGCGTCGCGTGACCACAATCGGCCCCATGAACGCAGCACCCCAGATCAGAATTCCCGCCACCTACATGCGCGGCGGCACCAGCAAGGGCGTGTTCTTCCGCCTGCAGGACCTGCCCGACTCGGCTCAGCAACCGGGCCCCGCCCGCGACCGTTTGCTGCAGCGCGTGGTCGGCAGCCCCGATCCCTATGGCAAGCAGATCGACGGCATGGGCGGCGCCACCTCGTCGACTTCCAAGGCCGTCATCCTGTCGGCCTCCAGTCGCCCGGACCATGAGGTGGACTACCTGTTCGGCCAGGTGTCCATCGACAGCGCCTTCGTCGACTGGTCGGGCAACTGCGGCAACCTGTCGGCGGCGGTCGGACCTTTTGCGATCGGCAACGGCCTGCTGCCGGCCGAGCGCATTCCGCAGGACGGCATCTGCACCGTTCGCATCTGGCAGGCCAACATCGGCAAGACCATCGTCGCCCATGTGCCGATCACCGGCGGGCAGGTGCAGGAGACGGGCGACTTCGAGCTCGATGGCGTGACCTTCCCGGCCGCCGAGGTGCAGCTCGAATTCCTCGATCCGGCGGACGAGGGTGAAGGCGAAGGCGGCACAACCATGTTCCCGACCGGCCGGTTGGTCGACGAGCTGGAAGTGCCGGGCGTGGGAACGTTCAAGGCCACGCTGATCAATGCCGGCATCCCGACCGTCTTCGTGAATGCGAGCGACATCGGCTACACGGGCACCGAGCTGCAGGATGCGATCAACAGCGATGCTCAGGCGCTGGCGCGCTTCGAGGCCATCCGTGCGTGGGGCGCCGTGAAGATGGGCCTGATCAAGGAGATCGGCGAGGCGGCGAAGCGCCAGCACACGCCGAAGGTCGCCTTCGTCGCGCCGCCTGCGGATTACGTGGCCTCCAGCGGCAAGGCCGTACGGGCGGCGGACGTCGATCTGCTGGTGCGCGCCCTCTCCATGGGCAAGCTGCACCACGCGATGATGGGCACGGCGGCCGTGGCGATCGGCACCGCGGCGGCGATTCCCGGCACGCTCGTCAATCTCGCTGCGGGCGGCGGCGAGCGCAACGCCGTGCGCTTCGGCCATCCCTCGGGCACGCTGCGCGTGGGCGCCGAAGCCATGCGGGCCGATGGGCAGTGGCAAGTGACCAAGGCCGTCATGAGCCGAAGCGCCCGTGTGTTGATGGAAGGCTGGGTGCGCGTGCCCGGCGACAGTTTCTGATTGGAAGTTCACGTATGTCCATGTCTACCCGCAAGCAACTCAAATCCCTCGCCGAAGCGCGCCGTGGCGTGCTGGTGCCGGGTGCCTTCAACGCGCTCTCGGCCAAGGTGATCGAGGACCTCGGCTTCGAGGCAATCTACGTCACCGGCGCCGGCGTCACCAACATGTGGTTCGGCATGCCCGACCAAGGCTTCATGGGGCTGGCGGAAATCGCGGATCACACCGCGCGCATCCGTGATGCGGTGCGGCTGCCGCTGATCGTCGACGCCGACACCGGCTTCGGCAATGCGCTCAACGTGCACCACACCGTGCGCGTGCTGGAGCGTGCCGGAGCGGACTGCATCCAGTTCGAGGACCAGGTTGCGCCCAAGCGTTGCGGCCATTTCTCGGGCAAGGAGGTGATCTCGACAGAGGAAGCCGTAAGCAAGATCAAGGCGGCCGTCGATGCGCGCCAGGATGCGGACCTCATGATCATGGCCCGCACCGATGCGGCAGCCATTCACGGCTTCGAAGCGGCCATCGAACGCGCTCAGAAGTTCGCCGAGGCCGGCGCTGACATCCTCTTCGTCGAGGCCGTGACCACGGCTGAGGAAGTTCGTGCATTGCCCCGGCGCCTGGGAAAGCCTCAGTTGATGAACATGGTCATCGGTGGTCGTACACCGATCTTCAATGCCGAGCAACTCGGCGAGCTCGGCTACGGCATCGTGCTCTATGCCAATGCCGCGCTGCAGGGTGCGGTGGCCGGCATGCAGAAGGCACTGACGGTGCTGCGCGACGAGAAGGAAGTGCAGGAATCGAGCGGGCTCGTCACGCCCTTCGCTGAACGACAGCGACTGGTCGGCAAGCCGGAATGGGATGCGATGGAGAAACGCTACACATGAACCGTCGCGCGGCGCCAACTTCTACCTTGGCCCGCGTGATCGTCCTGGAGATCTGTTCCTCCCCATAAAGGACGGTCATTCCATCAGCGGTCAATGTCGCGGGTGACGACGCCCAAAACGCCCGCAACGATGCCCTGACCCACGAACTGAAGTACCGTCACCCCAAGGTGGGCTACCTGTCGAACGGCAGGGATGCCCGCCCATAGCTTTTCTTCCGCCCTCAAGCCGGCCTGCGCCGCAGGCGCTCCCGGTAGAGCACAGCTCCAATCCAGCCAAGAACCGCCCAGTCATCATCAGTGAGGTGGTCGCGCGCCAGATCCATCCACCCCGCCAGCTCGGCAATCGCATCGTCCAGGCCCTCGTTGCTGCCCTGGAGGTCCAGCGTGAGAGAAAGCAGCTCGAACAGCTCGATGTTCGGGTGAGACATTAGCCCAGTCTGCGCCGCGTACGCGTCACCTTCAAGACGGCTCGACGAGGGGGCTACTTGAGTTCGTGAAAGTTGGTCTCGATCCAGACCCTGCCCTCCTCATTGAGGGCAAAGGTGAGCGCCTTTTCCTTCGACAGCCGCCCGGCCCGGATGTCCTTGGAAAGCGGGTTCTCACTCGACAGGTCATCTCGCCGACGGTTGTAGGTGTGCTCATGGCCATCGTCGTCGAAATACGTGTACGACACCGCGATCCCGTCAAGGTTTGCCAGCGGCTGCAGGAAAGCGATGAACCGTGATGCGCTGATGCCGTCGGCCTTGATGGCGTTCCAGTGCTTCAGGAGCACAGCATTGGTCACGTCGGGCTTCCCAGTTGGAGCCTCGCGGACCGCATCCACGTGCGAGGAGCCGGCCCTCGCCGGAGCCTCGGCCTCGCTCGCCTGACCGTTCTTGCGGAAGAAGTCGGCCACGATTTCCGAGAATGTCCGTGTGTCGGACGGAACTCTCTCCCGTGCAGGAATGGCCTCCAGGCTATGTGGCAATGTACTCATGTCCGCACTGTCCATGGTTCCCCTTTCAGGTGTTCGTTGAAAGCGTTGGCCGATCCTACTGCCGGGGTGTGCGCTCAGTGATGTCGCGGCGCAACGAGCGTTCCGAAGCGTGAAGGAATTGGCTGGGTGGGGAGATGGCTGTGTCAGCAGTCTTCGATGGCTAAGGCCAGCTGTGTGGGATGGGGGGCTTGCCACTGGCACGAGAGATATGGGCTCACCTGGGCGGCATGCGCCCTGACCAGCGTAGATCACGCGGGGGCGACGGTGCGGCTGTGGCGATCGCTCGTCGCCGGCCAGATGTCCACCTGCTTCCGGAAGCACATCGAAGCGAGCGACTGCCAACTTCGATCTCCGAACAAATGGCGCTTATCTGGCGCATCGATGGCGCAGTTCATGCCTCGCCGACGATTCCTGTCCCTGGCACAGGAATCGACGAATACAGCCCACGACTTGCACGCTCCCGAACAGGGACCAGCAGTTCCGGCAAGAGTGCGCTGGCCTTTTCGCTGAGGCTGGCCAGCAGCGCCACCACTTCGTTGAAATTCTGCCCGGTGAGTTCGAAACGGGCCGGAGCCTCCTGGACAATTCTCTCGATCCGGCCGTCCGCGTCGTATTTGGAACCTTGCGAGGCCAAAGAGCCGGGCAGATTCTTGAAGCGCACGCTGATGTTCACGTAGAACATCCATGGGGCAGCGCCGGAGTTCCAGCCGCTTCCCTGAAGCCGCAGCATTTCAACATACTCGTCGTGCTCTCGGCTAAAGGTGTTCCTGAACTTCTTGAAGCCTCTCCTCTTGAGTGCTGCTCTATGAAGTTCGGATGCGAGCGCTCTCCCCAACGCGCGTGCTGACATGACAAGCTTCGTCCTTGAATGGGCCGAGACACCCAATGAATTCTGTGGCGCATGCGACCGGCCGCTCACCGCCCGTCCGGCGGCGATGCCGTTTCGATGTCGATGAACCTCGGCTGCCTCGTGAGCACCAGGGATCGAATCCTGAGGCGTGCCCGAAGATCGAGCCGATATGCGGTGCGCGGTATGCCAAGCGTTCAAGGCATGCATGCAGGGCTCAAGACCCCACAGCGAAGCGACGCTTGGCTCGGATGCCGAAAACGCGCGCGAACGATCAGGCCGCGAGTTCCTCCAATGTGCGTCCCTTCGCGAGTGCCTCGGTGAGCCACTTGGGTCGTGGACCGAATCCAGACCAGAAGTGACCCGCATCATCCCTGTAGCTGACCTTGGACTTGCGCTTTTTCGTCGCGGACTTCACGCGCGATGGTTGCACCTTCGAGGTCGAATTCGGCAAACCCCCGGCCGCCAGTTCTTCGAGCGTCTTTCCTGACGCCAGGGCATCACGCAACCAGCGCGGACGCGGACCACGGCCGCTCCAGGAGTTGCCCAGGCCATCGGAATAGCCAACTTTCAAATCTTTTGACTTAAAGGACTTGGGCGTCGCGCGTATGGACTTAGCCTTTGAACCATATCCGAGTTGCTCGGCCGTGAGGCCGTAGTGCGCAATAGCGACCTTGATGCGAGAAATAACGCCCGCGACTTCCTGTTCGCGGATGCTGTCTGCCTGGCGCTGCAGCGCTTCGATCTGCTTTTGAATCTGCTCGTAGGTCTGAGTCACGATCGTTTACCTCATCGAATTGGAGAGTGCAACTCTAACGGATTCCAGTAACCGTCATCGCCAAACACCGACTCATCGCATTCAATTGCGGCACGAGCATCGACTGGCATTCCTGGATACCCAACCCAAAGAAGATCAGAGAGAACGCAGCAAAGTGGCATGGCAATCACACGTTCGACATCCGTCACGAGTCCCTGCGTTTGAGCATTGGATGAACCGGCTGAGTTGACGCGAGGGGCCGTAGCTCCACCCTGGAACACCAGTGACAGCAGTTGCTGGGCCGGAAGCCGAACGCGTGAGTCTCCGGACGTCAGACCGCACAACGCATGTGGCCGCCTAGGAACCACGGAGTCGCGGTCGCGCACACCCTCTGCGCTCAGGCGAGCGGCTTCCGCGCAGAGTGCCAAAGCCGGTGCCCCAGTTTGAGACAGGCCAATCAACGAAAAAACAAACTAACTGGAAGCCAATGCCAAATCGGCACCAACAACCCCGCACGCAACGCCACCCTGTCTCCGCCGGAGAAATGCTGCCTTTCTACTCGTGTTCTCCGTTAGCTTGTTTTATCCTCCTCGCCCATGCTTATGAATCCATCTCTCTCGCTGTTCGAGGAACTGCCACCCACCGGACACGTACTCGCCTTTGCGCAGGCCTTCGAGCATTGGCTGCGTGATCAGCGCGACTCGGGATTGCTGCGGCGCGATGGCTCGATCTCGGTCTATCAGGACATGTGGGCCGCTTTCTCGGCCTGGTGCCTGGCTCAGTCGCCGGTCGTGACCTTGTCATCCCTTGGTCTGGCTGATTTGCATGCCTTCCAGGCCGCTCGCTTCGGGCGCAAGACCTCCGATCTATCGCTCACGCCGCGTTATGCCCTGCGGCTGATGCGTCTCATTGATCGGGTTCTGCGCCACCACGCAGCACAGATCGATGCCGCGCCCAATCCGTCGGCCGCCGATTGGATCGCCTCCAACCCGATGGTGCGGTATGCGGATTCGGCGCAGGCCGATCCTCTGCCCGAGTACCTCTCGACGGCGGAAGCCAGGCAGCTCATCGCATTCCTCTCCGAAGCCCGGCCTCGGCCCGGCTCGCGCCGCGATGCCCGGGCGGCACTCACCTGGCAAGAGGTGCGCAATCGGGTCTCGGTGGCCTTGCAACTGGGTGTCGGCCTCACCCCCGGGGACGTGCGCGCCCTGACCCTGGACTCGCCTGTCTCGCAAGGCGGGCGGGTGCGCGAGCGGCCCTGGAAGCTCCACGTGCCGGGGGACGGCAATTCGCCGGCGCGGGAAGCGCCGGTGGCCCCATGGGCTGCTGAGCTGCTTCGGCATTGGCTTGTTGTGCGTTCCGAACTGGCCATTGCCGGGGCCTTCCTGTTTCCTTCTACGCGAACGGGCAAGCAGTGGCAGAAGCCATCGCAATACGAATGCGCCCGGCGCGTTCTCGAGGAAGCCGGCGTCGATTCGCAGGAAGGCGGCTCTTTCCGGTTGCGCCACACCTTCGCGATCAGGCAATTGCGCCGTGGCAGCCCTCCCGAGCAGGTCGCCAGGTGGCTCGGCATCGAGGCTGTGAAGATGAAACGCTATGAGCACGTGGTGCCCAGGCCGGTCGAAGTGGTCTGAGACGCCGCGGCAGTCTGGCCCCCCGTTCCGATGGGTCCGATCATCGGCTCGTCTCAGACCGTGACCTCCGATCGGTATTCGGGCAGTCGAGGTGCGCATTTCGAACCTGAGTCACAGTAGAAGACAAGGTTCGGCGGGGGGGCAGTTTGTCGTGTCGCCTCACAATCCCGCGCTTCCGGCCACAGACCGGGTTCACGGGCCAGCTTGTGCGCGAGCGCAGGAAGGTGCAGGGCCGCGAGTTCCGCTGCCTACGGGTGCTGTATTCGCTCAGGCGGCCTGGTGCTGCAGCGCCGGCAGCGAAGGTTCGCGCCAAGCGCATCTGCGGCGGCGAAGAGCTCCGGCACGCGCAGGAAGAAGCCATAGGCGGCCGCCATGGTGATCCGGCTTGTCTTCGCCGGATGGCGGCACCTGATGCGCGCGCTGTCAAAAGCGCGCACACTGGGCGACCCATGAAGCACAAAGCCGCACGCCAGGAGTACCTTTGCGCGATCGCCGAGTTCGAACGCGGGTGTCTCGAATTTTCCGAGGGCATGCAGAAGATCTCGGAAGAGCCGGCACGACCAGGCGAAGCGGCATCCCCAATGTCGCTCCTCCAGTTTGGGCCGCGCAAGTCAGCGAAGCGCGCACCGTGGCGAGGCGCAGACCCCGCGCAGTTGGCCAAGGCGCGGCGATAGCGCGGATCTACAGGCGCTGCCGTCATGCCGGCGAAGCAAGCCGACCCCCTGGAGAAATACTGGTCGAAGCGCGACTTCGGATTGACAACAGAGCCGCGCGGCCGCCGTGCCACCGTGCGTTCGAGGGCGCTGTCTTTCGTGATTCAGAAGCACGCCGCAACACGCCTGCACTACGACTTCCGCCTGGAACTCGATGGCGTGCTGCTCTCATGGGCCGTGCCGAAAGGACCGAGCTTCGATCCGACCGAAAAGCGCATGGCAATCCATGTCGAGGACCATCCGCTGTCCTATGGGTCATTCGAGGGGACGATTCCGCCGAAGCAGTACGGTGCGGGCAGCGTCATCGTCTGGGACAACGGCACCTGGGAGCCTGTCGGCGATCCTCACGAGGGCATGCAAAAGGGCAAGCTTCTTTTTCATCTGCACGGCCAGAAGCTCGCAGGCCTGTGGGAGCTCGTGAAGATCGCCAAAGGCGGCGAGCGGCAAGAGCCTTGGATCTTGTTCAAGAAGCGCGACTCGTTCGCCAGGCCGAGGGCGGAGTACGACGTCATCAGTGCTCTGCCTGACAGCGTCATCGCGAAGCCGTTGGCGCCTGCAGCGGCCGCCGGCGGCGCATCGTCGGCGGGGCGGCGCAAGAGCGGGGCACGGCAGTCCGCCGGCGACATGGTCGGCGCCGGCGCCGTGAAAGCGCCCTCCCCCCTCAAGCTGGACCCGCAGCTCGCGACGCTGGCCACCGGGGTGCCGACTGCGGGCCAATGGATCTACGAAATCAAGTTCGACGGCTATCGCCTGATGACCCGCATCGAGAACGGCAAGGCGAAGCTCCTGACCCGTGGAGGACACGATTGGACGGCCAAGATGCCGGACCTGAAGCGTGAGGCGGAACAGCTCGGCGTCGAGTCGGCGTGGCTGGATGGTGAGATCGTCGTGCTCGACGAACGTGGCGTGCCGAAATTCAACGCGCTGCAGAATGCCTTCGATCGAGGAACCGGCGCAGAGCGCATCATCTATTTCCTCTTCGATGCGCCCTACTTCGAGGGCTATGACCTGCGGGACGTGCCCCTGCGCGATCGCCGCCAACTGCTCGGCAAACTGCTCGCGGAGCGTGGCACCGACCGCCTGCGCTTGTCCCAAGCGTTCGAGGCAGATCCGGCATCGATCCTGAGCTCGGCATGCAGGATGGGTCTCGAAGGCGTGATGGCAAAGCGCGCCGACGCGCCCTATGCATCACGGCGCACGGAGACCTGGCTCAAGCTCAAATGCCAGCTACGGCAGGAATTCGTCATCGCTGGATACACGGACCGGACCGGCGGCCCCGCTCAAGTCGGAAGCCTGCTGCTCGGCGTGCACGACGCTGCCGGCGCGCTCGTGTCGGTCGGCAGCGTCGGGACTGGATGGGGCGCCAAAGAGGCCGCGGCGCTCAAGCAGCGGCTTTCGAAAATCGAGATCGACAGACCGCCCTTTGCCGCAGGTGCGGCCAAGCCCGGCAGGTGGTCGAAGCGCTCGCCAGGCAGTGAGCGATGGGTCCAGCCTATGTTGGTTGCCGAGGTGGCCTTCTCGGAATGGACGCCGGATGGCCAGATCCGGCATCCCTCATACGTCGCGCTGCGAGCGGACAAGCCCGCGGCCGCGATCGTGCGCGAAATAGCGAAGCAGATCGGCGCCGGGCCGATACGGACCGCGAAGGCCGCCGTCGGCGGCATCAAGGTGAGCCACGGTGATCGCGTCATCGATCCGAGTACCGGGCTCACGAAGCTGGATCTCGTGCGCTACTACGAATCGGTCGCAGACTGGATGCTTCCGCATCTGCAAGGGCGCCCTTGCGCGCTTGTACGTGGGCCTTCGGGCATTGCCGGGGAGCTCTTTTTCCAGAAGCACGATGAGAAGATCAGCATTCCCGGCATCCGAGAAATGGACCCGGCGCTGTGGCCAGGACATGCCGGCATGCTGGAGGTCCCGACTGCGCACGCCCTGGCCAGCGCTGCGCAGATGAACGTGATCGAGTTCCACACGTGGAATTCGACAGCGAGGGCGATCGACAACCCCGATCGCATCATTTTCGATCTTGATCCCGGCGAAGGTACATCGTGGCAGCACGTGCAGGATGCCGCGGTGCTGGTGCGCGTGCTGCTGAACGAGCTCGGACTCGAGGCCTGGCTGAAGACGAGCGGCGGCAAGGGCCTGCATGTCGTCGTGCCGATCGCGCCGCGGCTCGACTACGACACGGTCAAGGGCTTCTCGCAAGCCGTGGTGCAGCACCTCGCGCGCGCGATCCCGTCGCGCTTCGTGACGAAGAGCGGGCCCGCGAATCGCAAAGGCAAGCTCTTTGTCGACTACCTGCGCAACGGGTACGGCGCGACAACGGCAGCGGCTTTCTCTGCGCGTGCGCGGCCGGGCCTGGGCGTGTCGATGCCGGTGACGTGGGAGGACCTTGCGGAGCTCAAGAGCGGCGCGCATTGGACGATCGCGACCGCGCGAGAGCACCTGTCGTTTCAGACCATCAATCCGTGGGCGGCGTACTGGAAAAGGAAGCAGACGCTCAGCGGTGCGATGAAGAAGCTCGGCTATCCGGCTTGACCGGGTGCGTGGGGATCTTGCCTCCCATGGCCTCCGAAAGCTCGAAATTTGAGCACCGTAGTGCCAAGCCGCGCCGGCTATGGCTCCGATCGGTGCCGTCCTCGCTCAACCCACAATGTTATCCACAGAAAACAGGAGCATGTGTCGAGCAGACCGCAGTCTTCAGTCGACAAGACTGTCGTGAGGTGTAGCAGGAAAGTCCTCGCGAACGACCACACCGGGGCCAGCGGCGGTCTCGATCGCCCGCCAATTGCATTCACCACGTGGGATCGATCCTCCCCTGGTGGTCGGGCGCCGGAGGCGGTGCAAAGTCCGCTTGCACTCGGTCAATGTCGGGGACGCCGCGATATCGCAGCACCCGATCCCCGGCAGCCTCGAGCTGGGCATCGCGCATCTCATCGCCCGCCTCATTGCCGTCGTGGCTGCTGTCGTCCAGCACGGTCCCCGGCTTTGGGAGAATCCTTTCTACGTATGGCAGGAGGAAACATCGTGCTGGAAAAAATCCTAAAGCTGGACGGCGTGGGTCTGTTCGCGAACCCGCTCGCCAACGCGGTCGAACTCAAGCAGGCGACGCTCATCTACGCCGACAATGGGCGGGGCAAGTCGACACTGTCGGCGGTGATGCGTGCTTGCGCTGCTGCTGACGCCCAGGCCATGGCTGCGCGGGCGACGATTGGTGGTACAGGTGCGGCACGTGCCCAGTTCCGCTTCAAGCTGCCCACGGGCGGGACCAACGTCACGTTCGACGGTGGCGTTTGGGACGCCGCGATGCCGAGCTTGATGGTCTTCGACCAGGCGTTCATTGAACGCAACGTGTACGCCGGCGGCGAAGTCCAGGCCGACCATCACCAGTCCCTCCTCGACTTCGCCTTGGGCACCGCTGCCGTGGCGAAGAAGAAGGAGGTTGATGACGCTCACGAGGCCATGACGGCGGCGACAAAAGCTCGCAGCGTGGCGGAGGGCAAGCTCCAGGGCTACCGGGGCGCGATGTCGGTGACGGCCTTCCTGGCGCTGCCCGAAGAACCGCAGGCCGAAGAGAAGATTGCCGACTACGAGACGCGAATCGCAAACGCGAACTCGGCGACGACGCTTAGTCAGCGCGCTGCGTTGAAGCTGCTGACCTTGCCCAAGGTCGAGTTCAACGATTTCGAAGCCGTCCTCAAGAGCTCGTTCAAACAGATGCATGAAAACGCAGGTGCGTTGGTCAAGGCACACGTGCAGAGCCACGGCGGCTCGGATTCAGAGCGGTGGATTGGCGATGGTCAGCGTTTCCTCAAGAACGACAACTGCCCTTTCTGCGGCCAACCGACGAAGGGCCTGGACATCATCGAGGCCTACGGCACGTTCTTCAACGCGGCGTACAACGAGCACAACAGCCGCATCCAGGCGCTCCCGGGCCTGGCCCGTCGTTCGCTCAGCGACAGCACCATCGACTCCTGGGCCAGCGAGTTCCAGGCGAACGGCGACCGTGCGCAGGCATGGGTCGAGCAGCTGCAGCTCGACTGCCCTGCGCCCGACACCGCCGAATTGAAGGTCTTCGCTCAGAGAATCCGCGATTGCCTCGAGACGGCGGCCGACGCCAAGGCCAAGCAGCCGCTGGAGCCCTTGGACACGGGCATCCTCAAGCAGGCCATCAACGCCCGCGACACCATCCTTCAGGTGCTCGGCGAGTACAACGCCGCGGTCGAGGCTGCAAACACGAAGATTGCTGATTTCAAGAAGGGCCTGCAGGCCGAGAACAAGACTCAGCTGGAAGCGAGCTTGGCTCGAGTGCGGGCGCAGAAGGCCCGTCACGGCGCCGATGTGGTCGCCATCGTCGACGAACGAAAGCAAGCCGATGATCAGCGGAACAATCAGGAGAAGGCCAAGGCGACCGCGCGGGAAGAACTGGACAAGCTGATGTCGTCGATGCTGACGGAGTACGAGGGCGACATCAACAAGTGGCTAACTCACTTGCGCACGCCCTTCAAGGTCAGCAAGCTGAACTACAGCTACGTGGGCGGCCCTACGCCTCGCACGGAGTACGGCGTGCTGGTTCGCGAGAAGCACGTGGCCGCAGGAAAGGCTGCGGCGAATGCTCCGTCCTTCAGCACAGTCCTCTCTGACGGCGACAAGCGCAGCTTGGCGCTGGCGTTCTTCCTCGCGAAGGCCCTGCACGAGAAGAGCTGCGCCGGCAGCATCGTGGTGATGGATGACGTCTTCGCTTCGCTCGACAGCAACCGCCGCTCGCAGACCATCGCGGCGCTCTGTGAAGTGGCCAAGAAGTGCGCGCAGGTCATCGTCCTGGCGCACGACGCATTTTTCCTCTACGAGCTTGAGAAGGTCATGGCTGAGGAGAAGGTGCCCGAGGTCCTTTCACTGCAGATTCGCCGCGTGGGTGAGTTCTCTGAGCTGGCGCCAGCCGACTTTTCGATGATGTGCGAGTCGGACTACTACAAGCGCTACAGGACGACGTGGAACTACCTGTCGGGCGCCGCACCCGACGACCTCCTGCATGTGGCTCAGGCGCTGCGGGTCCTTGTCGAGGGAAATTTGCATCGGCGCTTCCCGGGGCTCATCCGTAATAGTCCGATCAGTGCCGTTGTCGCTGCCGACGGACCGGGTCTGCTGAGCGTCAGACGGGGACGTTGATGACGGGCTGGAGCAGCGCGAAGGCGACCCGCCAAGCGCGCCCGTCGGCATGGACGGTGGCCGTGCGCTGGTTGATGCGCGTGACCTGTCCAACGTGTCGCTGCAGGTTCTGGTCGACGAAGCTCACGCGCTGGCCGACATGGACGTTTTCGCGCCGCGAGACCTCTGGCGGTGGGCTGGGCTTTGATTGGGTTGGAGCCGCGCCTTGCTCTCCCTTCGGCGTCGCGGTCGGATCCGTGGTCATGATGGCCGCGTACGGCAAGCTGAACTGCTTGGCGCTGGCCTCGTCGAGTACCGTCACTCGATCGTTCTTCATGGACACGACCCTGACCTTGCGCCACTTGCCATCACCCCAGTCCAGGTAGTGGACCTGCTGGCCGAGATGCAATTGGCTGCGCGCCTGGACGATGCGCCGCGGGTCGGCCAGCAGTTGCTCGATCACCCAGCTGAGGTGGTACAGCTCGGCGCTGGTGGCCATGGGCAAGTCTTCGATCCGCGAGATGCTCAGCATGGGCGTCATTTTGCCCGGCGCGCCGGACTCAGGCGGCTTGAGCGAGGTCCTCGTGCCGGGCGGGGCGCGCCTGCTGGAGCTGCGGCGCCACGATCCAGGGCAGCAACTCGTCGATACGGTTGACTGGGTGGTCGGCGATGCGATCGAGCACGTGACGCAGATACGCCTGAGGGTCGATCCCGCTGAGCTTTGCCGTGCCGATCAAGGTGTAAATCACCGCTGCGCTGTGACCGCCAGTGTCCGATCCCAGATGCAAATAATTTTTTCTTCCGATCGCGACGCCTCGCAACGCACGCTCGGCGGCATTGTTATGTGCCTCGATCCGCCCGTCATCCAGGAAGCGCGTGAGTGCCGTCCAGTTGCCAAGCGTGTAGCCGATGGCCAGCGCCATGGGCGCTTTCGCCGAGAGCTGCGCCAAGGCGGTGTTCAGCCAGAGCTTCAGATCGTCGAGCATCGGGCGCGTACGCGCCTGCCGCACCCGCAGGCGCTCCTCAGGGGGCTTGCCATTGATCTCGGCCTCCACCTTGAAGAGCTTGCCGATGCGCAGCAGCGCCTGGTGCGCCAAGGTGCCGGCCAGCTTGTGCTGGCGTTCGTGGATGTCCCACACCTTACGGCGCGCGTGGCTCCAGCATGCAGCCTCGATGACCTGGCCGTTCTCGTAGAGTGGGTGATAGCCGGCGAAGGCGTCCGCTTGCAGGATGCCCCGGAAGCTCTCCAGATGGCGCACGGGATGTTCGCCCTTGCGGTTAGCCGAGTACTGGAACCAAACCGCAGGAGCGGCCGGCTCGCCACTAGGTCGATCATCGCGCACGTAGACCCACAGCCGCCCGGTGCGCGCCTGGCTGCCCTTGCCGCCGAGCACCCGGATGGGCGTGTCGTCGCCGTGAATCTTCCCGGCGCGTAGAACATACCGGCCCACCGCGTCGGCCAGAGGCGTCATCAAACGTGCGGCCTGGCCAACCCAATCCGTCAGCGTGGAGCGCGACAGCTCCACACCCTCGCGGGCATAGATCTGGCACAGCCGATACAGGGGTGTGTGGTCGGCGAACTTGCTCGTCAGCATGTGGGCGAGCAGGCCGCTGCCGGCCAGGCCGCGTGCAATGGGGCGGCTCGCGGCTGGCGCCTGCGAGATCGTACGGCAGCCGCCACAGGCCAGCTTGGGGCGAACATGCCGCACCACGTGGAAGGTGCCGGGTTCGTAATCGAGAACCTCCGAGACGTCCTGGCCAATCTCGCGCAGCCCACTGCCGCAGGTTTCGCACTTGCAACCGCCGGCTTCGCTGGGCATGTGCATCACGGTGCGCCGCGGCAGATGATCGGGCAGTCCACGCGCGGCGGCTTGCTGGCGGGCCTTGCGCTTGTCGCGAGCGTCCTGCAGCGAGCTGATGTTGGCCGTACCTTGCGCACCGTCCGCGGCGTTCTCGGTGTCGATCGCCGGAGCAGTTTCGAACGGCACGGGCGGCGATGCCTGCCCACCCACCAGTTCGAGTTGAGCGTGCTCGAGCTGCTCGCTGGAGCGGCCGTACTTCATGCGCCGCAGATAGGCCAGCTCAACCTTCAGCTTGTCGATGGTGAGCAGCGCGATCTTCAACGCCTCCTGCGAACGCAGCACCTCGCCGCTGAGGGCGGCGTTGCTGGCGAGCAGTTCTTCGGGAGTCACAGCATGACTGTGCCAGGCACACCCGGCACCACCAACGGGAGTTGCCCTGTCAACGTCGATGTGTCGGCTATGCCGCGGCGCGTGGCCGCCAGGTCCGTTCGGGGCGGCGCCAATCGATGCCCTCCAGCAGCATCGACAGCTGTGCCGCGCTCAGCGCGATCGAACCGGATTCGGCCTGCGGCCAGACGAAGCGGCCGCGCTCCAGCCGCCGGGCCAGCAGGTACATGCCGTCTCCATCGCTCCACAGCAGCTTGACCAGATCCCCGCGGCGGCCGCGGAAGACGAAGACGTGACCACCGTAAGGATCTTCAGTGAGCACGGTCTGCACTTTGACGGCGAGCGAGTCCATGCCGCAGCGCATGTCGGTGACCCCCGCGGCCAGCCAGATCCGGGTGCCCGCGCGTGGGCCGATCATGCCGATTGGCGCAGCGCGCGCAAGACGCTGCACAGACTGGCTTCGTCGACAGTACCGCGCAGGCGAAGGTGGGCTCCGGCGAGCTCCAGTTCGATGACGCCTGGACGCGACGAGCGATTCGTCGCCGGCGCCAACCCGGACGACTCCTGCGCGCCTTGCTCTGCGAGCATCTCCTCAGCGGGGCCAGCAAGCCGCACAGGCAACAACACCGCGGATTCCGCAGACCTGGCCACGGTCCCTGCGCGCGCGTGCTCGCGCCGCCAGGTGAACAACAAGTTGGCATTGATGCCATGCTCCCGCGCAACGGCCGATGCCGACGCCCCGGGTTGCATGCTCTGCTCGACGAGCTTGGCCTTGAACGCTCGATCGTGATGCCGCCGTCTCGGCTCCGCCTCACTCTTCATGATGTACATGCACTCCTGTTGATGGACACCTATTGGTGCGCCATTTCTTCAGGTCACATGCTGTCTGGCCTCGCCAAGTTAAACAAGAACGGCCTACGTCGGACTATTACGCTCATCCGGGAAGGCGTGACGATGGGGGTCATCATTGGACTTATCGAGGGCGCACCCGCCGGAAGCCCGCTCGAGCAGCTCAAGCCGCAAGTCAAAAACCTGCGGTCCTTCAACGAGTTCGCCAGCCTGTTCCACCATGACACCCAGGGCAAGATTCCGCGCTCGAGCGTGACAGATGGGGAGCTGCACCCGTTCGCGAAGCAGGCCATGGCGTTCGTCCACCTCGGCTCAATGAACTGACGGCCGCCGCCATGTTTGAGCAAGCGCGGCCTCGAGGCCCTCTCGCCCGGAAAGGCGAACAGGCTCCAGCCGCGGGTGATCTGTTCAAGAGATAACTGAAGAGGAGCGATCTGCCCTGGGGATTGTCGAAGCGGTGGAAGTCCTGGATCTCGGCCACTAGCGTGACGCGAACGAAAAGCCAATGGCGTCGCCAGGGTTCAACGTGACGCCATCGATGCCCGATCGCGAGGGAACGCCGTTGAGCAGGAACTCCCAATTGCGCGTTTATGCCGGCGAACCATGGTACGGAGATCGAGGGGCCTCCAGTGACCATCACCTGAGCTGTGCTGGCGTTGCTCATGCGCGTGACTCCTCGAAGTGACGGATTCAGCAGTATCTGGGCGAAAGTTAAGTATTCCGCATCCCCAATATTCCGGACGGCCGCTGATCTGAGCGACGCCGCGATCTACGGCGTCATCGAAGCCGCCCAAGCGCTGACGCCGCAGCTCGGCAAGAAGCGACTAGATTCTTGGCGAAGGTAATGGTCAGCACAGCGGGAAACTGGGGGAATTCGTCTGCATGATGGATTCCGTTGACGAACTGCACCACATCCGACACCGTCACCATCAGGTTCCGGGAAAACGTGATGTGCGCTGGCGTCGCCGTGAACTTCTCTTTACCCCGGGACAACAGCGATGTCAGGCCGTACTGTGCATCGACACCACTGGCAGGGCCCAGGCCCATCGCCGCGGAGGCGTGGCTGGCCAGTGAGTGACGGTTCGTCGGCTGGCAGTCGCGCCACACGCGCGCGAAATGCGAAACGATGAACCCACTGTCCATGCCGCCGCCAGGACGAAACTCGGAGCCACTGCGTGCCTGTAGCCCCCTGCTGGAACTGGCAATAAGGTCCGTGACATTGGTAGGCGCCGCCCCGGTCCCGACTAGGGCCATGAGGGCATCGGCTGCGGTAGGCGTTAAGCTCGCGACGGCCTGCAGGCGGTGACATAGGGCCTGCTCCAGTTCGAATAGGGCACTGTTGATGGCAGCTTGCGGAATGTCCGGAGAACCCAACGACAAGGTGATCGCGGCAAACACACTCTGCACGTTCGCAACCAGAATCTCGCCCGGCCATTGTGGAAACCAGTCCGGTAGCGGTACCGGCGAAGACAACTGCGGAATTTCCAACGGTCGCTTTGAAACGAGCACCAGGCTGAACCTTAGATGCTCGGCGACCAGTTCCCTAGCCCGGGGAGTGCACCATGTCTGGTTTTCCTGGATGGTCTGGCTCAAGTCGTCCGATACACCGTTGGCGTCATGAAAGCGATTCGGGGCGACTGCCGCGACCATGATCGGATGCCCGGCAAGGCGCGTGGCCAAGTCAGCGACCAGCTGTTGGCGCGAACTCGTCGCCTCAATCCAAAAGACTTCGATCTTTTGGGTCTGCTGCCTGTGAAACCGCAGGAGTGAATCGGCAATGGTGTCGGGGCTGAGCATGATCAAACAGGGACTAGTGGGCGACACCGACAGCCGCAGAAATGCGCGCGAGCAGCGGGATTCTCGCCCGGACTTGGTCATCTACCAGTTCGACGAAGTTGCTCTCCGCCGCACTGGCCAGAAAAGAGTTGCCGGTATAAGTGCCGAGCGCTGAATTCGCCAGCGTGGAATCGACGTAGGCTTCTGCACTCTCGAAACTCATGGCGCCGGTGGCATCGCTGTTCACGGCCAGGTGCCGCAGCAGTTTGTAGGCCACATGCAGCCATGGCGATTGCTCGATGCTGGCCTCGGAAAGTGCCTCGCTCGCCGCCCCACGGAAGAACTTGTAGTGCGTGCTCCTGCCGATCGCAGCGACCATCAGTCCCTCAGCCGCGTACTCGCGGTACACAGCCCGCGTCAGTCGGGTGGAACTCGGGATCGTCTTGCGCTTGATCAACCAGTCAACGATGTCGCGGAGCAGGTTGACCGCGAGGAACGGGTGGCCGCCGGTCTCCTCAAAAACAGCATCCACGAACGACGTATCGAAGGTCAACGTCCCCTGGAAAGTACGGCGCACCAGCTCAAGAAACTCGCTCTCGGGTGACCCCGTCTCGTGGCTGAAGAGCGGATAGGGCTCCTGCTGGACATAGGCGCTCAATTGGTTCTGGTCCATGAAAATGAAATGCGCGTTGGGCTGCTGGCCTAGCAGGATCAGTAGGTTTTCCGTCGCGAACTCAACCAGTTGATCGAGCAGTGGCTGTACCACCAGGGTCCGGGCATCCTCGCTGCGGCGCCCCATCACCTTCAGTCTGCCAAACAGGCGGTCATATTCGTCCACGATGAGGATAGAGCCGCGGTTCTCCTCCACGCCCATTGGCGCGGCGCGTGAGACGATGCTGCGCAGGAAGTCGCGGGGCAGCGGTGCAGCGCGATCGAGCGCGTCGCAGACCTCCTCGTAGAGCATGCGGCTGGCCTTATCGCCGCCGGTCATCTCACAACGCTGGAACACCGCGTTCCGATGCTCGATACCACTGGCGAGCTCGCTCACGCCCGTAGTCTTGCCGCTACGGCGAACACTGCACCACAGCAGTACCCCTATGCGGGTGGACAAGGTCGTTTGCAGCGCCCGGACGCTCGGCCGCTCCACACGGAAGAACGACATCTGGCCGGGGTTCTCCAACGGGAACCGTTCCGCAATGTTGGTCTTGAGCGGAACGCTTGGTTGGACCACCACCGTGTTCTCGTAGAACCGCAGCCGCAGACGGGAAAGCAGGAAGCCGACGGAACTGCCGCCCTCAGAGGGCATCGGCACGACAATGTCGCGGACGTCCTTCGTTGGAAACGTGCCCTTCCAGTACTCCTGCACCGGCTTGGGCGTCATGCAGGCGATGTATCCCAGCTTGGCCCTGCGCTCGATCTGGTGCCGCAACAAACCGCTGCCGGCCAGGACGGCAATTTCCAAGGGCCTGGTGTCGCTGGAGTCCGCCGGTGGCCTCAGCATCAGGTCGATCGAGACGTCATCGATATTGACCTGGGATGCGGTCACCACCACCGCATCGACACTGCTTTTGGCGGAGGCGTGATCCAGCTCCTGCACGAGCAGTTCGAGCGGGCGTCCCAGGATAGATGCGATGGCCCCCAGGTCGATGCTTTGGGACAACAGACGGAGGTCGGCCTCTTCCAGCAATGGCAACACGTGGACCCAGGACTTGGCAGTACGTGCCAGCAGCTCCTGCGCGTCGAGTTCACCGAGCCGCGAGGCGAGGAAGCCGGCGAGAATGCCCCGAAGCATCCGGGAAGTCACCCTTCGCAACGCACGGCAGCCCTTTGGTTCGGTGATGCGCGACGAATCTTCGGCGTAGATCTCGACCGGCAAAGCAAGGAAGGAGCGCAGGCCGCCCAGGGCCTTCGCCACGGCCGCTTCCTGCGTGGCTCGACCTTGGGACATGACCCGGTCGAAACCCTTGCTGAAGATCTCACTCGAATGCGTTTGAATTGCCCAGCCGACCGCATCAAAGGCGGCTTCGGGATCGTTATTGCTAAGCAGTAATTCCACCGTGCCGGCGGCGATCACTTTCAGCTCGTCGCGGTAATACGTCGACCATTGAAAGATGTGCCACTCACTTAGTTCAGCGAATCTGCTGTCCAAGGAAGCGACGAAATGCTGCAGACGGATTGGGTGTGCGGGGTGACTGGACGTGTCAGACTCCGTGTCCGTGCCGGCGACCTTGCCACTGCGCCGCAAGCGGCCGTCAAGTTCCTCGCTAAGCAAGCGGCGCTTCTTCGGCATGAATCTGCCGATGATTTCCTTGATGGGATCGTGCAGCCGCTGGATGTCAACCTGGCTGCACTGCTGGAACAGGCTGACCAGGTTGTCGAACGCGTCGTTGTATCTGTGCCGAGAAATCAACTCTTCGGCTTCGGCAAGAACTGCCTCGATGGACTTGGTCATTTCCGCTTGAGATTCGAAGATATAGGGGCAATCGGACAAATGGAATATATGGCCGTCACGACGGCGTCCCGAAGGAAACCTCCGAGTCTGCCATGGTGCGCATCGTGACCAAAAGTCGGTACGCGTGGCCAGACGGCCCAAGCTTTCCCATCGGCAAGAGCTTCACGGAAACATCGAGGTCATCTAGAACTCCGTGAATTCACGCGCCGACCAAGGCGGTCTGCACGTCGTCAAGACAGGCCTTGGAAAAGCTGGGGAATCGCTTGAACGCCGGAACCAGCGCCCTCGCCAAACAGGAGAATCTCGGTCGAGACATGAACTTGGAACTTCGCCTTTATGGCGTCTCCAGAAACGAGGGCTTGAGTGCTGTCGAGGTGATTCTCTTGTTGTGTCATCGGTCCAAGGAGTCGGTTCTCACCAACTGGTTCCAGCATGAGCGGATCTGCGAACCACCGCTGGAGGAACAACCAGAGGGCCATGATGAAAGGCGGTGCTGGCCATGTCGGCGATTTGTGCTAGCCGCTCAATGGTCCACCTTGGTGGTCGGCAGCAGCGTCGCCGGACTCGTCCAACGACTTCTCCAGCTCGGCAAAGAAACCCTGAACTGAATCGATCAGAGGCTTGTTTTGTTCGACCTGGGTGACGTAGAAAAGAAGCGCCTGAACCGCATTCCGCTGTTTCAATGCATCCCACAAGCGGACGCGATCTATCAGATCCTGCTTGGTCACTGGCTCAAGACCCAGATCAACGAGCGCCTTTCTGGCCTCGTCTTCGAACGACAAGGCGACCACTAGTCCGAGCGCTCGATGGCGAGTCACGAGATTGGCAAACTCGGTGAAATCGGAAACGTCTTCTGTTTTCACCTTGAACTGCTTCACCTCGGCAGCAAGGACGAGAATCTCACCATCGCGCGCGTCGACGTCGCCTACCTTGCCGATACGCTTGCTTCCAGTCCGAACCTTATGTACCTGGACCTGCAGGTGAGGCGAGTCGGCGCGCACCCACGCGAAGACCGTACCCTGATAGGCGGCTCCTGAGCGATCCCCGCCCTTCGTGAAGTCGTACTTCTCCAGGAAGAGGCGAAACCGCGGAGGCTCACGCTTCAGTGTGCTGGCATCGACCTCGTGGGACGCGAAGTGATCCAGGGTGAACGCCCGAACGCGTTGCTCCAACAAGCTCAGCTGCTTGTTTGGCATGCCGACCAACCCGGCGAGCCAATGCTCATAGTCGCCCCAGGCCTGAGTAGCGTGAGGCGCCATACTAGGGTAATCGAACCTGCTGTGCTCTCCGCGGGCCCACTTCTCGAAGCGCGAGTAGGCTGGGCGAATACTGAGGGTCGTATCGGGTCCCGTGGCAACGATCAGCGTGTTCGCCTTTCCGCCGTCATGCGTTCGCTCTTGACGAGGGAAGTCTTGGAGAAAAGCGTCCAGGCTATTGTAAAGACGGCCTTGCGCACGAACCTGATTGATGAGGTCGATGAATGCGACGAGAAGCCCAGGCAGGAACTGGCGTCGCTTCCGGGGATTCGTCTGCGTTACCGCAGCGACCATCTCCTGAAATATCTCATCTGCGCTCATCGCACGACGAGGTTTGCCAACTGGGGAATCGCTCTCGACGCCATCGCGAAGTAGGTCGGATCACGTTCGGTTCCGATGGCCGAATATCCGACGCTGGCGGCGGCAGCGAGGGTAGAACCGCTGCCGGAGAACGGGTCGTAAATGACCCCGTTCCCCATCGGAAGCGCTGCGCGCACGATGTGTCGCATCAGCTTTTGCGGCTTGATCGACGGGTGGGGCGCGAGTTCACGCTCGTGCGGCCTGGCCGGCGCACACTCGAAAACGTCCCAGAAGGGCTCGTCACCAGCGGTGCGCATGAACCCGCCAGTGCCCCACTTGCGCAGGTTCGCCGCGACCGTGCTTTCCGAGATTGGCTTGCGGAACAGGCCCCACGGTTCCCATCCTGACCGGGGCATGACACTCACGTCGGGAAACTCGTCCTCCGCCCCCTTTGGTCGATCGCCGCCTCGCAGTGTTGCGACAAGACGAATCAGTTCTCCGCGTTTTTCGAGTCCCGACGACTCGAGGGCTGCGAACGTCGTGCTCGAGACCAGTGGGTTGGAGGCAATGATGAGATGGCCCCCAGGCACGAGAATGCGACGCGCTTGATGTGCGAAGGCCTTGAAGAAGGTTGTGAGCGCTTCCCTCTCGGCCGGCGTGAGCACCGTGAAGCGAGGTAACGGCGCGCGCCGCGCCCCATCAAACGACGGGGGAATTCTCCATACGCCGCCCTTGCCGGACCGCAGTTTCAAGTGGTCTGTCGGCTCGTACTCTTTCAGACCATATGGTGGGTCCGTCACGATCGCATGCACGGAATTCTCATCGCGCTCGGTCATCCATTGGAGCGAGTCAGCGAGGATGAGTTGGATGCGAGGCAGGACATTGACCTCGGGGAAGCGACCCTCTATGGCCGTCGCGGTCGCGCCGATCACGGGGCGGGGGAGGTTTTTGGATTTGATTCCCATGAGCGAATCAGAGTGTAAGGGGAAGCGGCACGCAAGCCCCTGCGGGGCGCGCAGTTCGTGCGCCTTCGAAACCGTGGGACAGACCAGACGACCAAGATATCCGACGCTCGGCGCCGAAGTTGATTGCTGCCACTCCAGCCTGGATGGCGGGTCCAGATCGATGGCAGGCCCGGCAGTCACGAAAGGTATAGCGCTCGTTCAGATGCACATGCCGCCGAGTCTCCGGCGACGCTGAGGTACTCGTATGAGCGGTTTCCGCTAGCGACGCCGATCCTTGCGCGCGCCAACTTTCCCGCCTCAGCCGGACATGGGGCGGCAATCAATGGCGGATGCCTTCCGGAAGGCCCGGCGAAGAGTTGCACGGACCCTGGGCCTGCCGGCCGCCGTGATCGCATTCGGCGCGCGCCGCCCTCCCCTTTCGCGTTGGCTACACGCCGAGGGCCCCCGCAGGCGCGATCCCCGCGCACGGAATCCGTCAGAAGCCAAAAACATCCCATTCATAACTGTCGACGTCGGCTTTCCTTGCCGTGTGAGCGCATACTCTCTTGTCGACGGACACGGTAGTTCGCTCACCCGTCGGCGCCCGCCCAAAACCCCTGCATCGCCCGCAGCCGCTCCTGCTTCTCGGTTGTCAGATACCCCGAGGTCGTGCCGATCGAGGCATGCCCCAGGTTGTTCTGGATGACCTGGATCGGCACGGGCGCATGCCCCGGCCGCCCATTGAGCGCATGCGTGCCATGCGTATGCCGCAGCCAATGCGTGCTTGCACGCCGCAGGCGCTCGGCCGCCGCGCCATCTTGGCTCGGCAGTTGCTCGGCGCATCGCGCGAACGCCGCCTTCATGGCCTTGTAGAGCCCGGAGGCCGTCCAAGGCTGAAGCGCGGCTGCCCCCGGCTCTTCGAAACTCGCCAGGATGGCGACCTCTGCGTTCTCCGGCGCGTCTGGCTCGCGCGCATTCCCGCAGCCAACTAGCGCCTTCCCGAGCTCCGCGACCAGGTGATCCGGAATCGGTACCTGCCGGTATTTGTCGCCCTTGCCGATCACATTGAGGAGCCACCCCCGGCCTTCGCTGCCTTCCGCGTCCGTATATACGAACTGCTCGAGGTGCGCGCAGCGCGCAGCGCAGATCTCGGCCGTGCGCAGGCCCGTCGCATAGAGCCAGCGCACCGCCCGCGCGGTGCGCTCGCGGCTGGCGCGCTCTGAACTAGCATCGCTGCGCACGAACGCTTCGAACTGCTCCCACTGCTCGACCGACAGCGAGCGATTGGAACCAAGCGGCCGCGCCGGCGAGCGCGGGGATGAAACCGCGGCGAACGGGTTGCCCGTGACGTAGTGCTGCGCAACGAGAAAGGCGTAGAGGCTGCGCACGATGGTCAACGACTGGCGCAGGGCCACGGCAGAGAGCGGTCCTTCCAGCGGCCGCCATAGGGGCGACCAGCGCTGGCGATGCCGCGGGCCGCACCACGCCTCCGGCGGCGCCTGCAGGAAGCTCGCGAAAGCCATCGCATCCTCGACGGTGAGCGAGGACAACGCCTTGCCGCGCTCCAAGATCGCCCACAACAGCAGGCGCTCGGCCTCCTTGCGGTAGGAGCGCTGGGTGGCGCTTTCCGGTTCACCTCCCTTCGCTCCCGCCCTGACGTCATCGGCACCCCCGAGACGTCCTTTCGAGTTCAGCCAAGCGGCGATCGCGCCATAGTCGTTGTCGGCTTCCAGCAGGCATTGCTCGCGCGCGGCCCGGAACCGCCCTTCCCTGCCGCTGAGCTCGCTCGGTACGACGAATTTTTCCAGAGGAACCAGCGCCGTCGCGAGCGGCACCACGCGCGCGAGCTCCGCCGGCGCGAGTTGCGTGCGGGCCTTGAGCGCCTGCGCGCCGATGCACAGCCCGATCGAGCCCTCGTGCAGCCGCAGCCACTCGACGATGCGCTCGGCCTTGAGGGCGCCTACGCCCTGCACGCCGGTCCACCAGCGCGCGCCGATGCCGTTGACGCGCTCGATCAGGGTGAACAGGGTGGGCATGCCCGCGGCCTCGATCCGGTCGGCCAGCGACGGCATGAGCCAGGAATGCACGCCGTCGCCGGCGCGCGGCTCGTCGGCCGCCACGCTCTCGAGCCAGCGCAACGCCTCGAGCTGGCGCGCAATGAGCCGTGCACGACGCGAGCCCAAGCGCGCGGCGGCGCCAAACTCCTGCTCGTACGCTTCGGTCTGCTCGGATTCGGAGAATTCCTCCAGGCCTCGCTCGGCTGCGAACTCGGCCAGCGTCGGCACGGCCGCGCCCTCCCCCAGCTGCTGCGCGTCAATGAGGACCAGGCGCGCGGTGCCGAGCCTGGCCTCGCGTCGCGCGGCGGCGGCGAACTCGGCGCGGATCCAGGCGATCGTGCCGCGCACGCGCCGCAGGTCGACGCTTTCGCCTTCGAGGCGCAGGTAGCGCTCCCAGCTCGCGCGCAGGTCCACTCCCTGCACCACCGCGCGCATGAAGGCGAAGTGGTCGCGGTGCAGTTTGCGGGCGCGGGAGGCTTTCACGTTATGGGGAAAAAGTCTCGGATATCGGCAAGTACCGGCTGTTTGCTCTGCACCATCACCTCCAGCATCGCCTGCTTGACGCCGCCGAGTTCGACGAGGGGCAGCTTGACTGTTGCCATGCGCTGCGGATCGCACCAGTGTGCATCCACGTCGAGGGAGGCATGGTTACGACAGACGAAAGGTCGTTGCTCATAAATTGAGCAGGCGTCCTCTTTGAGGAACGGGCATGCGACACCTGCGAACTTGCCATCGTCATAGCGCAAGCTACGGGTCAGAGCTCGAGCTTTTCGACCGGTCGCCCGTTCGATGCGCGCCGCCTCAATGCTGCTGATCTGGACGTTCATGCGACAGCAGTCAGCACATCCTTCGCGGCAGGCCACGTACGGCGCCCGCAGCGCCGAGTATTCGTCGACCAAAGCGTAGATCCGTCCGAGCTTCGTTTGCAGGCTTGCGTTCTCGCCGCGAATGCGCGCAGGCAAGCCGTCTTCACGGGCTTTGAAATCATCTGGCAACGCGGACAGGAGTGCGTCTCGGCGCACTTGCATGCGTGCCTTCGTCGCTTCGACACTGTGGTCGATTTCCATGGTCATCCCTCGAACTTAAAGAGTTGGGCGATCCTCGGGATCGCCTCGGCAAAGGTCAGCGGTTGATACTCGCGCCCAGCGCCGAGCACGAACACGAACACGAACCCGATCGAACTCATGGGGGATCCTTCTCCAATTTTCTTTTTGATGAGCGAAGCCTATGCGAACAGCGCCAGCACGGCAAGCGAGATTCAATCGGATGATAACTCGCATAATCATCCGTATGATTTCTGGAACGCCCAGCACATCCCGCCGCCGCGTGAAGCCGTCCGCGTGAAGCCGTCCGCGAGATGATGCCCGTGCTCTTCGAGCTCTTGCGCGATGAGAGATCGGCCGCAGTGCGCGCGGTCCTCGGCCACTTCGCGTTCGTCTTCATTCACCCGTACGTAGACGGCAATGGACGTCTCGGGCGATTCATCATGAACGCGATGCTGGCCTCGGGTGGGTTTCCTTGGACCCTGCTGCGCCTCGAGGACCGAGACGCCACATGACGGCGCTCGACGCAGCAAGCAGCAAGCAGCAAGCAGCAAGCAGCAAGGGTGACATCCGGCCATTCGCAACGTTCGTCGCCCAGAACCTGACAATGCCAGGGAGGCGCAGGCCGCCTCGCCACCGGACACGTTGGACGCGCACGACGAAGAGGATCAGCAGCAACCGCCGCACGGATGAGCGTCCTTCTCGAGGCGTCTGAACGCGAGGCATCAGGGAGCGGAATCGGGATTGAGCGGAACACAAGGTTCGGCGATCAACCGTCCGCTCGACTGACCTCTCACCTGCTCATTTCGCGAGTGGGCTTGTGCACCATTGCTGCTCGCAAGGCACGCCATCGTGATTCCCATCCATCCGGGTGCCGGGACAGTTCTTCAAGAAGAACTTGGCCTCGGCGCACGAAGTCATCTGTGAGCAATAGGTGCGTCCGTCGCATCGGAAGTTGCTCTGCGCAGATTCCGTGACCGCGGCGTTCTGAATCACGCTGGCCGAAGCTGGCTGGATCCGCGCGACATGACGCTGGTACTGCACATATCCGAACGCCCCGATCGCAAACACGAGCACGACAGAGATCAGCGCCTGCACCGGTGAGCGCCTTGCGTGATTGGTTCGCATCTGCGCTCGAGGATACGTCGATGGCTTTCCGAGTGCCTGCCGGTAGACATTCACCGCCTGCGGCTTTCCGTCCTTCCCACGGCCCAACTCGTAGGTCAGCGTCTCGCCCACCGTTGGACGAGAGTCGTCTCTCGGGAAAGCGCTGATGTGCACAAACAGCTCGCGCCCGCCATCACGCGGAGCAATGAAGCCGAATCCACGTTCGTCATTCCAGCTAATGAGTTTGCCGACGAGTGTCATATCTGGCCGAGTCTAAGGCCAGGGCCAAGAGCATCCTCATCCCCCTTTGGGAAATTTCGCGCTACGACTGAGATTTGCTTTATAGACACAACGGCCTGCGCGGCATAAAAGGAAGGTCTTTGACCCATGGCGTTGTTTGCGCCCAAAGGCTGAATGCCAGATCCACTTTTGACCATATCTTGTCCGTTGCGGACACCCGCATAGAGATTGTCTCGAAGTGCTCAACGCTGACACCCTCGAATCGATGCGATGCCACGGCTGTGAAAAACACTTCGCGTTCGCGCTGATGGAGTGCCACCGATGCACGCACGATCAGACCCATTCATGGACGGAAGCACCGGCCGTCGATGTGGTTAACACGCTCAAGTGCGACGAGTGCGGCAGCACGCTGCGGATGGACGCGACAAGTATGAGCGATTTCTGAGCGCCCGCGCAGCCTGGCCATCGCGACGACAAGAGGGCACCCATTTCATCAACTCTTCGAGTCGATCGATACCCAATTTGGGATCGCGCTTTCGGATTTATCTGATGGACTAGCGAAAACCCAAAACCTATAAAGAACGCTTCCGACTCAGCGCCAGATCCGACCGATGCGTCATCCTCAGCTGTCTCCCAGCACTCAGCCATCGCCTGCTAGAAGCATCATGATCGTGGAGGACCACCCAATGGTGGCCGACACGACGAAGGCAATGCTGCATGCCATGTCGAGCGAAGACCCCATCACGATCACAACACATGCGACGGCCAAGGAAGTGATACAAGCCTTGGAAGCGCAATCCCAGCGTTGGGATCTCATACTGCTCGATCTGGACGTGCCCGGTGCGACCGGTCTTTCGCTTGCCGCACACATCAAAGACGCGGGCCTGGCTCCGGTCACCTGCATCTTGACCGGAACCGGACGACCAGACTATGTCGCGCAAACTTTCAAGGACGAGTTTCAAGGCTACATCCTGAAGTCGTCGCCGACCAGTGATCTCGATGCCTACTTGCAATCAGCGCTCATGGGCAAGAAGGTGTTTCCCGCACCCGACACGGATGCCGCGCAAACGAACGCAGTCGCATTGACTAAGCGGCAACGCGAAGTACTTCAACTCGTAGGCACCGGTTCGACATCGAAGCAAATCGCTCGATATCTCGGTGTAGCGCCTGGCACGGTGGACAACCATATCCACGCATCCATTGCGGCCCTGGGTGTTAGAACTCGCGCGGAAGCAGTCGCCAAGGCATTGATGCTCGGATTCATTGAGGGACAGCTCGAAACCGCGTCAGCAGCATGAGCATCCGTGCCCAGAGCCTCATTCTCGACACTTCCAGCACCGATCGTGAGACTGTCGCCAAGCAATTCAAGATTCAGCAGTTGACGTTCATTCTGACCGTCCTTGGCATTACGGTCGCGGAGTATGAACAGCATGGCGTTGCACTCGGCGGCTACATGCTCTGGCTTGGTGTCGGAGTGCTGAGTTGGCTCCTTAGAGTCGGCTTGTTCGTTGTGGTGCACCATGCCACGCCGCAAGAAATTGAGAGATCGGGATACCTCAAGTTCATCCCCCTGCTCATCGTCTGCATAGCGGGCGCCTACTGGTTTTGGACGGTTCAACTAATTTCAGACACCGGCTTGTCGATGGCGACCCTCGTTCTTTGCGTCGGGTTCATGAGCACCACGATTGCCATGACAGCTATGTGGTTCGGAGCCAAGGTTCCGGTCATCATCTACAACGTTTCGCTATGGGGAAGCCTGTCCTATAGCCTCCACGAGAAAGCCGTAGCCAGCTTGACCTCTTTGCTCGTGCTCAATGTCATAGTGTTTCTGATTCTGTGGCTCTTCGTCGTTTTGAAGGCGCGCGAGATTAAAGCGCATCTACGACGCGCGGATCATCTCTCCGAGTTGTCGCGAGGATTGTTGGAGTCCAACCGAATGTTGGAGCGCATGGAGGGCGATGCAAAGCGTGACGTCCAATCGCGAGCGATCTTTTTTGCCGAAGCCACTCACGACTTCAAGCAGCGTCTGCACAGCGCCAAAATGGTCGTCCTCACTGGACGGGCACTCGTGCTACAGAAGAGGAACGCATTGGACGCCATTGAGCGCCTCGGAGAAGAACTTGATGCGTTGGACTCCTACATCGTCAATCTTCTGAGCTTTGCCCGGTCAGAGGCTCAGGACATGAAGCCACGCCTCAGGACAGTGGCCTTGCAAGATGTATTCCAAGCACTTGATCTCCAGTTCGAGGCGGAAGCTGAGACTGCAGGGAAAGCGCTACGCTTTCGGCCTCCCGGATTGCAGGTGGCGACTGACCGCTTCACGCTGGAGCGGATGTTGGGGAATCTCGTTTCTAATGCGTTGCGGTTTAGCCGACGGGCGGTCTTGGTCGGCGCGAGACGGCGAGCTATGGGAATTTCGATCGAGGTGTGGGATCAAGGGCCTGGGATCGAGGAGCCTATGCTCAGAAGAATCTTCGAGCCCTTTCAGCAAGCGTCCAACAAGCCGACCGATCGACAACTGTGGACCGGTGCAGGTCTCGGTCTCGCCGTGGTAAAGAGGCTATCGAGCCGACTGAACTACTCCGTCAGTGTCGATTCCAGACTAGGTTTCGGGACCGTAATGAGGATCTGGATTCCCGATGGATTTGTTGTAGGCCCCGAAGAGCGATGTCCCCGGTTGTAGTTTTCATTTCAAGCGACGCTGGGATCGGAGCTTGCGGATCACCCTTTCCCAGGCCCTGCTCTCGAAGACTAAGCGCTCGATCGGAGCGAGATCAGCGGACGCATTGGCGAGCTTTTTGTTCAGCCGGTCGATGCTGGCCTGCGGTAGCAACTCGCTCAGCGCCTGCAAGCGCGCCGGCTGGCCGAACTCGTGCTCAATATCCGCAGCCAAAGGGAAGGCTATGAGTGGCGGTGAAGGGTCGGGTGTGCGCACTGGGGATGTCTAGTTGCCGTGGAAAGGAGCAACGACCAATTTGAAAAGCTCAGGCGAGCCATGGCTATCCCCAAAATCTCATGGTTTGCTTCTTGTTGCCTCTTTCGCCAAACCCCCTGGGGCGTAGGATGCTCACATCCAGCGCCGGTAGAAATCAGCGCGTTGGCCCAATCCGATATCCAAGGACCACTGCGCGAGAATGATTCGAGCAGCCCGCTCAGCGGTTTTTCGAGCGGATATCGACGTCCAAGTCGCTAGCCGTGGCAAGCATGGCGTTCTCCATCGCGCGAGCGGCCGGACCGGCGAGGCTTGACAGTTTGTAGAAGTCCACTCGGTGGAAAGGCCATCGCTGCGAAACTGGATTCGCCTTCGCCTTGGCCTCTGTACTGCCTTCCTTCGCCTTCGCGGTACTTGCCATCGAGGCGATGGACTCTGCGATTGATGCACTAAATTCGGAAACGTCGCAGCCGATCAAGGCGGCGAACTTGGCAGCGGCCCGGGGATTGAGCGGGATTGATCCATTTAAGTACTGGCTTGTCGCACTCTGCCCGAAACCCAGCAGATCGGCAAGTTCCTCCTGGGTGGCCGCTTCGCCCGCTTCCTGTCGCTCGGCCTGCCACGCCCTGAAAATCACCTTTAGACGCTTTGCGTCGCGCTTCTGTTCTGGAGTCAGTTCTTTCGCTGGCATAGAGGGAGCTTATTAGTCTCACTCATACAACACAAACAGTCCGACTGTTGCGCTTCCAAATCAGTCGTACTAATATCGGTGCATGAGCATGATTCGAGCGATCCGCGACCGCCTCGGCGATACACAAACGCAACTAGCGCAAGGCATGGGCTGTTCGCAGAGCAATGTATCGCTCTATGAAAAGGGTCAGACAGTTCCACCATCGGCGGCTAAGGCTTTGATCGCATATGCAACAACAAAGGGAGTGAAGGTCACCTTTGAAGACATCTATGGCGAGGCGTCGCATGGAAGCGCCGCTCTTGTGTCACTCGCCCCACAGAAAGGTGCCCGCGCTTGAGGGGGACCGAACGGCCTGAGTGAGCGCGCAGTAGACCAATGCCAGTTCGTATAAACCGCCGATCTCATCGTCTCCGTGCGAAATGTCGCCTATTTGAGTCGGAAGATTCTGACGGACAGGACCAGCAACCCATGAGGTTTTGGGGATACCTTAACTCCTTGGAGATGCTGACACTCGAAGAAATGGAATGTGCAGCATGACGAATCACGAGCAACGCGCCGATAAACAGCAAGTGTGGCACCCAAATAGTTGGCGCTCGGTTGCCATCGGCATTCTCTTGGTTGCGGGCTCCACGGCGCGCGCGGGCGAGTTTCAAATCGTCCCAACGGACAAAACGCTTCTGCCCGTGATTGTGCGCTGGGCCCAGACAGACGGCCTGGTAGCGATTTTGAACGGCCGCCGCGTCACGACTCGCAGTCTGCGCGACGAGCCCTACGCTGACCTTCCATTGACCGCGGAAGCTCGCACGGTGACCGGCGCGACCGCTGAACAGGCCATCGCTGCCGCTCTCAGGAGCTACGGCTCCTACCGGACCGACGTCGAGGTCACCGCCACTTTCAAGCCGCCGTATTTCGTCGCTATCACGACGCGAAAGGCAACGCCGGTGGCGGTAGCGTCGCAATCACCTACGACCGTTTCTGCACAACCCGCACAACGGCCGCAATTCCCACCGTCGCTTCAGAACACGGCCGCCGCGTCTCACGCTCCTGCCGCGGGCCGACCAACACCGCCAGCATTGCAGCCTCCTCCACCACCACCGCGGATTGCGGCCACCACAGCTGCTCTGGTTGCCTACCCCACTTGGGACAGCTCTGCCCGCAAGTCGGCCGGCGTCATGTCAGGGACCTGGCTCGTGGGGGACAGCCAATCGCTGCGCGCCGTCGTCGAAGCCTGGGCCAAGCAAAGCGGCTTCCAGGTCGAGTGGACGTCCACGCGCGACTACAAGGTCTCCGATGCGATCAGGGCCAGTCGCTATACCGGCACTTTCCGCGAAGCCCTCCTTGGGCTCGCTGCTGCGTTCGGACAGCTCGAATCGCCGCTCGGCATGACGTTCGTCAACAAGGCCGGGAGTCCCACGCTGCACGTATTTGACGCCTAGGCAATCGATCCCCCACGGCGCCTCTGCCGTCCATCGAAAGGAGCAACGTACCCATCTTCACTTCACAAAAACTATTCCTAAAACAACCCAGAAACCCCTTTTGCTGTCACACATCAGGTATCCCCTCAGAAGAGAATGAAACTCAAGTATCAACCCAAGCGGTCCATCCTCACGGCGGCCCTCGCTGCCGCGCTTGTCTCCCTCACGGCGCCCACCGCCTTCGCCGGCGTGCTGATGTGCCAAAACGAGGGTTTGGGTGCGCCCGGAGGCGCAGCCGGAGCACCCATTGAATCCACTGTCCAGGCATGGAGCGAGGGTGGCGAGTACGGAGCAGCAGGTCTTACGACTGGTCGACTCGGCTTCATTGCCGGGGCGACTACCTCGACACAATGTCCCGCCGGCTCAAATCCAGTCGGCTTCGCGGCAACCGCTGACGAGCTGAACAACATGCTCACTGGCAACAGCTCGAGCGGCAACCCCAACGCCGTCCTGTACAACAACGGCGGAACGCCCGCCGCCCCCGGCACCGTCACAGTTGCCGACGGCGTGAATGGCAAAGATGCCGTCAACGTCGACCAGCTCAACAACGGCATGTCGAACACGCTGAACTCCGCGAATCAATACACGGACAACAGCGTTTCGAACGCAATCAACAACGCGAACAGCTACACCGATGCCCGGATCGGCGACACCTACAACTACGTCGATGGCAAGGTCGAAGAGACGTACAAATATGTCGACGAGAAGACCAAGTACTTCAAGGCCAACTCCACCGGTGCCGAGTCGGTTGTCACAGGCAACGACTCCATCGCTATCGGTCCTGGCACCGTAGTCGCAGGCGATCGATCCATCGCGGGAGGGGTAAACGCCGTGGCAAGCGGCGATGACTCAGTGGTCTTCGGCAACAACGCCAAGGGCACCGCGACGGGCACCGTGGCGGTGGGCTCCGGCGCAGAAGCCGTCAACGTCGGTGACGTTGCAATGGGCTTCGGCGCCATCGCCACGGGCGTTTCCGGAGTGGGCTCGGCCGTCGCGATCGGCGTCGGCAACAAGGCGACTGGCGCGGGTGCCGTGGCCATCGGCGATCCCTCGATCGCGACCGGAACCGGCGCGGTCGCATTGGGCTTCAACTCGATCGCGACCGCAGACGGCACCGCCTCGGGCGGCGCGGCCGACGGCGCGATCGCCATGGGCAATGCGTCAGTTGCCACGGGACAAGGCTCGGTGGCACTCGGCAACCTGGCCACCACCGGCGCCGCTGGTGGCGTTGCCATCGGAGATACTGCCAAGGCCCTGCAAGGAAACGGCATCGCCCTCGGCTCGGGTTCGACCGCGACCCACGCGAACGACGTGGCGCTCGGCGCTGGCTCGACCACGGCGGCAGCCGTCGCGACCACCGGTGCGACGATCAACTCCGTGGAGTACACCTTCGCCGGCGCCGCACCCACGAGCACGGTTAGTGTGGGCGCAGAGGGATCCGAGCGAACGATCACCAACGTCGCGGCGGGCCGCCTGAGCGCCACGAGCACCGACGCCATCAACGGCAGCCAGCTCGATGCGACCAACCGGGCGGTCACCGCCATCGGCTCGAACATCGCGGGCAACAATACCCAAGGTCTTCCTCCGGCGGTCGCGCCGGGCAACAACTCCGTTGCGATCGGTCCAGGCAGCGTCGCTGACCGTGACAACACAATCAGCTTTGGAACGCCTGGCGCGGAACGCCAGCTGGCCAATGTAGCGCCCGGTGTCGCAGCAACCGATGCAACCAACCTCGGCCAAGTTCAGTCGATGGTCGGCAGCGGTGTCCAGCAAGCGAATGCCTACACGGATCAGCAGATTCAGGCCCTCGACGCGAAGACGAAGAAGCAGATGGCCGGTGTTGGCGCCATGGCGATGGCATCCTCGGCCCTGGTGCCCAATGCTCGTGCTGAAGGCAACTCGAGTATCTCGATGGCTGCCGGCACCTACGGTGGCGAAAGCGCGATCGCCGCGGGCGTCAACTACTACGCCAGCAACCAGATCCTGCTGAACGCCAAGGTGGCTGCCACGAGTTCGGGCCCTTCGCGAGTGGGCTTCGCCATCGGTGCGACGATCGGCTTCTGAGGCATCGCCATGAATCGAAGCTATTCACTGTCGCTTGTCGCGACGGCGCTGCTGCTGTCCGGACTCTCGGCCACGGCAGAGACCCTTCCGCCACAGTTTCTACCGGAAATCTTGTCTACGAGCCTGGCGCGCAGCGATGCCCAGGCGGAACAAGTCAGAGGCTACTGGAAGGCCAAGGCTCAATGCTGGGCCGACCTGTCCAGCGCTGAAGCCTCGCAAGGCGATACGCACGGCACGGCGATGATCGCCGCCGGCAATTCGCGGCGCATTCAAGACGCCCTGGAAGCAGGCAACGAGCCCGACGACGCCGAGCGGCCCATCTTCTCGCGCAAGTATGTGCCCTCCAAAGACGAGCGCTACGGCCGGCCGATGTGGCGTGCGGACATCGAGACGATTGACGGCGTCCTGAACCGCTACAGGGAGCGCAAGTGCCGCACTGCCAAGCTGGGGTGCCTCGAGGTGGCCCAGCAGTCCGTGTACGAGAACATGGAAGAGACGCGCGGCGCGCGCTGGAACCACGGTCGACCGGAAATCGACAAGGCGCTCCAGCTGGCCTCCGAAGCGTCGGCAGAGTTCGTAGCCAATTGCTCAACGGCGTCGCTCGAAGGCATTGACGTCTCGAAGCTTGAGCGCCCGCTCGAAGTCATCGAGGTCCCGGCCGACACGCTCTTCAAGTTCGGCCAGGCCGAAGCCAAGGGTCTGCTCCCGGGCGGTTCAGAGGCGATTGCGGCCCTGGCTTCGAAGGTCAAGGGTTATGGCACGCGTGCCGGCGGCTTGAGGATCGTTGGGCACACCGACCGCCTTGGCAGCCCTGCCTACAACGAGCGCCTCTCGCAGCAGCGAGCCAGCACCGTCGCGGATCTGATCAAGGCGACCGGCGTCGCGCTGCCGATGACATCGACCGGCGTGGGTTCGGCCGAGCCCACCACCGGCGACTCGTGCAAGAGCGTCAAGCCTCGGCAGGCGCTGATCGACTGCCTGCAGCCTGACCGCCGAGTCGGCGTTCGGATCCTACCCGCGACGCGATAGCAGGCGTCGCCTCGGACGGAGCCTGACGAGGTCGCCTCGTCCGGTTCCATCCGCCTTCTCGACTCTCACTCTTTTACACAACCACAAACGGACCAGGGAAGAACATGAAAAGAACTCGGCTCAACATCAGCTCGAACATCGTCGCCACGTCGGCTGCCGCGGTGATCGCGCTCGCCCTATCCGCTTGCGGTGGTGGTGGCGGCGGCGCTGGCGGCATTCCAATCGCCGCGCAGAACCCACCGCCCGCGTCGGCGCCCGCCGCCGCTCCCGGGTCTAGCACCCCATCGACATCCACGCCCGCTCCCGGCTCTGAGGAGCAGGCGGCGTTCACGCTGCTGAACAAGGAACGCGAGCAATGCGGCTTTGGTCGGCCCTCGTTCAAGAGAAGGTCACCGGCAACATCGTGGCTCTTTTGGCGCCGGTCACCGGCGCCAACGATCCCAACCACTTCCTTCAGCCCAACCAGGGCTTCGTTCTGCCGGATGCGCCACTGAAGACAAACACCGAGTACGTCGTGACTGTCACTGGCACGAACGGCGGAATCGCGTTGCCGGCTTCGATAGCCTCGGTTTGCTTGGTGTCGCCGAGTAGAACCATCCGTGCGCCGGTTTTCTCGACGATTCGCATCAGCTGCTGCATCTGGCGCGCACCGACCGTTCCTGCCTCGTCGAGCACGACGAGCGTTCGCGAGTCGATTGGCCTATTCTTGGTCTTCAGGAAGGATGCAAGGGTGTGTGCTTTGAGTCCCTCCTGTTTGAGTGCCTTGACCTGGTTGCCATAGGGAGCAAGGGCCAGCGTCCGGTACCCAGCTGCATGGATCAGGTCGGCAGCTCGAGCCACGGTGAAGCTTTTGCCGGTACCGGCGTCACCCTGGATCCCAACGAATCTGTTGTTCGTTGCGACGATCGTGTGAACCGCCTTTTGCTGGTCGGTGTTCAAGGTGGACCCTGCGAGCGCCGCCTCCAGCAATTGCGGGGCCACGATGGGAACGACGCTGCCTCGGCCCGCGCGTTCGATCGCCAGGATGGCCCGTTCCAGCTTCAGTGCCTTCGTTGTCGTGTGCCGGGCTGCCGTGCGTACCAGTGAGCCCTGCACGATCGCGTTGCGCAGATAGCTTTGTGCCTGTGCCTTGTCCCAACCCTTCAGCGCCATCAGGTAGCGCTTCCATCCGGCGGAGGACAGCGTTGAGCTGTTCCTGTCGCCGGCGATCGCGTAGGTGGCCATGGACTCGATGAGCGCACCCGTCCGGGCCAAACGCTGAATCTCTGCGCGGATCTCGTCAGACCGGACCAGTCCGACGGCGCGCTGCAGTGCCACGGTCGTGAGGTCATGCTCGGTGACGATCGCCTCGCGTTCCGTCAGATGCTTGATGGCATATTGAACAACGGCCTGCGCCGGTGTGAGGCTGGATGGCCGAACGGGTGGAGTCTGCGTCGAGGGTGCAATGGTGTGCGGAGACGAGGGAGAAGGACCGCGATCGGATGGGACGAGGGAAGGATCATCAGATGGTGCCGCGTCGTGGTCGACGGGCGAGTCAGTCTCCGGGCGATGCGGCGCCGGTCTGGCCGGACCCCCTGGCGCTCGGTCGGCTGGCACAGGCCAGCCACCCAGCTGCGATCGAGGACCATAGTCGATGCCGAACTCGCGGCTTTTCTCGACCCAGTACTGCTTGATCACCTCCCGGTCGGATTCATCCTTGCGCTCGCGCGTGGCCAGCGCGATCACCTGCTTCTCCAACGTCGTGGCCGTCGCTCGCGTCTTGCCCCCGTTGGCCAGCGCCTCCTCGATGACCATGCTGCGTTGCGAGAAGGCTTCGATTTGCTCCCGACTGATGTGCGCCAGTTCAAAGACACCCTTGTCATCCACGAGGCGAATCACGTATCCAAGCTCCTGCAAGCCCGCTGCGAGCTCGGCGTGGTAGTGCGCTTCAACTTGGGTGCGAAGCGCGAAGATCTCCTCGTTGGACAAGGATCGCCAGGCGCCGTCCGATCGCTGGGTCATGTTCAGGATGACTGCATGCGTGTGAAGCTGCGGATCCTTGGCCCGGCTCATCTCGTGACGGAACTTTCCGATCACCATGTTCCCGGTCCGCTCGCGATAGCTCTTGCCCTTGACCTTCCGGCGCGCGGCCGCGAGCGTCTCGGCGAATTCGAGCGCGCTGGTGACAGCGTGGTCGTGCGCTTGCGTCACACCCTTGTCGCCGGCGACGAGCGCCTGCATGGACACCGACTTGGGCGGGGAGAAAGTCAGGTCCAGGCCCATCCTTTTCTTGTTCTCTACCGAATTGAAAGTCGCCTGAATTCGCTCGCCATTGGGCAGCTGGCCGTCAAGCAGGCGGGCGAGCTGCTTGTGTTCGATCGGCCCCGTCAAGCCAAGGGCTTGCGCGCCGGCGCCTTGCCATTCGCCGGGGTTTTCCTTGGTGTAGTAGTCGTCGGCCGACGAGAAGTAGTGTGCGGCGGCATACTGATTGTTGCCCTTGATCAGGGTGAGGGAGAGCATGTCTCAAATGTCTCCGAGGCCTCGCCCGGGATTCGAGGCCATCACGTTCGCGTTTCCTCTTGCGCGACCCAATCGCTGATGTCCATGGGCGGCGCCGAAGGTTCCGGGCCGTCCGCGCTTGAGAAAAGGTCGAGTGTCGGGTTCGACTCCGCATCCCGCGGCCTTGAGCTTCTTGCCGCCGTTCTTGCCTTGCGCCTGCGCGGCGGCTCGGTGGCGTCGGCGCCGGTCGGCGCCGACGGAGTCGAGGACATGTCCGGCTCGGGCTTGGAGTTCGAGAGGCCATCGTCGAGGATCTCGATCGGATTCGCCCGGCGCGGGTATTCGCGGTAGGCCACATGAATCTTCGCGATCGGGAAGTCCTCCGCGAACATCACGTAGCCGTCCAGGTCCTTGAGATTGGAGATCTCCGAGTCCATGACCACGGGTTCCGGCTGGCTGGCCACCAGCTGACGACTGCCGCCACCGCCTTTGCCGACCGTCTGGGTGACGTTGATGCGCTCGACATGCTGCTTGCCCAGGATCTCGCTCGCCTTGTCGGCATTGAGCGCGTTCGAAGCGCCGAAGATGAGGTAGTTGCGAAAGCACGCGAGTAGCGTCTTCGCCGAGTCCTTGCCGTAGGTCTCGTCGAGCTGGGCCCAGTCCTGGATGCTGCCCACGATGCGCAAGCCATGCTTGCGGCCCTTGGTCGCGGCCGGCACGAAGGACTCCAGCTTGCCCAGCGACTCCAGCTCGTCCAGGAAGAGCCACAGCCGCGTATCCGTCATCGGCTCGTTGCTCAGGATCGTTGCGCAGATCGTGTCGATCCAGGTCGCCACGAGCGGGCGCTGGGCCGCGCGCATGTCCTCGCGCCACGTGATGAACAGGTTGCCGGCCTTCGGGTCGTGCACCCACTTGTGCAGCGAGAACTGTCCCCGGGTCATGAACCGCAGCGGCCGTACGTACTTGTTCATCATGAACTGGATCGACGCGATCGCCTTCTCAGCGTTCTCGCGGAAGTAGCCCTGTGAGTCCGTGTTGGCGAGAAAGGCGCGGATGACATCGCCGTCCTCGCGCACCAACAGGTTCACGAGCGTTTCCTGATCCGGATTGCCCGTCTCGTGCAGCTTGCGCATCGTGTCCGCGAGCACGTCGCGCGTGTAGGCGCACCACTGCTCGTCATTGGGATCGACCTGCGGGGGAATCACGCTCTTGGCCATGCGGCTGAAGTCATGCACACCCTGGATCTCGTTGAAGATCGTCCAGCCGGCCGAACGCTTGTCGAACGGGTTGAGGATCGTGTCGCCCGGGAAGCTGAATTTCGAGAAGAAGGTCCCGTTCGGATCGATCACCGCCATGCGATCGCGGCGCCTCACTGCTGAAAAGATCATGGCCTCCATCGCCACGGATTTGCCAGCTCCTACGGATGCGCAAATGAGCGTGTTCCGGTTCTCAAGGTGGAGGGGCATCGGCATCCGGCCGACCATGATGGGCGGCAAAGGCTTCGCTTCGCGGTTCGCCTTGCGTCGGCGATTGTTCTCGAGCCGATTGGCCGCGAGGACCTGACGACGGACGGCATGCCAGTTCGCCATTCGCGAGCCGCGCATCCAGCGACGGTAGGGCGCGCCGCGGAACTTGTCGTCGCCGTACTCATGAAGCAGGTACGCGACGCCGGCAGCGGCGGCGAGGCCCGCGAGCAGCCCACCCATGATGATGGGATGATGCGGCGTGAGATTGAGCGCTTCGGTCAGCGCACGAGGGAAGGGAGACAAGGGCACATTGCCCAGGTAGGCACCAGACCACCAGCCCGCCATTGGCAGGGCAACCCCAAACGCCATGGTGGCGTTCTCGACTTCGTGTCTTTGCACGTGAAAACTCCCTTGAGAAATCGCAGCGAGCATGAACCCTCGGCCTTCGAGGCGTCAAGCAAGCGCCGCTGTGGAACAAAAAGGGGGGGACGCCTCCCCCCCTGCGCAGTGATGGACAACCGGACGCTTCGCGGGTTGCCCACCGCCGCGTGACGGCAGCGCGAACGAGAAAGAAAGCGAGCCGGCCGTGGACAACCGTCTCCGGTTGACCATCGCTGCGCTCACCCCCCCTCTGCGAAGAAAGGAATCTTTCAGGAAGCCTGCCATCTACTCCCTCTGTCGATGGCGAGGCGCTGCGGATCGCGCTCGCATGGGACGCCCGAAAGACGAAGCTACCTGATGTACAGCAAAGTTGACATGCAGGCGCAGCTGAGAAGCGACCGCGGCGGTCGATCGCGAGCTGCTTTCAAATCGCAGGGCTTGGCGCGTGGGCGCCGTGATGGCATCCACCAACTGCGCGATGAGCGCCTTTTCGACGAGCTCGGCATAGCTGGCCACCGTCTGCCTGCAAAGGCCTGCAGCGCTTGCTATGGCCGCCTGTGTGACGGGTCTGGCGAGCTGCAGGAGCTGCCGGCACGCGGCGACGATCTTCGCGGCCGTCGCGCATCGACGGATCTCGTGGGTGCGCTCGGCCGCCCGCCGTTGGCGCTCGGCGAGCGGCGCGCGCGGATCGAGTTGCATGACCCCGCGCCGACGGCCGCCGGTGCCGTGGTAGCGGTCCCAGGTCCACCGCGCCACCGACCTGACCGTGGCCCTGACGCTGGACATCAGCAGATCCTTCGCGAAGCCCTGCGTCGAGTAGCGATTCGCTTGGTGCGCATAGGTCTCGAGCTGCCGCGAGAACGTCTCGAAGCTGCCATGCGTGCGCTCGCGGCCGACGATCGCGTAGGCGTGATGCCGCAGGTCATCGAAAAGCAGGCAATGACGCGAGTGCCGGAGCTTTTCGATCGGTGCCGGTTTGGGCCACGGCGTGCGCCCGGCCAGCTCCACGTGATCGGCCAGCTTGGCGAGGCCATACACCGTGGCATGCAGTTCGATGGTCTCCCACCACGGATGACCGGGCGTCTTGGCCACCGGTCCGCTTCGAAAGGCCCGGTCCGCCTGCAGGCGCTCGGCGAAGGCATCGTAGATCGCGCGCATGTAGGCGATCGGCGCCGATCGGGCGCGCTCGGTCGTGCACACCGGCTCGATCGCATAGTAGAGATGGGAATGCCGGCTGTGCCGGTTGAAAACGATCAGGTTCGGCGCCGGCAGTCCGGCGTCCTGCCACCTGAAGGCCTCAGCGTGATCCAGATCGAAGATCAGCCAGCTGACCATGCCCGGCCGGTTGACCTGCATGTAAGGGTAGCGTACGGCGTATTCGCGCGGCCGCACGCGTGTGGCGGTCTTGTCGTCCGAGCACCTTGGGAAGTAGGGCGCTTCCACCAACATCCGATGAAGCGCGGTGCCGGGCCGAGGATTGCGTCCGTCAACGCTCCAGCGCTGCTGGTGTGCCGGGTCTGTGGCGTTTTGTTGAGCGGTATAGGCCATGTTCTCGAAGGTGTGGCGCGATCTGTTCGCGCACTTGCACTTCGAGGACCAGAACACCTATACTCACGGCGCTTCCTAGCCGGTTTAAGTGCTCCGAGGTTCCTCGAAGATTCGAAGAGATAGCCAAGAAACCGAGAGGTCCGCCTAGTTCGCGGATCTCGCAATCAGCCCGCTCTGCAAAGCGGGCTTTTTGTTTTGTGGTCCTTGGCACGATGAAAGTCATTGCGCGTGGCGCGTCAGATCCGACCGGCGCGCAGGGGCATCCATCTCCAGGCTCGACTGGAGCACCGCGATACACCGCCGACCGAGAAGGTCGGCCAGGCGATCGGCGTCGTGCGCGGCGTCCACTGGATCGCGATCCAGCGCCATTGACAGGCCGCGCTTGATCCAGTCGCTGCTCGATGGCGAGCTCAGGGTTTCATTGATCGCCGCCTGGACCTCGTTGATTGATTCGCTCATCTCTGACTCGCTGTTCAGATGCCGCCGCGCAGGAGCGCGGCACGCTTGTCGGCTGCACGCTGCGCCTCGGCTCGGCCCTCGATGGGAGGGCTGAACTTCCTGGTGCTGTGGGCCTTGCCGGCAATGGCGTTGTTGGACGCGGCCTTGCGCATTTCAGCGCCTACGATGCTGGGCTGGCCTCGCCAAAAAAAGGCACTCGTGGGAGCTGCCGGAATCTGGTTCATTTCTGTGCCGAATTGGTTTGGTTTCCGGTGCGTGGAGCCGATGACCACGTGTTGGTAGCCCAATGAGTGCCACTGCGGCACATGGACCCGCCGGCTTCGATCTCAGAGGCAAGGACATCGACAACGACATAACCGGCGAACTCGCTTTTCACGCGGGTGCGCAGGATGGCTGTTGCGTCGTCTTCGTCCTTTGCGAGCGTGTAGGCATGGATCAACTTGATGACCGAATCGGCGTTCTGGCGCTTGAGCACCGCCGAGACCATGAATTGCGAGCGGCGCCAGCCTTGGCGGGCAGGAGCGGCTGGGCAGCCCACGCCGAGCCGAACACCCCGGCCGCGCAGACCCAGGCGAGCAAGGGCCGCAGACGCTGGCGGATGAAGATCGAACTCATGCGCCTCCTCAGTACGTCGAGCGGTACGGCTGGCCTTGCGACCAACGGCTTTGCCAGTGCGCGATGTACTTTCCAGCGAGCGCCGGGTCGTTCCAGACCACGAGCACGTTCTCGCTGTTGCGTTTGGCGGCGGCCGCCGTGTAGTTGAAGCTGCCTGTTTCGACGTGGAGCCCGTCGACCACGATGAACTTGTCGTGATGGATCGGGTAGGCGCTTACCGTGCGCGCGGGGATGCCCGCATTCGCCAGAAGGTTGAGCGCCTCGCGCGCTGCGTTCGAACGGGCTTCGACCAGGTTGTTCTTGTAGTCGACCACGACGGCCACATCGACGCCGCGCCGCCGGGCGGCCAGCAGAGCGCTCACCACAGGCGGGGAAGTGAAGCTGTAGGCTGCCAGGCGGATGGACGATCTCGCCATGGCGATCGCTTTGAGCACCAGGGCCTCGGCGCCTGCGTCCGGCGAGAAAGCGACCTCGATCGATGGAGCCGCAACGGGCGCGTCGAGCGGCGCGCTGGCCGGCACGCGGGCGGCCGCCGGGATGGTGAGTGCGGCCAGCGTGGCTGCGGTGAGGATTCGTCCAAGGGATGCAATGAAGGTATTCAAGCTGTTCTCTCCAAAGAGGGTTGGGTATCTGCCGGCGCTCAGTTCACGAACTGAACGAAGGAGGGGGTGTCCCGTCGCACCTCAGTCGGGGCGGCGGTCTTGCTCGGCGTGGCAGAGGGTGCCGGCGTCGAGAGCTGGACCTTGACCGGCAACTCCGTCGTCGTCGGCGGCGGCACGCTGTCGCCGGCGTTGGTCATCGCCGAATCGGCATAGGTGACCCACGGGGACGAAGGTGCGGTCACCGAAGCAAATCAGAAGGCTCTTGCATCGCGAGGGCAAACCAATAGAACCCAGATCGCATTGAAGCGGCTGTGGAAAGGGCAAACAAGTTGTCGGTAGATAGAACATCATCAAAACAGGATCTCGTCACAGCCGTGTTGGCATTGGAACCCCAGACCAAGGCCGCGCGACTGCGCGATGTCCTACCCGTTATCGAGCAGAAGCTCGCCGAGGGCGTGCGCATTGCCGATATTGCGCGTACTCTGAACGACGGCGGCCTAGAGCTGACAGGAGGAACGCTCAAGAGCTATCTCAGCAGGTACCGGAAGCGGAGCAAAGTCAAAGCGCCGCTGTCTCATAGCGATCCAGTCGGGTCCGCAAGTCGAGGGGAGCCGACCGGTCCTGACCCCGCGACCCCGTTCGATCCCACTGCGGAATGTCGACGCGAGGTCGGCAATCGAGGGACAGATCCAGCATGATCTGGCGCCGACTGCCCAAAGGCATCGGCGTGGCCGCGAAGGATGGCGGAAACGGTGCGCTCGGAGCCAGTCGATTGATCTTCGAGTCGATGCTCGACAAGCGGGAAATCCAGCGCAGGGTCACGGCCCAGACTGCGGCTGCGCTCGTGGAAGCCAGGATCGATTCGCGCGCCCGGCGACTCAACACCCTGAACTGACGTTGGAGCGCAAGTGGAGGACGCTTGCTGATGTTCCTCGCCGTCTTCGCAATAGTTGGCCGATTAGTCGGCGGCCATTGCCGTCAAAAGGTGTTCACCCCTTGACGCTGGCAGAAGATCAATACTGTTGTTGTGGCACCTGCTCCTCATCGCGTCACAGCACACTGTTCAGCCTGCCTCTGGCGGGCTGCTTCTTGGGCTCGCGCAAACGCCCTGCCCTAGCGCCGAAGGCCGGTGCGCTCACTCCCTCGTCAGCTCCCCCCGCACCCGCGCGATCATGCTGGCCAAGGTGCCCACATCGCACTCCGCCTCGCCACGTTTCATCTTCTGCGCAAGACCCTCGATCGACTCCAGCATCCTCACGGCCGACGCGATCGCATCCACATGCGAGCGTCTGAGCATCCGCATTTCTTCCACGCGCATCTCGCGCTCCATGCGTTCAACGCCATCCTTGTCCGTCCACCTGGACGACCGCGACTTCCCTTCGACAAAGACCTCATCGCCCTTCTGCAGGTGATCGCGCGCCACCTCCGCCAGCCGGTCGAAGCACACGCACGTGTGCCACTCGGTGTGCGAGCGCATCTCGCCCGATTCGCGGTCGCGCCAATACTCGTTTGTCGCGATGCTCAAGGTGACGACGAGACCGCGAGCGGTCTCCCTGACGTCGGGAGCGCGGCCGAGGCGGCCAATCAGTTGTTGTCGATTCATATGCGTTTTGTCCTTCTTTCGCGGGCGCTTGCCCTATACGATCCTGAGCAGCCACTGCGTTTGGCTCTCCTCATCGGATGCCGTGGTCAGAAGCCCGGGCGGGCCACCCACAGCGCCCGGGCTTCGCTTTGGAGGATCAGCCCTTCAGTCGCTTCATCTCCTCGGCCAGCATCCAGAGGGCCCGGTTGACCTTGATGTTCTGATCGATGCCCCGAACCTCGCGCGTGCGCTGCCGGCGCCCGTTGCTGGTTCTTGCCGCCAAGCCCCCACGGACCAGGTTTTCCTGCACGCGATTGAAAGTGCTCCAGAGATCCGGCTTGCAGTCGGAGATCCTCCGTGGCGCAAGAACCTGCGCTTCCGTGATCGGTGCCGGCGCCGTGGGATCGGATTCGTACTTCAATGCCAGTGCTGACCGCGCGAAGATTTCGGCCTCGACCGGTTCCAGCGTGACCGCGCGCAACCCTTCGCGCTTCTCGCGCACTTCGTCGAATCCATCCAGGACCCGGAAAGCACCTTCGATGACGTTGTCCACGATCTCGCCCGAATGACGAATCCGGACATCTTCGATTGTTGGCGCCGGCCGAAATTTGACCCACTTGTGAGGGTTGTGCCGGTTCAAATTTGACCCGGGTGTTCAGCCTACCCTGCTGCTTTTTTAAGCGGTGGGGGTATGAGGATTGATCACCATGGCCATGATTGGCAAGGTCCTGCGGATGCACCACCGCGAGAACAAATCGGTGCGGGAGATTGCGAGGGCGACGAGCCTGTCGCGCAACACGGTGAGGAAGTACCTGCGAGCGCCGGTGGCGCAGGTGCCGAAGTACGAGCGCCGCGTGACGCCGACGAAGCTGACGCCCTTCGTCGAGACGGTGAAGATGGCGTTGCTGGCCGATGCGCGCCGTCCCAAGAAGGAACGGCGAACTGCGCGGGCGCTGCTGCAGCAGATTGCCGAAGCCGGCTACGAAGGCGGCTACACCCAATTGACCGACTTCATTCGTGCCTGGCGCGCTAGCCAAGGCGGCGTTGCGGTGGGCAAGGCGTTCGTGCCGCTGGCCTTCGAGCTGGGCGAGGCGTTCCAGTTCGATTGGAGCGAGGAGGCGCTGGTGATCGGGGGGATCTACCGCAAGCTGCAGGTCGCCCACATGAAGCTGTGCGCGAGCCGAGCGTTCTTCCTGGTGGCGTATCCGAGCCAGGGGCACGAGATGTTGTTCGATGCGCATACCCGGTCCTTCGCGGCGCTGGGCGGGGTGGCGCGCCGGGGGATCTACGACAACATGCGCACGGCCGTGGACAAGGTCCACAAGGGCAAGGGCCGCACCGTCAACGCGCGTTTCTCGGTGATGTGCGCGCACTACCTGTACGACCCGGACTTCTGCAACGTGGCCTCGGGCTGGGAGAAGGGTGTGGTGGAGAAGAACGTTCAGGACAGCCGCCGGCGCATCTGGATCGAGGCTCGCGAGCGGCGCTTCGCGAGTCTGGACGAACTCAACGCCTGGCTAGGCGAGCGCTGCCGGGCGCTGTGGGAAGAGATCCGGCATCCCGAGCACAAGCAGTTCAGCGTGGCCGAGATGCTCGAGCACGAACGGGTGCAGTTGATGCCGATGCCCGCCGCCTTCGACGGCTACGTCGAGGAGGTGGCCCGGGTCAGCAGCACCTGCCTGGTGTCGGTGGCGCGCAACCGCTACTCGGTGCCGTGCGAGTTGGCCGGACAGATGGTCAGCACGCACCTGTATCCGACGCGCGTGACGGTGGTGGCTGGCGACGTCGTCGTGGCCGAGCACGAGCGGCTGACGGACAAGGGCAAGACGCGCTACGACTGGCAGCACTACATCCCGCTGGTTCAGAGGAAGCCAGGGGCGCTGCGCAACGGTGCGCCGTTCACGGACCTGCCGGAATCCTTGCAGCGGCTGCGCCGCGCGCTGTTGCGCGAGAGCGGCGGCGACCGCCTGATGGCCCGGGTACTGGCGCTGGTGCCGACGGCCGGGCTGGAGGCGGTGCTGGTGGCCGTGGAGTTGGCACTGGACGGTGCGCCTCCGTCCGGGCGCGTGAGCGTGGAGCACGTCATCAACGTGCTCGCGCGTTTGAACGCGGCGCCGCGGCCGGCCAACGTGCACACGTCGTTGCAGGTGCTGACGCCGCCGATCGCCGACACGGCCCGCTACGACCGGCTGCGCGACATCCAGGAGGCCGACCATGCGTGACGTCATTGCCGAGCTCAAGGCGCTTCGTCTGCACGGCATGGCCGGGACCTGGGCCGATCTGATTGAGCAGAACAACGCCGAGGTGGAGCGATCGCGCTGGCTCGTTGAGCAGATGCTGCGTGCCGAGACGATCGAGCGCGCCACGCGCTCGGTGAGTCACCAGCTGAACGCGGCAAAGTTCCCGGTGCATCGTGATCTCGCGGGGTTCGACTTCGAGGTCTCGCCGGTGGACCGCAAGCTGGTGCTTCAACTGGCGGAAATGACCTTTACCGATGAGGCGCACAACGTGGTGTTGGTGGGTGGGCCCGGCACGGGGAAAAGCCACTTGGCAACCGCCATCGGCGTGGCGGGCATCACGCAGCATGGCAAGCGCGTGCGCTTCTACTCGACGGTCGACCTGGTCAACGCCCTGGAGCAGGAGAAGGCCCAGGGCAAGGCCGGGCGCATTGCCGCGAGCATGCTGCGCCTGGACGCGGTCGTGTTGGACGAGATGGGGTACCTGCCCTTCAGCCAGGCCGGCGGGGCGCTGCTGTTCCACCTGCTGTCCAAGCTCTACGAGCACACCAGCGTGGTGGTGACGACCAACCTGGACTTCGCCGAGTGGTCCAGCGTGTTCGTGGATCCGAAGATGACCACTGCATTGCTGGACCGGCTGACACACCACTGCCACATCGTGGAGACGGGAAACGAGAGCTACCGCATCACGCACGCCACAGCCAACACGAAGAGGCGCATCCGGGCTCGCGAGCAGGAGCGCAAGGAGGCCAAAGTGCCACCCAACGACCTCGCCTGATCAACCGCATGCAGGGACAGGGCGCTGCGGGCTTCGCCCTTCGCGCCCTATAAGGCCGAACATCAACAAGCAAGTGAAAAAGGAGGAAAGCGCTACAGTTGTCCACAGTCGGCATCAACGATGCCGGCTTCCGTCCCCGGGTCAAAGTTCAACCGGCAGGGTGGGTCAAAGTTCAACCGGCGCCGACACCTATGTCGTTTGAACGATGTTCCTCACGCGCGGTGAGCGCGCATACTGGAACAAGGCAACTGTAGAAGCAGGAGGTGAAGCGCAATGCTCACCCAGGATCAAAAAGAAGCCATCCTTCGCGCCGCGGGAATCACGGTTCCCGAGTGGGAACACGATGCATCGCGATTCCCATCGGATCGGCGGGAGCGCCCTGGCGAGTCTCCGTCCACGGGCCCGGTCAACGCCGAGGCCCGAGCGCTTGCGGCCAAGACGCATGCGCTCGCCATCAACGAGCTGTTCGAGCGGTACGTCGCGCGACGCCCCGAGACGAGCCTGCGCGAAGCGGATGAGGTGATGCGACGCAGATCGCCGACCCGACGCGCTTGATGGAGAATGATCACGCAGCCAAGCACGCCAGTGCTTCGGCTTCGCGTGCGACCTGCGGCCGTGCCTCGTCTCGCGCCGTCGGCTCGACCCCGCGGCGCGGAAGGAAGGAGCGATCACCGAACTGGTGACGCGCGGGCAGCGCTTTCACCCTCGTGGGGCGGCCCGGACCGGAGCGAGCAGGCGAGTACCGCATGGCCCAGTTATGCCGCCGCGCGCCGCGAGGATGCAAGATCGAATAGTAGAGACCGAGGCCGCGCCGGTGGGGAACACCGCTGCCGCTTCCCGCGGCACAAACTCCTATTCAGCGTCCCGTCCCAACTCGGCGCAATGGCATCTTCACCAATGAAGGCGACCTGCGACCGGTCTACGCTGAAACGAAGATCGCGGAACAAGGACGAGATCGATGCAGGGAAACCACCGCAGTCGCGCGGTGCTCAGCGCCAGACACAAGGCCCAGATCCTGGCGCGCGTCGGCGTGACCGTGCCGCCCTCCCCCGCGCCATCCCCGCACGCTGAACCGTTGATGGCACAGCAAGGCCAGGCACGCAGCAACGATAGCGGGCGCCCGTTGCAGACCGTCAACCAAGGCAGCGCAGCCGAAGCGGCCTGGCGCCACCAGGTCGACATCCTGTATGCGGAGTACGTAGCCGAACGTGCGGCCAAAGGCTTGCGCGAGTCAGAGGAAGCCGAGCGACTGGCGCGGCTGAGAAGGGCGAACGGCCATTGAGCCCGACGAGCCGCGCCGGTGCGCACGTAAGGGCGTGCCCTGCGGCGCGAGTAGTGGAGGTTGTAGCCGTCGATGTTTGTTCTGCTCAAACCGCGCGCCAACGGACGCAAACGGACAGGATGGCCAGCCAAGGGAAATCGCTCGTAACCGCAAGCGTTATGGACACCCCCTTGCGAGCGTAGCCGGTCGAGGGCAACGCGCGGCTGCACAGTCCACGAGAAGAGCGAGGCAACCTCGATGCGCTGCGCGAAAGTGCGCGGCAGTCGCGGGCAAGCAATCACTGGATGAAAATCCAGTGAAGCCTCTATACTCGTTTCTCGCGGCCGCCAGGCGCGCCATGGTTTGAATCGCGACCAACGCGCTGGGCGGCCGGCGCGAGGCGACCGGCGGCCCTCATCTCGCTGCTGCCCGTGCCCAAATATTGCTCTCGGTCCGGCCCTCTTCCAACGACAACCATGGAATCCGCAGACGTTTCGATTCTCAGCGACAGTGCACTGGCCAAGCTTGCATGGGAAAAGCGCCGGGAGGCGCTGCATGGCAACCGCGACGCCTATGGCGTGGCACATGAGCTCGAACGGGAGTTGCGCCGCCGCGAAGCGTTGCACACTGGTCCGGCCCAGTTCATCGACACCATGCCCATACACGCGATCACCCAGCGTCCCTGGTGGCGTTTCTGGGACTGATTCGCGTCGGCGTGTCGTGCAGGACTCGAGCTTGACGCGATGCCTCATTTCAGCCCGCGAAGCCTCCGCACGCCGAAGGTGTGTCACCGGTCTGCGAATCTGCCTCAGCCTCGCAATCGCCGGTCCGCGCGCCCTGCCCTCCCGCGACCCTGATCTGTCGGCCTGACCCCGCATCATGCACAGGACAGCGATATCGCGGCCCCCGCACGCCAAACGGAATCAGGACGATGAACCGACCTGCACGATCAAGACCAATGTCAGCGCGGCCATCGCGAAAATGACCGCCACAGCGACGTGTTGCCTGAAGCGCTGTCGTCCCGCAATTTCCTCAAGTCTGATCTTGCGCGCGAAGTCAGCGAGGCTTTCCGGATCGCTCGGCACCACGGCGACGTCCGAAGCTTCGGCGAACTCGCGACCACTTTCGTCGATGACAACATCACTGCTATCCACGCTCCGAGTCTCCATCAATTCGGGCCGCGCGTGTTGCAAGGAACCTGGTGCGTTCGTGAGATTTGCGGCAGGCATCCGGCCGTGAAGGGTCATTGGACGAAGGACGACGCCATGCGCGAAAAATAAATGGGGTCGGCCGCCCTCCCCCTACTTTCCCGCCTCCAGATCAAACAACTGCCGATCGACCTTCCAGTCCGGCCCGTAGGTTGCATCCGCATATGCGTAGATCACCGCGGAGCCGAGCAGCCCATGGAGAACGTCTCCCTGCGCTGCGCGCCGGCTGATGACCGCATTCAGCGCGCCCTTTCTCGCCAAGTCCTGGAGGGCCTGGTTGACCCATTTCTGCAGCGTGGTCGCATCCAGCGCAGCGACCTCCTGCTTCATCACCTCGATGCGCTCGCGCAACCAGCTGGACTTGTCGCTCGCCAGAGGTTGCGCCGGTCGCGTTGGTGGCTCCTCCTGGACGGATGGGGAAGCAGGCGCAATCGCAGGCGGCTCAACCTCCTCCGAACCGTTTCGAAGCAGGGACCGAAGATAGGAAAAGGCGTTCTCGATCGAACGCAGATTCTTGCTGGCCGCCCGCCGCTCCAGCACAGCGATCTGCTCTCGCACGCGATCGTCTCCGAACTCCTTGATCAACCCTTCCAGCTTGATCTCTCGGATTCCCAAGGTCTCAGCGCGAAAGATCAGGTTCGCATCCACCGGCTCTGCTGCGGCTGGCTGCGGCAAAACAGCCACCCTCTTCTTCCGCACGGCGAACTGCACCTCGTTGATCGTCCTTCCCTGCTTGTGCTCGATCAACTCGATTTCGAGTTCCGTCTCCGTGTTGATTTCCAGCACCGCATCCTTGACGCGCTCGTTCTTGAACTTGCGCCACTCGCGCCGCTCGGGCCCCGGGCCATTGCTCAAGGCGTCGACCCACCAAGCCACCGGCTTGCGGCTCGTCACCCCGCTGGGATTGTCCCGATAGCGTACGCAGATCTCATACAGCGCGACCGCCGTATAGGACCCCAGCTTGCCCAGCACCTCGAGGTCAATCGTTGCCCAGCGTTGCGGCTCGCGCAGTGCAGACATGATGGTCGGCGGATAGGACCAGCTGACCCAGTTCTCGCCTCGTCGCACCTCCAGCGCCACTTCAGACAACATCGAGAATCCGCGCCACTTGACGCCGTCTCCTGGGGCCGTCGACTCCCAGTCGACCTCCAGGCTGCGCATCTCGAGGAGATAGCGTTTGGCAGCCGTTCGCTCGCTGCCGCTGGACCCCGTGGTGCGCAAGACGGCCGCCAGGGGCGCCTCAAACATGAAATCGGCCGCCGGCATCGTCGGCATCGGCACCAGGCGCGTCTGCGCAATCTGCAGCAGTGCGGTGTAGATGCGCCTGCCTGTGAGCGTCACGCGGGCGGAGCGCGGCATCATCACGATCATCTCGTGCGGCTTGCGAAGTTCGAGTGGTTCTTCGGAACCTGTGATCTGGGTGTTTTTCAACGCGCTCATGACGGATTGATCGTATGTCCAATCATATTTGGACACAAGATGACTTCCCTGAGGGCGCAGGCTCGTGGATCGAACACGTAAGACACGGGCGCTTGGCCAAGCCCGGGGCGATCAGAAGCTGGACATTTCGCTTGTCGTGTCCCTGGAGCCGACGCTGGCGGACCGATCAAAACCCGGACAGTTCGTTTTCCAGAACGCTTCCGACACCACTTTTTGACCGATTAGGACCTGGACATTGGGCACTTGAGGCACTTCGGGGGCACTTTCCCGACTCCCGAAGACGTGTTGTGGATATCTTTCGTCCTCCGATCAGCGTCCGGACACCTTCCGATGAGAACCTGTACGGTTTCGATCAAAACCTGGACGCAAGCGATTGGGACCTGGACACTTCGAGCCGCATTCTTTCCATAAGTCTATGATTTATAAGGATAAATTTGACTTGGCAGAAGGCTTTAATCTATTTAAGGTATTCAAGTCTTCTTCTTAATCTCGGGGGATCTTGGACAAAAGAACGCCCTGAAGAGCGCGCGCGGACGTCAACGAGCCTGCAGATGTGCAGCCGATTCTTCGATTTTTCGAAGGTGATGGGCATAATCGCACGACATCGAAACTTCCAAGGGCAGATATCGTGGACATTAAAGGAACCATCCGGCGGCAGAACCTTGAGGATATCGAGCACCAGGCTCACAAGGTCGCTGGGATGATGGAGCGGATCCGGTTCGCCATGCTGGCGCCTACAGCCGCGAAGACTGCACCAACCCTGAAGGCAGTGCAACTGGCGGAACTTTGCGGGGTCGACAAGTCCAAGATCTCCTATCGCCTCTCCCGCGGAGATCTGCCCGGAGGCGAGATCCATGGCAACAGCCGTGAGTGGACCATGGCGGAGTCCCAGGTCTGGGCTCGGGAACTGCGGGCCTCGCACCTGCGTCCCGAAGGGGCCGCGGGCATCACGATCACCGTGGCCAACTTCAAAGGGGGCGTCGCCAAGACGACCTCTGCAGTGACCCTTGCCCAAGGCCTGTCGATGCGCGGCCACAAGGTGCTCCTTGTCGACCTCGATCCCCAGGGTTCGGCCACAACGCTGTTCGGTGTACTTCCCGACGCTGAGGTGGAGACCGAACATACAGCCATGCCCTTGTTCACCGGGGAGAAGGACGATCTCGAATACGCCATTCGACCCACATACTGGCCCAACATCGATTTAGTGTGCGCTGCTCCCCTGCTCTACGGCGCCGAGTTCCATCTGCCTGCGCGCCAGGCCCGGGATCCTGGCTTCGAATTCTGGCGGGTGCTGGACCGCGGGCTGGACCTGACGCGGGAAAAGTATGACGCCATCGTGATCGACACCCCGCCTTCGTTGAGCTATGTGACGATCAATGCGCTGATGGCGGCCGATGGAGTGATCATGCCCCTGCCTCCTTCGGCCCTGGACTTCTCGAGTTCCGCCCAGTTCTGGGACCTGTTCTCCGACCTGTGCAACCAGCTCGTGCGCAGCCGCGGCAAGGACAAGAGTTTCGAATTCATCGACGTGCTGCTCTCGCGTGTTGAACCTTCGGACACCGCCAGTTCGGTCGTTCGCCAGTGGATCCTGGAAGGTTATGGCGACAAGGTCCTGCCAATCGAGATCCCCAAGACGTCCGTTGCCGCTACCGCGAGTGCCGAGTTCGGAACTGTCTACGACCTGCCCCGGGGCTCGGTGAACTCGAAGACCTTCTCGCGTGCGCGCGTGGCCTACGACCGTATGTGCGAACTGGTCGAGCAGCAGATTGAAGCGGTATGGGCGCGGCAGGTGGCTGAGCGACAGATTCTGGAAACGGCGGTCTGATATGGGACTCAAGGACAAAGCATCCAAGATCGATTTCGCCTCGTTGATGCCGACACCGGCGCTCAATCCGGAAGTCGCCAAGCCCAAGACCGCGCCGGGCGCCATGATGGCCTTGGCCAACGATCAGCGCTCCGAGCTCCTGCGGGAGAACGACCTTTTGCGCGAGCGGGCGGCCAAAACGGGCGAACTCGAAGGCCGTCTGCAAAGTGCAGTTGAGGAGCTGCAAAGTTGGGACGGTGCGAAGGCAACGCGCTTGCTCGATCCCAAGACCATTCAGCGCAGCGTTTACGCCAATCGCCATGAGTCCAGCTTCAAGAGCGAAGCTTTTGAAACTCTGAAGCGCGAGATCAAGGAAGCCGGGGGCAACGTTCAGCCGATCAAGGTCAGGGCGCTGGCCAATCCCGGCGACGGGCCGCAGTTCGAGATCGTCTTCGGCCATCGTCGCCATGAAGCCTGCTCGCAGCTTGGGCTGCCGGTCCTGGCGTTCGTGGACAACCTCGATGACCAAGCGCTGTTCGAGGAGATGGAGCGCGAGAACCGGGAGCGTGCCGACTTGTCGGCTTGGGAGCAGGGTGTGATGTATGCCAAGGCCCTGGATCGGGGCTTGTATCCCTCGATCCGGCAACTCGCCACTGCGATCGGGGTGGATCCTACGAATCTCTCGAAGGCCTTGGTTCTGGCGAGACTGCCGGCCAAGGTACTTGAAGCATTTGCGTCGCCGCTGGACCTTCAGTTTCGCTGGTCAACCGTGTTCAAGGCGGCCATTGAAAATGATCTGGCAGGGCTGGAGAGCAGGGCGGTGAAGATCAGCGCGAAGCGCGATGGCATGTCGCCGAAGGAGATTTTTGCGGGGTTGACTACACCGCAGGAGTCCCGGGTTCAGGTGCAGGCGCCGGCGACGGTGCAAGCATTTGAGAAGGCGGGCAAGACCGTTGCCACCATGAAGACCGATGGGGAAGGGCGCTCGGTGATCCGAATCCATGTGGGGCTCACCGCCCAACGCCAGCGTGAACTGGCCCAGTTGCTGGAGCGTTTTGTGGCGGCGGGCTAGCGAAATTCTTCGTCAAGTGAGGGGCGCTTCGGCGCCCCTTTTTATTGGTGAGCGGACGTCGCGAGAGGGTGTAGTACGGTACTACACCCGGGATGGTGTGAGCGGCCAGGCCGTTGGTGGACTCTCTCGATCTCGTCGCGCGACGCCGCGTTGGGGGTGTAGTACCGTACTACACCCTAGGTTTGCGCACCATCGCCACACCGTTCCGCAGAGAAGCGACTTGCATTGAGGCGGTCCGAATTGGAGGTCCCTTTCGGGTCGGACCTAGCGTGCACACTCGGGGGCGGATGAGCGTTTGTCGCCCAGGCGGCGCATGCAGGAGCCTTGTGCCGCCACGACCGAAATTCATGGAAGCATCAGAGCCCAGTTGGGGGTGGGACCGTCCCACTCCCTACCGTGCCTTGAGTTTCGAATGTGGAATTGCTTGTCGAGCGGCCGCGCGCGAACTGTGCTACCCAGGTTCCCTGAGCCAGGGAACCGCTGCACCGAGGCATAGGTGGAGGCGCCAAGTTCCGGATCGCGTGTTGCGCCCAGCACTGGATGGCTCAACGGCCAGGTCGCCGACTCCCGGGCGCTCACGAAAGAATTGGGCCGGTTGGAGTGGGCGATTCGATGGAGATCGCGAGCGGCGGCGGAAAAGCGCCGCACTGTTCAAGACCGTGCCGACGGCGCCAGGCGCAGAATTGCCGAAACTCCAAATTATTGGCGACCCACCGTTCGCAAGCGGTGTAGTACGGTACTACACCCACACACGCCGAGAGCCCGTCTATTTCTCCAGATCTCGCAGCGTGATGCGGCGTGGCGTAGTACGGTACTACACCATGCCGCACCATTGCGCGAGCAGCGCGCAGCAATAAGGAGCCTTCCAGCGAACCACCCGCCGCAGCGCAGGAATGTTCCGCGCCGCGCGAGCTGTGTGCACAACACACCATCCCGACAGAGGCCTGTCTCGGCGCACAAACTCACGACCTAGCAGTCGGAGCTCTACCGGGAAGTGGAACGCCAGCGCAAGAAGGTCACTGAGTTCGAAGGGCCCCTGGCGGTCTTGGCATGACCGGGTGTAGTACCGTACTACGTCTCTCCCTAGCTCTCGGTCAACAATAAAGAGGGCGTCGAGGCGCGGTACACCTCCCCAGTGACGGATCGCAAGGGCAGGGCGACCCTCTTCTTCAAGCTATCTATCAGGTGGCTGGGCCTCACGAATCTGAACGGAAGGGCAACCTCTCGGGCTGGGGCCCGAACCTTAAGGCCGAGAACCCGCCTTTACTAAATGATTGATCGGAAGTAAGCGACCACATATATCTTGTGGAGCACCAATCGCTTCGTCCGTGCGGGACCGAACGGGGGGCAAGTGAATTCGGCGTTGTGGAAAAAACTGAATCCCCTCAATGACTTAGAGTCATCCCCGCGAAGAATCTGCCGAGGAACACGTTGAATCTATGTTGATGATTATTAGGATGAGGGCTAGGATTGCTCGACAGCGCCGACAAAGTTTCGCCGTGACCATCCTCGCGCGTTCCGCTGGCGTACCTGCACTGAGCGAAGTGACCAACTGAACGACTTGACACGTGAAATGAGCACACCCCGTCTGCCGCCAAACTTGGCGCACATTGACGACAATGAGCTCGAGCGCCTGGCTGCGACCTGGCGCGCGCACGCCCTTCGCGGACATCGCGAGGCCTACGGAATCGAGCATGCCCTCGAGGCCGAGGGGCGCCGGCGGATGCGAGCGAGCCAGTTGGCGCAGTTGCCGCCTGCGCCCGAGACCTGTCCAAGACCTTGGTGGAGATTCTGGGGAAACTCGCCGCTGGGCAGCCAGGGCAGGCCGAGATGACTCGTCCTCTGTCCCAGAGGAAGCCCAGGAGATCCGCCCGGAGGCTTCACCGAGGGCATTTCGCGTTCATGCGCGCACTGGCGCAGGGGCTTGATGAGCGCGCGAGCTGGGACCGCTACCTTCGCCTCGAAGGCGAGCACACCGACCTGCGAACGGTCCGAAGGACGATCGCCTGGATCCGCGACGAGTTCGCGGCCGCAGCCAAGCGCGAGAGGAAACCCGGAACGGCACGGCTGATCCTGCTGGACCCTGACCGATTGCCTGCTGCGCCGACCCTGCCGAGCCTGGCCGAATTTGCTGAGGCGCAGGGACTGGAGGATTTCAGCGAAGACGAGCAGATCGAGGCGTACGAAGCCGCCTATCCGAGCGCCCGGCAGGGTGGAGGAGGGCGGGGAGGTGCCAACGGCCAGGCCTCACGGCGAGCCCGCCTGATCGAGCGCCAGCTGGAGGCGCTGCGCTGGTTGCAGGATCTCGAGGTCCGCGATCCCCGTCCCGGCGACAGCGTGGGCGCCTGGCTCAATCCTTCGCTGGCCATCCGTCTCGAGCGCGCGGGCGTGCCGACGATTCACACGCTCGTGGATCGCATCAACGGCATCGGTGCGAGGTGGTGGCTACATGTGCCCGGCGTGGGCGAACTCAAGGCCGCTCGCATCGTCCAGTGGCTGCAAGCCTACGAATCAGTGCTGGGCCTGCGCGTCGGAGCCCACGCGACCCAGCCTCGAAAGCAATTGAGCGCGGCTGCATTGGCCGCGGTCGTGCCGGCGACTGCGGCGATCGTCCCCTACGAGAAGTTCGCGTCGCCGACGGCGCTCGATGGCAGGCACGGAGAGTTCCGCGCGCCTCAAGATGCATGCCGCCTCCTGGCGGTCAACGACCACGAGGCGCTTGGTGCCTGGCTCGCCGCGAAGCGGCCGGGGGACGGGAGCGCAGACCTGTCGGCCACCCAACGCTCCTACCGAAAGGAGGCCGAGCGGCTGCTGCTGTGGTCGGTGCTCGAGCGAAGGAAGGCGCTGTCGTCGTTGTCGGCAGTGGATGCCGAGGCGTACCTGGGATTTCTGGCGGCGCCGCCTGCGAGCTGGTGCGGGCCGCGGCACCATCAGCGCTGGTCACCGATGTGGCGACCGCTGGAGGGGTCGCTCTCCCGTGCAGCGCAGCGCCAGGCGTTGGTCATCCTGCGCAGCATGTTCACCTACTTGATTGAGAACGGCTATGTGGTCGGCAATCCGTTCGCGGCGGTCGCACCGCCGCTGACTCTTGATCAGCCTCGGAGTCCGGTGCGGACGCTGACCCCCGCCCAATGGAAGCACCTCGACACCTTGCTGCAGGCGCATGGAGACACCGAAATCGATCGGCGCCTGCGCCGAGGGATGCGCTGGATCTACGCCACCGGACTGCGTCTGGGCGAGATCACGCGGGCGAAGTGTGAGGACCTTGAGCAGCCGGAGCACCGGCAAGCGCATGACGAGAAGGCACCTGGCTGGTTGCTGCATGTGCAGGGTACGCGGGGGCATGCGCGAAGGGTGTCGGTGCCATGCAAGCTGGTCGAGGAGCTCAGCGACGAACTCGTGCGTCATGGATTCGAGGCATCGCCGCGCGCGACGAGCAACCGGGGCATGCCCGTGATGGCGCGCTTTGACATCGCATCCGAACGGCCGACGGCCTGGTCGGCCTCTGGGCTCTATCAGGCAATCAAGAGATTCCTGGCCCATGCCGCGGAAGGCCTCGATGAAGCCGAGGCCACTCAGCTCAAGGAGGCCAGCACGCACTGGTTGAGACATGCGGAGGGCCGGCGCGCAGCAGGGCAGGGCTGGGAGGGACCGAGAGCCGGTATGCACGACCATGGAGTTGGCCTCGAACGCCCTTGAGGAGGCGCGCGCCATGAGCAAGGCGCGCTTTGCGTCTGCCAGCGAACTGATCGATGGCCTTGAAGAAGTCGCCAAGCAGTAAACGCGCGGTTGTGCCCAGGGCGTCCGATCGAACCAAGGCCATCCATGCCGACCACGTCGTCAGCATCTCGGAACTCAAGAAGAATCCGGGCGCCGTGGTGGCCAACCAAGCCAAGCCCGTGGCGGTGCTCAACCACAACAAGCCGGTCTTCCATGTGGTGCCAGTCAAGTTCATGGAAGCGGTCTTCGAGGGGCTCGATGACCGCGCGCTGTACGCGAAGGTCATGAGCCGACTGGGCGACCTGGACAAGGCCGTCGCCGTGGATATCAAGGATCTTTGAGATTCGCCCTCGACGTGCCGAAGTACCAACTCAAGTTCCTTCCTGAGGCGCTCGAGGAATTCAAGGCGCTGGACGGCTCGATCCGGCAAAAATTCAAGAAGCGGCTGGACGAGCCGCACGTGCCTGGCAGCGCGCTGCACCGCGATCTGAAAGGTGCCTACAAGGTCAAGCTGCGCAAGGAAGGGTTTCGCCTTGCGTACATCGTCAGGGACGAAGAGTTGGTCGTGATCGTGATCGCCGCCGGCAAGCACGAAGACAACGAGGTCTACGAGGCCGCGGCGGGCCGAATGTCAAAGCCACAGACGCGCTGGTGCTGAAAGCGTGATCGCACAGGTGGACACCGACCGTCGCGACTTGGGGCAGCGTCAGTCCAACCGGACGTTGCTGTTCGCGATCGCGCGGCCCCAGGCCTCGGAGTCGTGCCGAAGAAAGACCGCGAATTCGGCGGCCGTGCCGCCGCGAGGCACCTGCGTGAAGTCAATCACCTTCTGGCGGTACTCGTTGCTCAAGGCAATGTCCTGGAGCACTCGGGAGAGCTGGTCGACGATCGGCTGCGGCGTGGAGGCGGGCGCAAACAATCCATTCCACGAGTACAAGGGCGAGCCGAGCTCGAGTTCGGCGATCGTCGGTGCGACGAAACGCGCCATCACGTCGGCCGACGTGCCCGCCGGCAGGGTGACCACGATGCGGATCGCGCGTTCGGATAGCGTGCCTGGGGCGCCGCCCAAGGGTGAGCAAGCGAGGCCGCCGCGGCGCACATGAACCGCAGGGCAAAGCGCCGGGTCGGGCGCAGGCGACGCGTGTCGTCGACGAGCTGGAAGGAGGGGTCTGTCGTCATGCGGTCTCCATTGCGATTGTTCATGGACACAGGCGGGCGCGTATGCGCCTCAGACTGATGGGCGTCCGGGCTGTTGTCCGTCCGAAAGGAAGGGATAGTCGGTGTACCCGCGGTGGTCGGGCGAGTAGACGAATGCTTCGTTCAGGGGATTCAATGCCGCATTGGTTTGCAGGCGCCTGGGGAGATCCGGATTGGCGATGAACGGACGCCCGAACGAAACCAGGTCGGCATACGAATTCAGTGCCGCCTCGGCTTGCTCGCGCGTGCGAAAGCCGTTGTTCGCGATATAGAGTCCGCGGAAGTGGTGCCGCACGGCCGCGTAGTCGATCTTCGCTGTGGGTGGCTCCGCCGTGGTCGAGCCCTCGACCACATCGACGTAGCAGATGCCCAGTTCGCTCAATGCCGACAATGCCGTTCGCAGGAGCAGGTCCGGTGACGAATCCCGCAGGCGATAGTTGGTCGGATTCGCCGGTGACAAGCGAACGCCCACCCGGTGCTTTTCCCAGACCTGGCTGACCGCCTCCACCACTTCCAGCATCAGCCGGCAGCGGTTCTGGACCGATCCGCCGTAGCTGTCGCGGCGCACATTCGAGGAATCGCGCAGGAACTGATCGAGCAGGAAGCCATTGCCCGCATGGATCTGGACGCCATCGAACCCGGCATCCAGGGCGGCACGCGCGGCCATGCGGTATTCCTGCACGATGCCCGGCATCTCCTGAAGCGTCAATTCGTGGGGGACGAGCAGCGGCTTTCTGCCCTCTGCCGTGCGCACGGTGGCGCCGGGCAGCAGCGCCGAAGGTCCGACAGGCAAGGCGCCGCCGGGCTGGGTCAGCGGATGCGAGTTGCGGCCGCAGTGCCAGAGCTGGCAGAAGATGTGCCCGCCACGCCGATGAACGGCTTGCGTCGCCAAGCGCGCGCCAGCGACCTGTGCTTCGGTGTAGATGCCCGGCGTGTTCGGCAAGCCGACGCCGCGAGCAGAGACGGCCGTGGACTCCGTGACGATCAGCCCGGCGGTTGCGCGCTGTGCGTAGTACTCGGCGTTGAGCGCCGTGGGCACGCCGTCGCGGCTGCGGTCCCTCGACATCGAGGACATCACCATTCGATTGGCCAGCGCAAGAGGGCCGAAGGCCACTCGATCGAAGAGGCTCTTACGATCGGCGGACACGGATCTCTCCCGGGCGTTGCAGAACGAACAAGGCGGGCTCTGCGCTTGCGCAGCGAGCTTGCATCAACGGTGGCGGCTCTGGGGCACTCACGAGATGCTCATCTGCAAGGGCGTGGTCTGGAACGCCAACTGGCGCCATCTGCCTTCGTGGAGCGCCCAGACCTGAAGGACGCGGGAATCGATCCGCACGGTGCCGCTGCCGTTCTTGCGCACGGCCACCAGCAGCTGTCGACCGGTCATCACCGCGACCTCGCCCAGCACCTGGACCTTCAGGTCCGAACGATCGATCTGCCTGTAGTCCACATGCGTGCCCCCGGAGCGGAAATAGCTCTCGTAGTCGTCGACCTGGCCCTTTGCGTGCACGTGGGTCAATTCGGGATGCAGGATCTCGCGCAGGCGGGCGAAATCTGCGCGTTTCATCGCGTCGCAGCGCTGTGCCTCGAGGTCCAGCAGCGTTGCGGTGACTTCGGCGGCGCAGGAAATGGATTGCGTCATGAACTGCTCTCTCCCTCTGTTCAGTCGAGTTGAATACCGGATGCAGTCCGAGCCGGGAGGCGGCTCAGGCGAAGGTGTGGGCAGTCTTGACCACGGGGAGAGCTCCTGCGCACAGCGGCCCCGCGATCAGGCTGTCGTGGCAGGTCATGCGAACCCGTCGGCCGCATGGGCCGGTGCAAGGGACAAATGCCGGCAGGCCCTTTCGAGCAGCGCACCGATCTCGTCGGTCCGCGCGGCGACGCCATACACGATGTGATCGGGACGAACCAGGGCTGCTGCGCAGCCGTGGCGTGCAAACCAGTCAGCCACGAGGCCATCGGCCTCGGCCAACTGCAGCATGCCTGGCGGGGGAGCGGCGCCTGCGAAGCTGATGACCTGCGCGCCGAGGGCTTTCAGCGTCTCGTGGCACGGCGCCAGCAGGCCGGCATCCGGCGTGTCCTTGAGCACGAGCTGGAAGCCGCCTTCGATGAGGTCGTCCATCATCTGCGGCGCCCGGTCGTTGCCCAGGTGGCAGCTGGGCTGCGGGAACGGAGTTCCGGCGGGCCGCACATCCCGGTCGATCAGGCCATGGTGGACACCGGGAAGCAGGTTCTGGCGCAACTGCATCCTGACCTGGCCGCCCTGCGCGTCGCGCAGGCGCTGATCGCGCTCCCGGGCCCGGACGGGGTCGCGCTCGCAGATGATCTGTCCGAGCCGCTTGACCGTGGCCGTGATCTCCTCGACCTGAGGCCCGCGCTCCCGGCCGTAGCTGTCCAGCAGCGCATCGCCGGCACGTCCCGCGAGCACCCAGTCGAGCTTCCAGGCGAGGTTCACCGCGTCGCGCAGCCCCTGGCACATGCCCTGGGCAAGGAACGGCGGCATCTGGTGGGCCGCATCGCCAGCCAACAGCACCGGGCCGCTGCGCCAGTGCTCGAGGACCACGGCATGAAAGCGGTAGGTGGCCGCTCGCCAGATCCGTGCCTCGTCGGGCCGCAGCCAGGGCGAAAGCAGTGCCCAGATCGCCTCGTGCGGCATCTCGCGCTGCTCGGCCTCGTGGGGCAGCAGCAGGAACTCCCAGCGCCGGTGCGTGCCGGGCCCCACCACGTACGTGCAGGCGCGCGCCGGGTTGCAGTACTGGATGTTGGTCGAAGGAAGCTGCGCGAGCTTGTCCTCGTTGACATGCATGTCCACGACGATCCAGGGCTCGACGAACTCGAGGCTCTTGAGTTGCAGGCCCAGCCGCTTGCGGATCGGGCTGGTGCCGCCATCGCAGGCCACCACATACCGTGCCCGCATCTGGCTCTGCGTCCCATCGCCTGCAAGCACGCTCAGGAGCGCGCCGTCGTCGGCCTGCCGCAGATCGACGACCTCCTGTCCGAGGTGCACGGTCACGCTGGGCAGGGCCCGGACTGCCTGGCGCAAGGAGGCCTCGAGGGCCGGCTGGTTGAAGGTATAGGAGGGGGCCCAGCCGAGCGGGTACGGCGGCGGCCCCATGTCGAAGTGCTGGATCCGCTCGCCGTCGGCTCCGAGATACAGCGTGGGGCGGTACGGCGTCATGTGCGGCGCCATCGTTCCTGCGATCCCGATGCTCTGGAAGGTGCGCATGGCCTCGTGGTCCAGCGCGAAGGCGCGGGGGAGGGGGTAGATCTCGGTCGACTTGTCGAAGACGGCCACACGGTGTCCGCGCTGGCCGAGCAGGGCGGCCAGGGAAGCGCCCACCGGCCCGAAGCCGACGATCGCGACGTCGCAGGTTTCAAGTTTGATGTCGTGCATGAATCATTCCAAATGCGTGTGATGGAAATTGTGCATAAAGTAATTGCTTATGCACTAAGGGTTCGTCCCGATGTGGCGCCTTCGGGTCTCGCCAAAAAATGCACAAACCGATTTAGATGCATGATCTTGTCAAAGGAGACCCCATGTCGATGATGAAGGCAGCACGCCTGCACCGCGTTGGAGCGCCGATGGAAATCGAGCAGCTCCCTGTTCCTCAACCGGCCGCCAACGATGTCCAGGTTCGGGTGCGTGCCTGCGGCATCGTTCCGAACCTCGGCAACATCCTGGCGAACTGGACGACCTGGTTCCCCGAGTTGCCCCTTCCTCCGTTGCCGGCCATCTTCGGCCTGGATCCGGCCGGCGAGGTGACCGCCGTCGGGTCGCATGTGCACACATGGAAGCCCGGTGACCGGGTCTATGTCAACCCGGGGCTGTACTGCGGAGGCTGCCGCGCGTGCCGAAGCGGCGATCTCATCAACTGCACGCACTACGCGTTCAGCGGCTACTTCGGCTTTTCGCAGAACTCGCTCAAGCTCTACAAGAACTACCCCTACGGCGGCCTGTGCGAATACATGATCGCGCCGCAGTACGCGCTGGTGAAGCTCCCGGACAACGTCAGCTTCAATCAGGCGGCGCGCTTCGGTTATCTGGGGACGATGTATTCGGCCATGCGCAAGGCCCACGTCGGACCCGGCAAGAGCGTCCTGATCAATGGCATCAGCGGCACGCTGGGGATCGGCGGCGCGCTGTTCGGCCTCGCCATGGGCGCCACGCGGATCCTGGGGACCGGTCGCAACCGGGAACTGCTGGAACGCGTGAAGGCGCTGGCACCCGACCGTATCGAGGTGTTCTCGAATGCGCACGGCGAGACCATCGACGCCTGGGCGAAGGAGCGCACCGGCGGACTCGGCGTCGACGTGTTCATCGACGCGCTGGGACCGGGTGCTCCGCATGAATCCCTGCAGCAAGGCGTGCGCGCGCTCAAGCGCGGGGGGCGTGCTTACAACATCGGCGCCATCGCCGGCATGGTGGGCATGGACCTGCACACCATGATGGACGATCAGCAGAGCATCGAAGGCTCTGCCTGGTTCACAGCCGGCGAGGGCCAGGACATGGCCGACATGGCGGAGGCAGGTACGCTGGATCTGTCGGTGTTCGAGCACGAGTGCTATCCACTCGACCGCATCAACGAGGCCATCTCCGGAATTGCCACCCGAAACGGGGGCTTCAGCAACTTCGTGATCAATCCTTGAGCAAGGAGCCGAACATGCAGATCAGACGCGTAGTGGCCGGGACCGGCCCCGACGGCAAGGCCGTCGTGATGTCGGACGGCGTGGCGCCGCGTCGCGCCGAGTTCAGCACGGTGGCGGGCTTTGAGGCGTCGCTGCTGTGGTCCACGAGCGCAGACGCGCGCGTTGGCCAGGGCGCCGTGATTGCAGATCGAACCCCTGAGGTCGGGTTCGTCCCTGCTGCTGGCGAGTCCCGGTTGATGATCGTGACCTTTCCGCCCGATTCGGTGATGATGCGCGCGGACTTCGATGGGGCGGCATTCGGGGCCGAGTTCGCGCGGCTGGTACCGGGACTGGCCGAGACCTTCGAGCCCGATCATCCGGGCATGCATGCCACCGACACCATCGACTACGACGTCGTGCTCGACGGCGAGATCACGCTGGAACTCGACGATGGGAAGCAAGTGCTGCTGCGCAAACACGAGGTGGCGGTGCAGCACGGCAATCGACACGCCTGGCGCAACCTCGGCGACAAGCCGGCGACGATGCTGTTCGTCCTGCTGGGCGCGGCCAGGTCGCGTTGAGGCGGGCCGGTGTCTCGCGCATTCCGTCCCGCGGCTCGTGGTGCCGGCGCGCTACGCGCCGGCCTGCGCGAGCAGCCGGATGTCCTCCAGCAGATCGCCGAGCGCGGTCCGGACGAAGTCGAGGGTCGCCTCAGCGGCCAGCCGGCCTTCGCGCACGCGAGAGTTGATGTTGGCGATGGCTACGTACTCCAGGCTGCGCAGCACGGCGGTGCAGTACGAATCTCGTCGCAGGCTGCCGGAAAGCCCGAGCAGGCGAATGGGGGCGGCGGGGATGCAAGAGGGCATGGCGTTCGTGAAGGCTTTGCAGCGGAGTTATTTCATGCATAAAATAAATGTCATGCACAAAGAAGATATCTCTCACCGCGCTCCGCCGCTGGTCGACCAGGCTTTCGCGCGCTTGCGCCACGGGGTGCTGACGGGCGAGTTCCCGGCCGACACCAAGCTCAAGATCGATGAGCTGCAGGAGAGCTACGGCTTCTCCAGCAGCCCGCTGCGCGAAGCGCTCAGCCGTCTGGCGCAGGAAGGACTGATCCGATCGGACGAGCGCAGGGGTTTCCGCGTGGCCGCGATCTCGGCCGAGGACTTGGCCGACATCACCCGCATGCGCGTGATGCTCGACGTGCCAGCGCTGCGCGAGGCGATCGAGTACGGCGACGATGCCTGGGAGGGCGCCATCGTGTCGGCGTTCCATCGCCTGGAGCGCGTCGAGTCGCGGCTCGCCGACGGCCCTGTCGTGCTGGACGAGGGGTGGTCGGAGTTGCACCGCGCCTTCCACCTGGCGCTGGTAGCGGCCTGTCCGTCCGAGCGGCAGCTTGCCTGGAGTGCCAGCCTGTTCGACCAGGCCGAACGCTACCGGCGCTTCTCCGCGCGCTTTCGCAAGGCCGCGCGGCGCAAGTCGAACGAGCACCGCAAGATCATGGAGGCCACGCTGCGCCGCGATGCGGATACGGCCTGCGCCCTGCTGGAGGAACACATCCTGAGCACGCAGCGCAACGTGGAAGCCGCCCTGAAGTCTGCGCAGAGCCAATAGCGCGGCAGGTTCCCAACCCGACATCTGACGAAAGACGACATGCTCAACGTCCTGCGGCCCACGCCTTCCCATTTCGGCATCTTCGTGACCGATCTGGAGCGGATGGTGGCCTTCTATACCGAGACTTTCGAGCTCACCATCACCGACCGGGGAGTGGGTCGAACATTCAGGAACGAACTCGTGTTCACGAGTGCCAGCCCGGACCAGCACCATCAGCTGGTGCTGGCCTCGGGCCGGCCGGCTGACGCCACCTTCAGCACCGTGATGCAGATCTCGTTCGTGGTGCCGAGCATCCAGCATCTGCGCGACATTTCGGCGAGGGCCGCAGAGCGCGGCGCCACGGAGATCCGCGGGCTGAACCACGGCAACGCGCTGTCGGTCTACATGCGCGATCCCGAGGGCAACACGGTCGAGATCTACGTCGATACCCCGTTCTACGTGGCCCAGCCGCATGGCGATCCGCTGGACCTGTCCAAGGATGATGAAACCCTCCTGCGCGAGACCGAGGAGGCCTGCCGGCGCGATCCGAGCTTCATGCCGCTGGTCAAGTGGCAGGCCCAGTTCGAATCGAAGTCCCCGATTGCGACTTCCACGGCATCCGCGCGCTGATCCGCACTGCATTCCTTCTCTTTCCATTTTTCAGGAGATCCAATGAAACTGTTGTCCTTCATTCATCAAGGCCGCGAGACCTGGGGCGCGGTCGTCGGCGACGGAGTCGTCGATCTGGGCAAGGCCCGGCCGCAGCAGCCCACGCTGGCGGACTACATCGCATCCGGTGACTACCTGCAGGCGGCGCAGCACGTGGAAGGCCTGCCGGTCGTGGGCAAGCTGGCCGACATCAGCTACCTGCCCGTGATTCCGCGTCCGGAGAAGATCGTCTGCGCCGTGCGCAACTACATGGACCACCACCAGGAGGTCCTCGCGGCGGGCATGCAGCGCGAGCTGTCGGAGTTTCCGCCCATCTTCCTGCGGGTCTGGCGCTCGCAGACGGCCCACAACCAGCCGATCGTCCGCCCCCCCGTGTCGGAGTCGCTGGACTGGGAAGGTGAACTCGCGGTCATCATCGGCAAGGGCGGCCGCAACATCCCCGAATCGCAGGCCTACGAGCACATCGCCGGCTACGCCTGCTACAACGATGGCAGCGTGCGTGAATGGCAGTTCCATGCAAAGCAGATCGCCTCCGGAAAGAACTTCGAATCGACCGGCGGCTTCGGACCCTGGATGGTGACGGCCGATGAGATCGCACCGGGCCGCGAGCTGAAACTCGAAACCCGCCTCAATGGCGAAGTGGTCCAGTCGAGCCACACAGGGCACATGATCTTCAGCATCCCGCGACTGATCAACTACGCCTCCACCATCTTCACGCTCACGCCGGGCGACGTGTTCATCACCGGCACGCCGGCAGGCGTGGGCTGGAGCAAGAAGCCGCCGCGCTTCATGAAGCCGGGCGACCTGTGCGAGGTCGAGATCGAAGGCATCGGTGTCCTGAGCAACCCGATCGTCCAGCAGGACTGAACGCCGGCGCCCGCCTGGCTCGCTGGCCGCGGCGCCGATCGCGCAGCGAGCGGTCATCCCATCCCTATCACCGGAGACAAACCATGCGGCGCAGAGCCCTTCTTGCTGCAGGCCTCGGTTCGGCCTGCGCGATGCCACTTCCCTGCTTCTCCCAGAGCTATCCCGACAAGCCGATCAGGATCCTCCAGGGCTTCGCGGCCGGCGGAAACGCCGACACCATCGCGCGCGTGGTCGGCGCGGAGATGTCGAAGAGCCTGGGCCAGCCCTTCATGGTCGAGGCGCAGGCCGGCGCCGGCGGCACGATCGCCGCCGCGACCGTGGCCCGGGCGAAGCCCGACGGCTATACGCTGCTCCTGGCCACAGGAGGCCATGCGGTCGCGGGCGCGCTGTACAACAAGCTCAACTACCAGACGGTGTCGGACTTCCAGATGGTCTCGACCGTCACGTTCTTTCCCTTCCTCCTCGTGGTCCGGGGCGATTCCCCATACCGCAGCCTGTCCGATCTGCTCAAGGCCGCGCGTGCCGACGCGCGCAGCATCTCCTACGGCACGGCCGGCATCGGCTCGACGCACCACCTTGCCGGCGAACTGTTGGTCAAGAGTGCGAAGGCGGACATGCTTCACGTCCCCTATCGCGGCGATGCAGCCTCGGTGACGGCGCTGATCGGCGGCGAGGTGCCCTTCATCATCGCTCCGCCGACCGCCGTGATGCCGAACATCAAGGCGGGCAGGCTCAGGGCCGTCGCGACCACGGGGGCGCAACGATGGAGCCTGATGCCGGACCTGCCGACGGTCGCGGAGCAGGGTGTGCCGGGCTACGACGTGACCTCCTGGGCCGGCCTGATGGCGCCGGCGGGAACGCCGCGAGCGATCGTCGACCCGTTGCAGGCAGCCGTCCTGAAGGCGCTGAAGGCGCCGGAAGTCCGCGCCCGGCTCGAGGACATGGGCGGCGAGGCGCGCGGCAGCACGCCGGAAGAAATGAAAGCAATGGTGGGTGACGAACTCAAGAAGTGGACCGTCGTTGTCAACGACGCACATATACCCAAGCAGTGAGGACTTATGTCTCTGATCGAAATCCGAAAGCGCAGTCTCACCATCGAGACGATCTACCACGAAGGCGGGCCGCCCGTCACGGTGCCGCTGAAACTCGCGGCCGCGTGCGCCGTCGTGAAGAATCCCTATGCGGGACGCTATGAACCCGACCTGATGCCCTTCATGGCCGAACTGCGCGCGCTGGGTACGCTCCTGGCGACCGAGCTCGTCGACGTGCTGGGACGCGACAAGGTCGAGGTCTACAGCAAGGCAGCGATCGTCGGCGTGAATGGCGAAATGGAGCATGGCGCCGTCTGGCACGAGGCAGGTGGCTGGGCCATGCGTTCCGTGCTCGGGGAGCCGAAGGCGATGGTGCCCGCGGCCAAGGCCGTCGCGGCGACCGGCTATCGCCTGATGGTGCCCTTGCACTACATCCACGCGTCCTACGTGCGCAGCCACTACAACAGCATGGAAGTGGGGATTCAGGATGCGCCGCGTCCGAACGAGATCCTGTTCGCGCTGGTGATGGGGACCGGGGGGCGCGTTCACGCGCGGCTCGGAGGCCTGACGAAGGACACGGTCTCGGTGCACGATGGCCAGCGCTGAAGTCATCCCCGACACGATGCGCGCGGTGCAGGTCCGCGTCCCGGGAGGTCCCGAGGCGCTGGAACTCGTGGAGCTGCCGGTTCCTGCCTGCGGGCCGGGCCAGGTCCTGGTGCGCGCCGGCGCCATCGGCGCGGGCGGACCCGACGTGCTGATCCGCAAGGGCATCTACAAGTGGATGCCGCCGCTGCCGGCCATTCCCGGCAACGAGATGGCCGGTACGATCGCAGCCGTCGGAGACGGCGTCGATCCGGCGCGAATCGGCCAGCGCGTGCTCGTGAGTTCGCGCGAACTGCCCGAGCGCGGCGGTTGCTATGCCCAGTACATCGTGGTTGACGCGGACGCTCCTTTTGCGCTGCCGGACGGCATCAGCGACACCGAGGCGGTGAGCCTGGGCAACGTGCAGCTGGCGCAGGCGATGCTGCTCGGAACCAACGGCGGCCTGCCGGTGCGGTCCATTCTCGTGCCGGGCGCGGCGGGTGGCGTCGCGACGGCGCTGGTGCAGCTCGCGGCGCACCATGGCATGACGGTCATAGGCACCGCTTCGACGCCGGCCAAGCGTGCGCATGCGCTCGCCCACGGTGTCACGACCCTCGTCGACGGCGACCCGGCAGGCCTGCCCCAGCGGGTGCTGGAGGCCACGAACGGCCGGGGCGTGGATCTTGCCTTCGACCATGTGGGCGGCATGCACATGAAATGCTCGATGCCGGTTCGGCGCTCGGCAAGCTGGTGCTGAGGCCCTGACGGAGGGAGCCAGGTCGGATGGGCGAGTGTAGGCCGAACGCGCCGTCCGAACCATGGATGCGTGGGCGATGGATCAGGCGCCGGATGTTGCCCTAGATGAATTCCCCTGCGCCGACGCGCTCGCGCCCTGCGAGCCTGGCAGGCGGGCTTGAACGCTCGCGCAGGCGTCGTGTGGTACCTCGTTCAGGCAAAGGCAACGGGCAGTCCTCGCGTGCCATGCTTGGCGAGATCCGCTGACAATCGGCCCGTTGCGCCCAAGCCCTACTCGGTGGAGCTGCGCCAGAACATGCTTCCCGACGAAGCCATCGACGAATCGTCTTGGCAAGGCCGCCAGCTCGTCCGACGGCAACTCCATGTACAACTCTGCTCCATCGGTCACGAGGCCGGTGCTTAGCAGCAGGGCCTCCGTGACGTAAGGCCATGGGTTGGAGCGGGGAGGAGGGGATCAAAGAGGGTAGCGGAGGCGACGTACAGTGGTGCGCAGGTAGAACCCGGTGTCGTTGCGCCGTCCCCACAGCAGGATGTGACTGCATCGGGCTTCCGCCTCAGGCAGCCGGCATGCCTTCGAGCGTAGCTACCGCGGCCTGCAGGCCATCCAAAACGCGGTCTGCCACCAAAGGCGAGAAATCCTTTGGCAGCTGCTCTCGGACTTCTGTGATGGCGCTTGGCGTCTTTGCAATCAACTCCTGGATGATGTCTTCAGCGTCGCGGCCAAACCCCACCTTTTGGGCTGTGCTGTTGAAGTGCCGACGCTGGATGGTGACCATGTTGTGGTGCCTGTTCTTACCGAGGAGCGCCATCGCCATCTTCACCTCGTAGGGTGACCACTGGTTTGGGCCGTTGCCCAGGATCGGATAAGCCGACATCACGTCATACATCTTCGTGAGCCGGAAGGCGCCGCCAGCCAGCAGCTGGATGCTGAAGTTCTTCGCATGGCCGTCCGGCGCGCGCAGCAACCAGAACAAGACCTGCGAGGCCATCAAGGTGCGCATGTCCTCAGCCGCGTTTGCAGACTGCTGCAGCATGGAGAACAGCTTCACCAGACCTGGTCCACCCTCGTTCTCGTACTTCACCAAGGGTGACGTTCCCGTGGCTTGGCAGAAATCCTCTTGGGGCAGGCGCAACAGCCGTCCGTCTGAGGTCATCCGCCGGTCAAAGCGCTCGACCACGAGGACGCGCTGCTTCCCGAAGGCTGCGATGGTGGCGTCAGCCGTGGGAAGGCCGTAGGCCTTGAGCAGCTTCAGGCACAGCCACTCGTTGTCGACCGATGTCGTGAAGTCTGCTTGGCGGCCGCCAATCAGACCCAGCGGGAGCTTGAAGATGTGTGTGGTCGGAGTCGTACCGCGGGGCTTGTGCCAAGCACCGTTCCACCAGAGGTAAGCGTCCTTTTCCTGGGCGCCGGCGAGCGAAATGCGGAAATCATCATTCGGGTCGACTGCAGCGTCGAACCTTTCCGGGTTCACAACGCCCAGCAGGTGGCGCTCGATGGACTCATCGTCCAGCGTTGCGGCTTCAATCTGGTCGACGGCAGTCGGGGTTTCATCCTCGTTGAGCAACTGGATCGCGCCCACGCAATCTCGCCCGATGGCGCGCAGCAGGTCGAAGGAGTCGACCGACCCAGTCTTGAAGCGCGCCGCTACGCGCTTACGAATGGCCTCGCTGTCGGGCAGGAGGTTGTCGAAGTAGTGTTCGACCACCGAGCCCTTGATGGCGTCGTTGTGAGGTGTGAATGGCAGGGACAGGGAGAGCGGACGGCCGACCTTCGAACGCACCCAGTTCTCCTCGTAGCGCAGTTCCATGTCGCCGCGCGCCGGGATCGTCCAACGGCCGACGCGCTCGCCGTTGGACCACAGGCCCAGGGATTGACTGTGCGAGGGTCGCCCCATGTCACCACTCCGTTGCCGAAGACTTGGAGGGTGCCGTTCCTCGTGCACCCAACTTCAGCTCGAGGCCCAGGGCCGAGCACCAGGTCAGCAGTTGCTTGAAGCTCAATTCCTCGGGATGGAGCTCGAGGTAGGAAACTCGGTTCTGGCTCAAGTCCAACTTGGCCCCGATGGTCGCTTGGTTCATCTTGAGCCGTTTGCGCGTGCTGCGTAGCGCTTGGCCGAGTTGATCGCCGGTGAGCAGCGGTTGTGCAGGAAGTGGGTCCATAGGATAGCCGTATCTGAGCTATCCTGATTTTATCCTTTATTCAGCTATCCTTCAAATAGCTTCAATACAGCTATTTGTTGATTATCTGAAATTCAGCTAGCAGCTGGCGATGAGGGCCCTTTTACTCGGGGAAGGGCTCCCGACACCGACTTCCTCCAAAAACGAAGGAGGGCATCTTCTGGGCTTCGATCATCGAATCGTGCGGAGCTCGTGTCGTCGCGTGCAGGGTCTCGCTGCCCGTTGGCTGAAAGGGTGCTCAACCCGTTCATCGCGCCCGAGTTCGTGGCCGAGCCCAGAGCGCAGCCCAAAATCACCATATGGCCTCGAATGCCTGGGACACCACCTGGGTACCGCGAGTCATCAGGTCCTTCGTAGAACACCTATGACAACCTGCAGCTTGGCGGGGTCGCCTCCCTCTTCGCTCGCGAATATCGAGGCTAGGGAATCAGCGTCATCCCCGCGTTCTGTGCTGCCCCCTTGTCGAAGGTCATCGTCCGGTCGCAACCCGCGCCCGCGGACGTTATCTGGATCAAGCAGTCCGCAAAATCCGCCGAAGTCCCACCATAGACCCGCAGTGCTTTGCCCACGAGTTCTGCCCGGTCAATCACAAGTTCCTTGGTGCGAAGCAGAGCGTCGAGCGATTGCGCGATCTGCTGGCGCTTCAGCTCGTAGGAGGATCCGAGCACCCAAACCAGCTCGACGATAGAAACCAAGGACAGGAACCCGGGCTCCTCGATCGTCAGAGATTCGACAAGCTTATTCGCCTTGGCTACCTGCCTGGCGTCGTCTTGCATGATGTAGCGGACGACGACGTTCGTGTCGAGTCCGATCATCGAGCCGCCGAACCTCTGGCCTCAATGGCCCTGTTCATTTCCTCAATCGATACGGTTCTTACCGGTCGCCCGAACATTCCCTTGAGGGATTTGATCGACTGCGTCGCTGCAATCAATTCGAATCGCCCGGGTTCCACCTGGACGAATTCGACACGATCGCCGGCATCGACGTGCAGCGCTTGCCGGACCTCGGCAGGAATGGTGATCTGGCCTTTGCTCGAAACAGTAGCGGTAGTCATCTGAAAACCTCCTTTCCTTACAATAATGTAAGGAAGTCGGCATGTCAAGAATCCGGGCCTTTGACTGACCCAGCCGGAGGGCATGAATCGTTGGCGTTCAGCGCAAGGCTCTGTCGGTGCGTGGCGAGCTGCGATGCGAGATCGGCCGCGCGCCGCCCTGCAGCCGCAGCGCGCTCGCAAGTCACTGCAACCTCCACTCGATCAGTCAGAAGATTTCTTGCCTCGCGGCGGCCGGCCGGGCGGCGTCTTTTCGGTGTCTGCTTCCTGACGCGCTTCGAGCTGCCGCAGCGCGGCCGCGGTCGCCGCCTGACTCTCGCGCAGCTGCGCCATCTCGCGCTCGGCCTGCTCCTGCTGGCGCTGCAACTGCGAAGCAAGGTCGCCCGCTCGCTGCTCCGCTGCGCTGACCCGCTCTCGAAGCGTGGCCAACTCGATCTGGGTCGCGGGCCGGAATCCCCGAATGTTGGCTGTTCACGTCACAAATGTTGGAAAGGGGAGACCGCCACCGGCGCGCCATCGTCTACCCCGCTGGAGCAGCGACGGCGTTCACAGAACGGCTTCCAGCCCTTTGCGCGCGATGATGTCGAGCAGTTTCTGCGACGGACCGCTGGGGCGCTTGTCGCCCACCTCCCACTTGCGGACGGTGGACGCACTGGTGTTGAGCACCGAGGCCAGCACGGCTTGGCTCAGGTGCAGACGCTCGCGCAGCGCCTTCACCTTGGCGGCGTCGTAGTCCTGCACCGGCTCCAGGCACAGCACGTCGTATTTCTGCATCTTGCGCTTGTCGATGAAACCAAGGCGATGCAGATCGCTGGCCGTTTCGTGGACGGCCTCGAGGATGCGGCTCTTGGCTTTGGTCTTGGTGGTCATTGGCAGATCTCCTGCAAAGTGCCGTCGGCAACGGCTTCTTCCAATTGCTTCGCGGTGCGCGCCAGCAGGTCGGTAGCGATGGCCTGCAAGCCCGCCAACTCCTCGTCACTGATATTCGCCCGGTCGTTCTTCTCGAACCCGAACACGAAAAACCATCGGTCCCCCTTGTTGGTCGCGACCAGCGTTCTCGCGCCGCCGCGCTTACCGCGACCGGCCAACCCGACGCGCTTCTTCACCACGTCACCGCCGAGGTCGGCATCGATCAGCCCGGCGACCATCTCCTCGACGGCCTTGCACAAGGCGGCATCGGTCAGCTCCGTCTTGCGCATCCATCGCTGGAAGTGGCGGGTTTTGAAGGTTCGGAGCATTCAGCATAATTGTGCCACTTAGTGGCATAGCTTGTCCAGAAAGCAAGAGGCTAGGTTTTGGCTACATGGCAACGGTGCCGCCGTGATTGGAGATCATCCAATTCTTTGGGTGGGTGTCACGTCGCAAGTACCTCTCCTACCCCCGACTCGCTTGACGAACTCGTGGAGAAGCGACGCAGTCGGGGCGGACATGCATGGTTAGCAGATGATTCGCTCGTTTCGGGCCGCTGCTGCACGCGAGGCGCGTTGGCTCCCAGAGGGCGCGTGGCGGGCGCTCAGCGGGTTGACTTTCCGGTGCGCTGGGACGGCGAAGCCTCTTGCGTCTTGCCGTGTTTGTTCTTGCTGCGTGCTTCGATCTGGCGCAGGGCCGCGGCTGTCGCCGCCTGGCTCTCGCGCAGCTGCGCCATCTCGCGCTCGGCCTGCGCCTGCTGGTGCTGCAGCTGCGAGGCAAGGTCGCCCGCTCGCTGCTCGGCTGCGCCGGCCCGCTCTCGAAGCGTGGCCAACTCGACCAGGGTCGCGTGCTCCTGACGCGACCAGGCGGCGGCGGCCTCGGCGTGCGCGGCCTTCTCGGCCTGGAGGGTCTGCCTCGCGGCTTCGAGCGCCCCGCGGGCAGCCTCCTGATCGGCCGCGCGGGCCTTGTGCTCTTTCGCGAGGTCTGCCACGGCCTGACGCGCCGCCACCCGTTCGCGATCGACGTCGGCGAGCAGCCGGCGTTCGTGGGCGACGTGGCGCTGCTCGGCTTCCTTGGCGTCGCGGTGCGCAGCGCCGAGTTCCATCGCGGCTTTCTCTCGCAGCGCTTCCTTGCTCGCTAAGGACTCGTCCAGGGCCTTGCGCAGGCGCCGCACTTCGGCTTCCGCCTCGCTCAGGAGGCGCGCCGATTCCTGCTGCTGCGCGTGCATCTGCGCCTCCATGACCGCGAGTGCCTGCCGAGAGGAGGCCAAGGCCTCGTCCAATGCGACGCGGGCTTGCTCAAAAGAGGCCTCGCGCTGCTGCAGTTCGGATTGCTGTCCGGCGAGAGCCTCGCGCGCGAGCTCGATCTCTCGCCGATCGGCCTCGGACTTCTGGACCTGGACCTTTTCGGCTTCGCGCCGCGCGACGTCCCAGAACTGCTCGGCGGCCTGGAGCACGGCGAGTGAGGGCCCGTCGACCTGGGGCCGCGAGTGAGGCGACAACATTCGCTCACCCCCGAAAACACAACAAATCAATAACTTAGCGAGGCGAAAAGATCAAGTCTTGTCCGCTTCCAGCGACGCAATAGGCTGCACTTTCGGAGCAACGACACCTTTTCATATTTTTCCGAGGTGAACTTGCCGGCAGCGTTCCATCCGTGTGAAATGACCGCTTTCCAACTCATGTTCGGAGGACAGCCAACGCACGTCTCGCAAAAGGAAAGGCCCGGAGCTGCTACCAACAGCTGCCGGGCCCGAATTACCTTCGGGCTAGCAAAGGATGGGGCGATGTTAGGCCTCAGGGATCAACTCGTCAACACCTTTTTTGCATTGTGTCAGTAGTTCGACGCGAAGTATTCATCCTGAAGCAAGAGGCGCAGCGGCTCATGCACTCATGGTCAAGCCCAAAAGCGCGAATAAGTCCACCAGGCCGGCCGTTAGAGGTCCCATGGAAGAACCCTACCGTGATCGCGGCTTGGGCAACAGCTATCTCTGGCACGTCTATAGCCCGCGCGGCAGGACGGATGTGCAACTTCGAAGCGATCTCGAGTACCACCACTTTTTAATAGTCGAGTCCGATCCACTCGTCGTCAGCGTTGACTATGCGCCCGAGGCTCAGATTACTCGGGTGGCGGGGGAGGACATCGCCAGCATTGTCGATGCGGTGCTGGTGTTGAAGTCGGGCCAGGTTATATGGCGCGAAGTGAAGAGCGAAACGTCCTTGGAGGCAGGCGCTGATGCGAGAGCAGAACTTCAGATCATGGCGCAACGTCGAAGCAGCGCCATGCACAGGGTGCGTCATGAAGTGTTCACGGAGTTGGAACTGTACGTTTCTCCTATCCGCCTGCACAACTGGCACCAAGCTATCCCCTGGATCGCGCAAGTTCGGGACTTCCCGCTCGAGGCAGAAGTGGCCGAGATCGATGATGTTCTCAGATCTCATAGACACCCGTTTCGTTTCAGAGACCTCCTGAATCTAGGATCTTCCGATCGAGAGGCAATTTACGGCGCCGCGGTCATCAGCGGTATCCAGACAGGGGCCTTCGCGAGTGATATGGATGCTGAGCCCTTCTGTGACCACACGCTGGTTTTCCTGCCGCGGGACAGAGCCGAATGAGGAGGAGCTCTCTACCCAAATCCGTTCGGGACTATTCGAATTGGAGAAAGTTCACCCCGCCCGTTGATGAGGATGAGCGTGCTCGTTTCGACCGCTATGCCAATGGCGTCAAGCACTACCTTGACGATGGCACGCTGCAGTCCGCTGCGGAGATCGCTGGATGTTCCCCGAGCCGAGTGCGGCAACTCGTGGAGCGCTGCACGAAGATCGCTAACGACGGTCTGCCGTACGGATGGATAGCGCTTGTAGCGGGCGTCAGGCTGAGCGAGTACACGCGCGCAACGCCTCTGCCAGAGGGCCACCATGCTGGCCGCAAGGGAAGCGCCGGTTCGTTCTCCGCCTTCCTAAAGAAGCACCCCGACATTCACGAGGCGATCGATGCGTATATCGCGCGAGGCGCCGCAGTAAAAGGGCGTTCCAAGCTGCCTTTGGTTTTCAGGGTGTTTCGCTATTTCAGACGACTCTGCGAGCAGCGAATCCCTGCGGACCAGTACCCAAACAACTCGGAAAGCAGAGGTCGACGATCAATCGAAAGGTATGTCAATGCCTACAAGCTGCGCCACCCTGAGCTCATCGGTCCATGGCACGGCGAGGACGCTGCAGACGTCGCAAATCTGGGAACAGGACAACACAGCTTCAACTTGGCGAACGTGCCATATTCGGTTGTTGGCATCGACGCCCACGAGCTTCACTGCGTAGGCACAGTCGTTGTCGACGGACCGGGTGGCCCGCGAGCGATCCCCATCGAACGGATCTGGATCTACGCCGTCATTGACGAAGGAGCACGCGCCGTGTTGGGTTACTCGGTAGCGGTCGCGTCCGAGGTTTCGTCCGGGGATTTGTTGCGAGCGGTCAGACGGTGCACGGAAAAGTGGGTCCCAAGGGACATCAAGATCGGCGGCTACTCCTATTCGCCAGGCGCGGGACTTCCGTACGGCACGATTCCTGGCTTGGGCCCTTGCCGACCCGCATGCGTGAAACTGGACAACGCCCTGGCTCATTACGCCAAGATCATTCAATCCGATATGCGGCGATCGCTCGGATGCGCGGTGACGTGGGGTGCGGTCGGAAAGTGGTGGCGCAATGCCGTGACGGAGCGAATGTTCCGAACCCTGGAAGAGCGCGGCTTCCAGCGTCTTCCATCTTCCACCGGATCGAATACCCAAGACCCGCACCGCGGAAAATTTGTCGAGGAGGCCACCAAGGGGCCGATCGAATTCTCCGAACTGGTCGACATGGTCGATGTGCTGTTCGCTGAACTCAATGCGCAAAACCACAGCGGGCTGGGTGGGATCTCCCCGTTGAAAGTCTTGAGCAATCACGCACGGTCGCCGTATCACGTCATTCAACGTCCTCCTCCGCCTCCGAGTGCATTCACTCCAAAGCTCGGCGTGGTGGTCGAACGGGTCTGCATCCGGGGAAGTTATCCGAACGGCCGACGTCCGTACTTTGAACTCGATGAGCAGAAATACACAAGTCCCGAACTCGCCGACGAATTTCGGCTGATCAAGAAGTATGCGTACGCACATGTGGATCAAGATGACATGCGGCAGATCGAGCTGTATACGGAGCAAGGACAGAGCCTTGGAACCGCGGTTCCTCAAAGTCCGTATTGGCGCACAACTCCGCACAGCCGCGACCTGCGAAAGCAGATCAACAGATGTGTGAGGCGCGGTGAGATCGAGAACGCCTCGGGCGTCGATCTCATCGACGAATACATGGCCTTCTGTGCACGCAAGGCCTATTCGGGCAATGACCCGAAGAACCCCAAGATCTCGAGGGCGGCCACAGCGGCCGCGGCAGCTGCGAACGAGACGGGACGTCCGGTGCGAGCGCGGAGACGCACGACACAGCTCGATCTAGAGGAGCCACCACCTCAGCCTCGGATGCCCCCCCATATTGGCTCTACCGACTGGAACAGGTACTGACGATGAAAAGCATCAACCCACTTCTTCTTGAAGGTCCGGCTCGGGAAAGCGCATACGCGTCACATCCCGTAGTGAGCTGTAGTGCGCATGTCGCCACGCCGGTGGTTGAGGTCACCGAAAAGCTGATCTCACAAGTTGTCTTCACTCGAGAAGTCGGCCACTACTGGATCGGTGAGCCGCGAATCGGAAAATCATTCGCGATCGACCTTATCGCCGACACCTTGGCGAAAAAATTCCCCGAAGCTCTCGTTCAGATCTGGATAGCCAAGGACCACGCGAGAGAGTCGGAGACGAACTTCTACGCCGACGTCCTTCTTGACCTGGGACATGGCGCCGTGCGTGGAAACATGTCGGACAAGCGAACCGATGTGATACAGACCGTCATCGGCCAGTGTCGCAGTGCCAACTGCAAAACCTTCGTTCTGATCGCCGACGAAGCGCAAAACTGGGGTGAGTTTGAGCTTGGCAACCTCAAGGGACTTGTGAACGACATCGTCAGGATCGGAAAACTCACCGTGGTCACCATCTTTTTTGCCCATCCCATGATTGAGACCGAGCGCACAAAGATGCTCAAGTTCAACAGAACTGATCTCATCGATAGGTTCCTCGCATTCAGGCACACGTTTGGGGGGATAGGCAGCGGCGAAGACCTCAAGACCACATTGGATGCATACGACAACCCTCGTCGCCATCAATACCCGGAGGACAGCGGCATCTGCTTCTCCCAGTTCTTCCTTCCCAAGTCCTACGGATTTGGGTGGCGGCTGGGTCAAGAGGCCGAGGCAGCATGGAAAGCATTTGTTGCGGCGGCGCCGTTGCGAGTTGATCACCGGTCGCACACGGCAAGCATGAACATCGTCGCAAAGGCGATCCGAAACTTCTTCTTCCTCGCCCAGGATCGCGAGGAGGCTTCGCTATTCGGCGCAGACATCTGGACGACCGCGTTCAGACAGGCTCAACCATCACGCTCCTAGTGAAAGCATCGAACCATATGGACAAGAAGCCGTGGATATGGTCGGCCAAGTGGATATTTCCGTATGAAGGCCCCTACACCCAGTTGGCGAAGCTCGCCGTGGTGAACAGAATGGACGAGCGCAAGCTATCGAGAGTACTTTTCAAGACTGCGGGGAATGGCGGGGAGATCGATGGCGATGGCCTTCATGCCCGCAGTTTGCTGATCGAGCATCGAGGAATCCGACCCCCTGCGCAGCTCGCCCAGGCTGGCCTCCATCTGGACCAATCCATGCTGGGTAGATTGAGCCCAAAGTGGTACCGCGCGATCGCCGGGGATGAGCAGTTTCGGTATTGCAGGACGTGCCTGGGCAATGGGTTCGCGGCTTCAGTGTTTCAGATCGATGCTCTGGCTCGCTGTCCTATTCACGATGAGCCACTCAAGAGCACCTGCGTGAGCTGCGGCGCACCGACGGCGCGCTATGCACTCACGGCGGCAGCTTTTTCCGTTCCCATGAGATGCGTCGCGTGTCACGCCATGCTCGCACCTGCGTGGACTCTGACGGACATGATCATCAATTGGAGAAGACCGTTGGCGAGTCGGAGGCTTACTGCGATGCACCGATGGCTTCTGGATGTCTCCGCGGCATCGATCGATGCGGACCGAATCTTCGATTGGCCCAACCGTGCGGATCCAGCTGAGAGACGTCTCGCTGCGTTCGAGGTCTTGCGTCGGCTCGTTCCCTTGAATCTGGCCGAACGGTATCTCAGGTCGAGGCCTTCGCGTGTGCGGCAGGTATCCTCCCGGACATTCGAGCGAGTGACCAAGCCTTCACCAGATTCAGAGCGCTCACGTCGCCAGGTCTACAAGTCGATGCGCCGCCATTTCGCGAGGTGCTTCGGCGTGGATGCTCGTCATCTCCATTGGCCGTTGGACAATCATCTGTACACCGATCGCTTCGGTCACATACTCGCAAGGGATGGGCGCGTCTCGCCGGACGTCCACGGATTCCATCTTTGGCGTTTGCGTTTCGAGTCGGCGCCCATCCATTCAGGCCTGCGACCGCTGGGATTCTCGCTATCGCTGCGCGATGTCGCGCGATTGCCGCATCTCATTACGGGCGACCTGCCTACTTGGGGCGGGTTTGTTTTGGCTTGTCTCAAAGCGGATCTCGCGAGTACCGCGCGATGGCAGGAGAGGGTTGGTTCCCCCGAGCGGAACGCCGCTCCCGAATACGAGGCTTGTGCGGCGTGGACATCAATGCTGCGCGAATTCGCCGCCGATCTTAGCCCCACCACAGACTGGCCGAACACTGTGGCATGGGCCATCCTTTCCGATTCCTCGGGCCTGAGCGCCCGATCGCGAATCATCGTCGTGTACTACAACGAAGGCCGGGTGTTAAAGGGCGGGATCAGATGACAGAGGAATTCGTTCGCCTGGAGATGTTGAATGCGCCCTTCGGACTTGACGGGTCGGACGGGGACTATCGCTACCCACCGGGTCATTGCGACGTGGACTGTGTCGACGATGTCGGTGCGGCACGGCTCTGGCTGAGTGAACATGAAGAAAGCGAATCCACCTGGCGCGTTTATCGCAGAGCCGCGGAATTGCTATTCAACTGGGCATGGTTCATCAACCGAAGGGCGGTCTCGTCCATGCGCGAGGAGGATTTCGACCTTTTTCTGCGGGCCCTGATCGACCCGCCGAAAGATTGGCTGCAACGACGAGGGCGCAGCAGGTTGGACGGCTCGCGCAGTCCCATGAACAAGCCAATGGGAGACGCAGGCCTTTCAGTGGTCGTACGAGTTTTGAAGTCGTTGATCGGATGGATGCATCGGCATGGTTATGCCCACCTTCGTTTTGCACGCTCTTCGAACGCGTTTCTCAGTGCCGAAGAGTACACCCGAAGGGTGAGTCGCACCCCTGCCGATCCCATGCGGCTGGCTGAATGGCATCACGTCTGCTGGGTGCTCGACACACATTGCGCGCTGGGGACACGAGCAGCCATCGAACTCATCTACTTTTGCCAACTCCGGCTCGCCGAAGTTTCGAACCTTCTGTGGGGCCATCTTCGCGAGCCACGCGAAGGGTTTCCGGCGTGGGAACTGCTGATTGCCGACTCACGCCCGCCGAGGCGCCTCCTGGTTGCAGAGCCGGCGGGGCTGACGTTGAAAAAGCTGCGAGCTGAAGCTGAGTGTCTGTTTCCCGTGAGCCCACAACGCCGCTTATTCAAGCCAAGAGAGGAAACTCTTCGGGGGCACATCGAGCGAGTCTTTGTGCGGGCAGCCCTCAGAGCGAACGACCTCGGAGATGTGGAATCCGCCCAGGCACTGGGGGGGCGGAGGGTGCGCTCGCTGAGGAGAGCCTGCGAGTCTCATGTCCCTTTGGAATGGCGTGAGCGATGGAGCTACTGCCGGGATGGCGTCGCGTCCACAGCGGCTGTTCAACCCGGCGGGCAAGATCCCGAAGAGGGCGCGTTCTTGCGGCACCCATGGGCGGCGAACCATCCTCTGAACGAACTCTGGGATCGCTTGCGACCAGGCTGGGAGCATGCTGCGGGCGAGCAGTCGCCTGATCGGCGCTGATTTGCGCTGCGAAATGTTTAGCGATATTAATCGAGCTGCACGCCCGCCGTCTTGATGACCCGGCCCCAGCGCGCGCGCTCCTCGCGCGCCGCGTTGCGAAAGTCTTCGGGCGCGCCGGCCATTGATTTGAAGCCGGAGTTGGCGAAAAGCGCGACCACGTTCGGATGCGCAAGCGCCTTGTTGAGCTCGGCATTGAACTGGGCGACGACGTCGGCGGCATGCCGGCCGGGCCATCCTTGGACACGCGCTGCCTTGTCAGCGTGGCCCGGATTGTCTCGCGCTTCGCGAAAGCGCAACCTTGTGCAGAAGCTCGGGCGGCATCAAGCGCTCGCCCTTGGACAAGTCGCTGAGCGATTCCTGCTCGCCTTCCAGCACGCTTCGTGTGGCCTTTGTGGCAAGAGTCGCGCCTTCGGGTGTTGTGCGCAGGTATTGAGCCCTGCGATCGGTCGCGTGCGGTATGCGCTGGATCAGTCCCCGTTTTTCGAGCCGCTCGATCCATGCGGCGATGTTCGGTGCGGTGACCGCGAGCGCCTTGGCCAGGCGGGCAGCCGAGACGTCGGGATTCTCGTGAATGAGGCAAAGCACTGTGTATTCGACGGGGCGTAGATCAAAGACGGCGCCCACCTGCTCGGAGAACACGGCATCCGTGACGATCGTCGCCTGCGCGAGTTGGTAGCCGAGCACGAGATGCAGGGAGGCTTCAATCAAGTGGCCAGCTGGCGTGGCGTCTGCGGGGGTGCTTCTGTTCTTCGGCATCGCGTGCATTGTCGGGCTTGGTGCATTGGTTCATTACATTAATCACATTGAGCGGAGATCCATTCCTTGAGTGCCTTTTTGTCTAGTGGTGTTCCGCAATAATAAAGTCCGCCGAAAAGAATAAAGTCTGCCGCCTCTGTGACGTAAAGTCCGGCGCAATTTATCGCCACGGACGTAGCGCAGCCAACAGCCAGTTCAACTGAAATCCCGAAGCGGGACAAGAACTTAGATAGAGAAGTGTGAGCCGGACGTGAGTTGTGCTCAAGAATTGCAAGCTCTCGACCCACCATTCGCGGCCCATCGGTTTCCGGCCGAACCCTGCACCGATGTGCGGCCGGCAGCCAATGCCGCGGCGCTGGTCGCATGCCGGCCAAGGCTGATAGCTGTCTTGGCGGCCTCTTGCGGGCCAATCGGCTTGCAGATCCAGCCTTCGGCCGCTCCCCAGAACGAATGGTGCCACCGAACATAGAGAGTCCAGCCCCTATACTTCTCCCGGAGAACAGACGCGGAATTCAACGATGGGACAGCCATCGCGCCAGCGTAGCCTGAAGACGCTTTGCCGCGGCGACTAGCCGACAAGCTGAAAGCGCCATTCGGCGGTTCCACTGTTGTCGTAACCCACCATGGTCCGCACCGTGGATCCTTGGCCGCGGCCTTTGCGTCCGACTGGATATCCGGTGCCTTCGTGAGCGAGTTGCCAGAGGAGTTCTTTGAAGTTCCGATGCTCTGGGTTCATGGGCACACGCACACCAGCTTCGACTACAGAGCCGGAAACTGCCGTGTCGTGTGTAACCCTCGCGGGTACGTGCTCGGTCGTGCCGGGCGAGAGCCAGAGAACGATGAATTCAGGCCCGGACTCACGATCGAGGTACCGAGTTGATGGGCACGAGTCGGGACGGTTGCGGTGCGAGCCTTGTGTACCAACGCTTTGGCATATACGGCTGAATGAGCGTGTTGCGTCCCACCTCAATATTCAATCGGGGCTCGGAGAGATCGTCATTGAGAAGCAGTTGGCGGATTCCCCCGAATTGAGCCAAAACGCTTGAATCCTGCTGTCGGCTGTGCCGATGTCTGACGGATGCACTCAATCTGACGGAATAACCCGGCAAAGAGTCGGTCACACGACGACGGAAGGGACGAGTGGGTGTTGAAACGAAAAACGACTAAGCTAGCGGACCTGTTCTTTTAGAAAGAATTCCCTATGGTTCAGACTTACGCACAGATTCAGAAGCAGATCGTGACCTTGCAGCAGAAGGCCGATGTCATTCGGGCGAAAGAAGTCGGTGGCGTCATCGATCGCATCAAGGTTGCGATCGCCCATTACGAGTTGACACCTGAGCAACTGTTCGGCGCCAAGAGCGCGACGAAGAAGACCGCCAGCGGTGGCGTAGTCAAGAAAGGCGGACGAAATTCTTACAGCGATGGCAACGGAAACACCTGGGGCGGCTGGGGCAAGCGGCCGACCTGGCTGCGTGAAGCGCTCGCTGCCGGCATGCGCCTGGAAGACTTTCAGGTCGGCGCCCCGGCCGTGAGCGCTGCAAAGGACGCTGCAAAGAAGCCGGCGAGGAAGTCGGCTCCGAAGCGTCGGCCGTCGACCGTGCTCTACAGCGATGGCGCAGGTAAGTCCTGGACAGGGCGAGGCCCCCAACCGGGGTGGCTGAAGGAAGCCATCGCCGGCGGGAGGTCACTGGAAGATCTCCGGGCTTCCTGATAGTGCGAGCCTTGGGCCGCAGCGCGCGAACTCTCAACGAGCTGACTTGAAGTTCAAGCGTGGTGATGATGCAAGTCATCAAACTGTGCCCGGCGTTCCCTCGGAACCCAACTAACCGACAGCGCGACTGGTTGGCGGTTTGCGCCATAGGGCCAATAGTTCGCTCCAGCGGGTTCGCACCGCGGCCAGGTTGCGTTCCTTGACGTGGCCGTAGCCGCGGATCTGCTCGGGCAGGCTCGCGATTTCCACCGCCAGCGCATGGTTGGCGGCGGTCAGACCGCCGAGCAGCTCGTCGATGCTCGCGCGGTATTCGCCGATCAGGGCGCGCTCGGTCTTGCGTTCCTCGGTGCGGCCGAAGACGTCGAGCGCCGTGCCGCGCAACCCCTTGAGCTTCGCCAGCAGCCGGAAACCGGTCAGCATGGCCGGGCCGTATTTCTGTTTCTGGAGCTGGCCCTTGGCGTTCTTCTTCGCGACGAGCGGCGGCGCCAGGTGGTAGTTGAGCTTGAAGTCCTTGCCCATCTGCCCCTCGAACATGCCCTCGATCCGCGCGAGGAAGGCCGGATCGCTCTGCAGGCGCGCGACCTCGTACTCGTCCTTGTAGGCCATGAGCTTGAATAGATTGCGGGCCACAGCTTCGGCTAGGGACGTCTTGCCCAGAAGGGCCGACTCGGCCTGCTGCACCTTGGCGACGAAGGCCTTGTACTCCGCCGCATAGGCGGCGTTCTGGTAGTCGGTCAGGAACTCGAGGCGATGGGCCACTAGGCTCCTGACCGTTTCCCGCTTCTTGAATGCCATCACCTGGCCAGGATTCACGTGCTTTTGCAGCTCGTCCGGGCGCGCCGCCGCTTGGCGGCCCCATTCGAAGGCGATCTTGTTGTTCTCGACTGCCACGGCGTTGAGCTCGATCGCGCGCATCAGCGACGCATGCTCGAGCGGGATCCACCCCTTCTGCCAGGCATAGCCCAGGATCATCGGGTTGACGTAGATCGTGTCGCCCATCAACGCAGTAGATGCGGCGTCGGCGTCGAAAGCGCTGACGCCTTCGTTGCCTACAACGCGTGCTATTTCAGCTAAACATCCGTCTTGAGGGTTCTGCCAGTCAGCATTGCGCACAAAGGAAGCCGTGGGTGTGCTGTAGGTGTTTAGCGCGACATGGGTCCGGCCTTCCAGCATGCGGAGGAGGTTTTCTGGGTTGATCGACACCAGCGGATCGCAAGCCAAGATGAGGTCGGCTGCTGCGGTGCCCACGCGGGTGGTGTGGATGTCGTCCTGGGTTTCGCCGATCATGACATGACTCCACGTCGCGCCCCCTTTCTGAGCCATGCCGGCCGCGTCCTGCGTGACGATGCCCTTGCCTTCGATGTGCGCTGCCATGCCGAGCAGCTGGCCGATGGTGATGACGCCGGTACCGCCGACACCGGCCACGACCACGCCCCAGACCAGGCCACCCGCAAGCGAAGGCAGCGCCGGCTCGGCGAGCGCCCCCAGCTCGGCAGGCGCCGCGCCCTTGCCCTTGGCCTTCTTCTTGAGCTGACCGCCCTCGACGGTCACGAAGCTCGGGCAGAAGCCCTTCAGGCAGCTCATGTCCTTGTTGCAGGTGCTCTGGTTGATCGTGCGCTTGCGGCCGAATTCGGTCTCCAGCGGCTCGACCGACAGGCAGTTGCTCTGCACGCTGCAATCACCGCAGCCTTCGCAGACCAGCTCGTTGATGACCACGCGCCTGGCCGGATCGACCGCCGTGCCGCGCTTGCGGCGGCGCCGCTTTTCGGTCGCGCAGGTCTGGTCGTAGATGATGGCCGTCGTGCCCTTGATCTCGCGGAACTCGCGCTGGATCTGGTCGAGTTCGTCGCGGTGCCGCACCTTGACGTTGTCGCCCGGCACGTGCACGCCCTCGTACTTCTCGGGCTCGTCGGTGACCACCACCACCCTGGCCGTCCCTTCGGCGTGCAGGCTCTCGGCGATCTGCAGCACCGAATGGCCCTCGGGCCGCTCGCCGACCTGCTGGCCGCCGGTCATCGCGACGGCGTCGTTGTAGAGGATCTTGTAGGTGATGTTCACGCCGGCCGCGATGCTCTGGCGGATCGCGAGCAGGCCGCTGTGGAAGTAGGTGCCGTCGCCGAGGTTCGCGAAGATGTGCGGGTCGGTCGTGAACGGCTGCTGGCCGACCCATGGCACGCCTTCGCCGCCCATCTGCGTGAAGCCGATGGTCGAGCGGTCCATCCAGGTCGCCATGAAGTGGCAGCCGATGCCGGCCATCGCGCGCGAGCCTTCGGGGACCACGGTGCTGGTGTTGTGCGGGCAGCCGGAACAGAACCACGGCTGGCGCTCGTCCCTGACCCCCGCGGCCTGAATCACCTGCATCGAGCGCTCTTTGCTTTCGAGAAATCCCAAGCGCGCTTCCACGGTACGCGCAATATCCGAGGCGGCTGGCAGCAGGCCCAGTCCCTTGAGGCGCAAGGCAATGGCTTTAGCGATCAACGTCGGGTTGAGATCAGCATTGGCGCGCAGCAATGTTTGAGCAGTGGGATTGGGCATCGACCAAACGCCACCGGAAATCTCTCCATTGTGTTCGTTGAATTTGCCTAGGATATGAGGCCGCGAATCCGCAGGCCAGTTGTAGAGTTGTTCCTTCAACTGGGTCTCGATGATTGGGCGCTTTTCCTCGACTACGAGGATTTCCTGCAGGCCGGTCGCGAAGGCGCGGGTGAGCTGCGCCTCCAGCGGCCAGACGACCGCCACCTTGTGCAGCCGGATGCCGAGCTGGCGGCAGGCCGCGTCGTCGAGGCCGAGGTCGATCAGCGCCTGCCGCGTGTCGTTGAAGGCCTTGCCGCTGGCCATGATGCCGAAGCGGTCGTTCGGCCCTTCGATCACGTTGTGGTTGAGCCGGTTGGCGCGGATGTAGGCGAGCGCGGCGTACCACTTGTAGTGCATCAGCCGCTCTTCTTGTACGACGGCATGATCCGGCCAGCGGATGTGCAGGCCGTCCGGGGGCATCTGGAAATCGGTGGGCATCACGATCTCGACGCGCTCGGGGTCGATCATCGCAGTCGCGCTTGATTCGACAATCTCCTGGATCGTCTTCATCCCTGACCAGATGCCGGCGAAGCGGCTCATCGCGAAGGCGTGGACGCCCAGGTCCAGGATTTCCTGCACGTTGGCTGGAAAGAACACCGGCATGCCGCATGCTTTGAAGTTGATGTCGCTTTGATGAACGGCGGTACTGCTTTTCGCGATGTGGTCGTCACCAGCGATCGCGATCACGCCGCCCCACGGCGTGGTGCCGGCCATGTTGGCGTGCTTGAAGACGTCCGAGCAGCGGTCCACGCCCGGGCCCTTGCCGTACCAGATGCCGAAGACGCCATCGAACCGGTTGGTGCCCGGCGGCGCGAAGCCGAGCTGCTGCGTGCCCCAGAGCGCGGTGGCCGCGAGTTCCTCGTTCACGCCCGGCTGGAAGACGATGTTCTGCTGCTTGAGGTATTTGCTCGCCTTCCACAACGCCTGGTCGTAGCCGCCGAGCGGCGAGCCGCGGTAGCCGCTGATGAAGCCCGCAGTGTTCTTGCCCTGCTGCTGGTCGCGCAGCCGCTGCAGCATCGGCAGCTTCACCAGGGCCTGGACGCCGCTCATGAAGGCGCGGCCGTAGTCGAGGGAGTATTTGTCGTCGAGCGTGACCGTTTCGAGGGCCTTGCGGATGTGCTCGGGTAGTGGGGCGTTCATGGAATTCTTTCGGATGAGAGTGGTACGACTCGGGCCGTCGCGAGGGCTAGCAGCCATGGCTTGACGGGACATCGAGGTCCTATGCGTGTGCACGCTGGCCGCTGACACCGGCGGCGTCGTAGTCGCAAGCGCCAGACATAAGCAAGGTCTCGCGGGGCGCTGCGGCGGTCGCCCGACTTCTTGTGCCGCAGTTCGCCCTACTGCAGCGCTACGGACTAGTGGTCAGGAAGTACCTTGCCCGGATTGAGAATGTCGTGAGGGTCGAGCGCCTTCTTGATGCGCCGCATGATGTCCACCGCACCTTCACCGTGCTCCTCGACCAAGTAGGCTGTCTTGTGCAGACCCACTCCATGCTCGCCCGTGCACGTTCCACCAAAGCGTATTGCTCGCCGAGTCAAGCGTTGGCTCAGCGCTTCCGCGCGCTCGCGCTCATCCGCATTGGCAGGATCGATGAGAATCATGCAATGGAAGTTTCCGTCACCCACGTGACCGAATATGGCGACCGGCAACTCGGATGCCTCAAGGTCCAGGCGAGTTTCTTCGACACAGTCCGAAAGCACTGATACGGGGACACATGCGTCCGTGGTCACGGATCGAGAACCCGGTTTCTGCTGAAGCACTGCAAAGTAGGCGTTATGCCTAGGATTCCACAGCGTTGCGCGTTCCTCTTCCCTGGTCGACATCGCAAATTCGCCACCTCCGCAGTCGTGTACGATCTGCTGCATCTGAGCGGCTTGCGCAGTCGCCTCGCCGGCGGCTCCGCAAAACTCCAGGAATAGGGTAGGGGCTTCGGTCAGCGAAGTCTTGCTGTGACGATTGATCGCGTGGATGGTCAGGGCGTCGAGCATCTCGGCCCTTGCCAGTGGTAGTCCGAGTTGGACGGCCTGGATCACGGCGTCGACGGCTCCCTTTATGTCTCCAAAGGTTGCGACTGCTGCAAGAATTTCCTCCGGACGGGGATGCAGCTTCACTGTGACTTCAGTGATGATGCCAAGGGTGCCTTCCGAGCCGCAGTACAGGTTCGTCAGGTGGTAGCCCGCCGAAGACTTGCGCGCCCTGGATGCAGTCCGAACGATTTCCCCCTCGGCAGTGACGACCGTTAGGTTGAGAAGGTTGTCGCGCATCGTTCCGTATCGCACAGTATTCGTCCCTGATGCAGCTGTAGCTACCATCCCGCCTATGGTCGCATTGGCGCCCGGATCAACTGAGAAAAAGAAGCCGGAGTGAGCGAGTTCGTCGTTCAACGCCATGCGAGTAACACCGGCTTGGACTGTCGCAGTCATGTCCTCGGGTTGAACCTTCAAGATTCGGTCCATCCGAGACATGTCGATGCAGATTCCCCCCTGTACTGCCAGCACGTGGCCCTCAACCGAGGATCCGACCCCAAAGGCGATGACTGGCGCGCGATGTTCAGCGCAAAGCTTGACGATGAAGGCGACCTCTTCCGTCGACAAGGGAAACACCACCGCATCTGGTGGCATCGGTTCATAGTGGGATTCGTCAGCGCCGTGCTGCGACAAGATGCTGGAATTGGTCGTGTAGCGCTCTCGAAAGCGCTCGCTAAGGCTTGTATGCACCGCCGCCGGTATGTCTCTTCGGGCAGGGGAAAAAGGCTGGTTCATTGATACCATCTGTGAATTGCTGCGGGCATGTCACTCTAGCCCTTGGCAACGATTTGAGCGTTTCCAAATTGCGTAGCCGCCATCTGGCAAAGCGATCGATGGGACAAATGGCATGGAACTTCGACAACTTAAATACTTTATCGCCGTAGCAGATAGTGGAAGCCTGTCGCGTGCTGCACTCGAGGTCTTCGTGGCGCAGTCAGCGCTGAGCAAACAAATTGCCGAACTCGAGGACGAGCTGGGGGTCCAGTTGCTGTTTAGGGGGCGATCCGGGGTTACGGTGACGGAGGCTGGAAAGACGTTTTATGCGTACGCACAGGCTGTTCTTAAGCAACTGAACGACGTGAAGACTGCCGTGCGATCCTCGCCCAAGGCGATTGTTGGATCCGTGGTCCTGGTCTTGGGCCAAAGTGTTTCCGGAGCACTCGCGCTCCCGCTCTTCCGGGCAGCACGGGATCGTTTGCCCGGGATTTCCCTGCATATCAACGAAGAGTTGATGGGAAACATGATTGAACAACTGCGTCAGGGAAGGGTCGATCTGATGGTCTTCACACCATTACCCTCGCATGAGGATATCGTCTTTCAACCCTTTGTCGAGGAAGAGCTCTATTTGCTCCGCGGTCCCGAAGCGGTGCCCGCGCTCCCCGACGGATCTGACGTGGATCTCGGTTTCGTCTCGAAGCAGCCGCTGGTGCTTCCAAGCATTCAACATGGCTTTGCCACTCGGGCCGTGCTTGCGGCGGCACTGGAGGAGCATGAGTTGCCTATGAAGGTGGTCGCAGAGATCAATTCAGTGTCTGTGTTCAAGAGTGCCGTCGAGGCCGGCATGGCATCGACGGTCATGCCGTATGCGCTCGCAGCGCACGAGGTCGAGGCTGGACGTTTGCGTGCGCATCGGATTCGACCTCAAAAGGTTGCTCGAACGCTCGGAATCTGCTATTCGAAGCACATTCCGCTCACACATGCGAAGGCGGCGGTCATAGAACTCGTGCAGAACCTTGCTAGAGATCTATGCGCTGGGGGCGAGTGGCAAGGAGCGACCTACATTGGGCCAGCACCCTCAACACCCTCCGCAAGCTTGGGCAGCAGGTGATCTATCTCTGCAAGAGATGGTGACGTCGCCAATCGATGGTATCGCAGTGCTCCCTTTTCGGCGACATTGCTGTTCCTGACTCGATCCCAGGAAGACTTTCCCGGCAAGGAAGCGTCGTCAGTTCCAGGTAGACCTCGTCGGAGGAGGTGCCGATGCTCCACAGCGTCAGACTCTCTCTTCGTGAGGTTCGCTAGGCATGTGGTTCATCGCGGTTTATCGGCATCCATCTCGGTGCCTTTGGCATCGCTCCGACGATCACCAGACTTGGTTCCTGTGTACTGATTGGCACCCTTACTAGGGGCCTGCGGTGCGGGCATGCCGTTCAGCGCGTGCCTGTCCGCATCCAAACCCGATGGAACGCCTGGCATCAGCATCATCAACTTGCTGGAAAAGAGCGCATGAGAGTACTGGTCCCCGTCAAGCGGGTCGTCGACTACAACGTGAAGGTGCGCGTGAAGAGCGATGGCACCGGTGTGGACATTGCCAACGTCAAGATGAGCATGAACCCCTTCGACGAGATTGCCGTCGAAGAGGCGGTTCGTTTGAAGGAAAAGGGCGTGGCGACCGAGGTCATCGCCGTCTCCTGCGGCGATGCCAAGTGCCAGGAGACGCTCCGCACCGCAATGGCCATCGGTGCGGATCGCGGCATCCTCGTGGAAACGACTGAAGAGCTGCAGCCTCTCGCGGTTGCCAAGCTCCTGAAGGCCCTCGTCGACAAGGAGCAACCGTCTCTGGTCATCCTCGGCAAGCAGGCCATCGATGACGACAACAACCAGACCGGCCAGATGCTCGCCGCCCTGGCGGACCTGCCCCAGGGCACCTTCGCATCGAAGGTCGAAGTGGCCGGTGACAAGCTGAGCGTCACGCGCGAAGTCGATGGCGGCCTGGAAACCCTCTCGCTGTCTCTGCCCGCGGTCATCACCACCGACCTGCGCCTGAACGAGCCGCGCTACGTGACCTTGCCCAACATCATGAAGGCCAAGAAGAAGCAGCTGGACACGGTGACCCCGGCGGACCTGGGCGTGGACGCGGCGCCCCGCCTGAAGACCCTGAAGGTGGCCGAGCCCCCCAAGCGCGGCGCCGGCATCAAGGTGCCCGACGTCGCCACGCTGGTGGACAAGCTGAAGAACGAAGCCAAGGTGATCTGAGGCAAAGAGAAGGAATACTCGACATGACCGTACTTGTTGTTGCCGAACACGACCACGCCACGCTCAAGCCGGCGACCCTGAACACCGTGACCGCCGCCAAGGCCTGCGGCGGCGATGTGCACATTCTGGTGGCCGGTGCCAATGCCGCCGAAGCCGGCAAGGCGGCCGCCCAGGTGGCAGGCGTTGCCAAGGTGATCGTGGCCGATAGCCCCTCCTTGGCGGAAAACCTCGCCGAGAACGTCGCCGCCCAGGTGCTGGCGATCGCCAAGAGCTACACCCACATCCTTTTCCCGGCCACCGCCAACGGCAAGAACGTCGCCCCGCGCGTGGCCGCCAAGCTGGATGTCGCTCAGATCAGCGACATCACCAAGGTGGACAGCGCCGACACCTTCGAGCGCCCGATCTATGCCGGCAACGCCATTGCCACCGTACAGAGCAGCGATGCGATCAAGGTCATCACCGTGCGTACCACCGGCTTCGACGCCGCAGCCGCCACCGGCGGCAGCGCCGCGGTGGAAAGCGCCGACGGCGTACAGGACAGCGGCAAGAGCGCCTTCGTGGGCCGGGAAGTCACCAAGAGCGACCGCCCCGAACTCACCGCGGCCAAGATCATCGTCTCGGGCGGCCGAGCCCTCGGCAGCGCCGAGAAGTTCAATGAAGTGATGACCCCGCTGGCGGACAAGCTCGGCGCCGCACTCGGCGCCAGCCGCGCCGCCGTGGACGCAGGCTACGCCCCGAACGATTCGCAAGTGGGCCAGACCGGCAAGATCGTCGCCCCGCAGTTGTACATCGCAGCAGGCATCTCCGGCGCGATCCAGCACCTGGCGGGCATGAAGGACTCCAAGGTGATCGTCGCGATCAACAAGGACCCCGAGGCGCCGATCTTCGGCGTCGCGGACTACGGATTGGAGGCCGATCTCTTCACTGCGCTCCCAGAGCTTCAGGCTGCAGTTGCCTAGTGCTCGTGCATATCAGTTCGCTGACTTTACCAATTGATTAGACAGGATGCGTTGAGTGAAATGGATCGAAATTTGACCTGCCAAGACCCGGCAAACTCGCCCCTATCTGGCGTACGAATCTTGAGTCTCGCGCTCAACCTTCCAGGTCCGGCGGCGCTTCTTCGCTGCCGTACGATGGGGGCCGATTGCATGAAGCTTGAGCCGCCCAGTGGGGATCCCATGGAGGTCTACTGTCCTGCGGCATATGCGGATCTTCATGTCGGTATCGCAACCGAGACTGCGGATCTAAAGTCAGATTCAGGGCGAGCCCGACTGCACGAACTTCTCGCGCAAGCCGATGTGTTTCTTACCTCGTTCAGGCCATCAGCAATCGAGCGATTGGGGCTGGGTTGGGACCTTCTAACTGAGCGCTACCCGAAGCTGTCGCACGTGGCCATCGTAGGGGACCACGGCGCCAAAGCAGAGGATCCTGGACACGACCTGACTTACCTCGCGGAACACGGCTTGGTTTGCGGCTTGGCGCTCCCTGCTTCCCTGTTCGCAGATATGAGCGGCGCTTTGATCGCGAGCGAAAGGGTCTTGAGTCAGGTCATGTTGGCTCGCAGCGCTGCCGGAGGCTCTTCGAGGGGGGCGTATTCGGAGGTCGCGCTGGGTGGCGCTGCTCAATGGCTGGCCCTTCCGCGAACCTGGGGCCTGACACTGCCCGACGGTTCCGTTGGCGGTGCCCACGCAGGGTACCGGGTCTATCGCTGCTCGGATGGCCGTGTGGCGTTGGCCGCGCTAGAGCCTCACTTCGCGAGGCGGCTCTGTGAGGTCGTCAATCTGCCGCCGTCTGACATGCTCTCACCTTCGGTTCGTGAAGCTCTCACCGGTTGGTTTGGACAGCGCAACTGTGCCCAAGTTCGCGCTCTGGCCACTATGAACGACCTTCCACTGTTGGTCTTGCCTGATCGAGGTGTTGAATGAGTTTCCAGAATCTTCAGGTCCGCGTCGAAGCCGAGAAGGTCGGCATCATCACGCTGAACCGTCCCAAGGCGCTGAATGCGCTCAACGACCAGCTGATGACCGAACTGGGCCAGGCGCTGAAGGCCTTCGACGCCGACGAGGCCATCGGCTGCATCATCGTCACCGGCAGCGAAAAGGCGTTTGCCGCCGGCGCCGACATCGCCGCCATGGCCAAGTACACCTTTCTCGATGCGTACAAGGGCGACTTCATCACCCGCAACTGGGAAACCATCCGCTCGATCCGCAAGCCCGTCATCGCCGCGGTCGCGGGCTTCGCGCTCGGCGGCGGCTGCGAGCTGGCGATGATGTGCGACTTCATCATCGCGGCCGACAACGCGAAGTTCGGCCAGCCCGAGATCAAGATCGGCGTCATCCCCGGCGCCGGTGGCACGCAGCGCCTGCCGCGCGCGGTCGGCAAGTCGAAGGCGATGGACATGGTCCTCACGGCCCGCATGATGGACGCCGCCGAAGCCGAGCGCGCCGGGCTCGTGAGCCGCGTCGTGCCACTGGGCAAGCTGATGGAAGAGACCCTGGGCGCCGCGCTCGTGATCTCGGGCTTCTCCCAGCTGTCGGTGATGGCGGCCAAGGAATCGGTCAACCGCGCCTTCGAAAGCGGCCTCGCGGACGGCGTGATGTTCGAGCGGCGCCTGTTCCACTCGCTGTTCGCGACCGCCGACCAGAAGGAAGGCATGGACGCCTTCCTGACCAAGCGGGCGCCGAACTTCAACCATCCCTAACTAACCGGGAACGCCGCGCGGGCACGTCGTTGGTCGCCCAACGAATTTGGTGTTCCGAGCGTTCGAATCTGACATCGAGTTCTGGGAGATTGACCCATGGCCTACCTGCGACGGTGTCTCATCGAACTTCGGATGCGAAGCGGCGAGGCACACGAAGGTCTCCCCTTCGAAAGTGCGAACCTGGACTGCGACCTCACTGCGTCAAGTCTTGACTCGCGGACGTTGACCAACTCGCGTGGCAAATCCCAGGGCTCTACAGATTTCCAGAATGGACTCAAACGAACGGAGCTAAAGCATGAAGATTGAAGGCAAGGTATTCATCGTCACCGGCGGTGCCTCGGGGCTCGGCGAGGGCACGGCGCGGATGCTGGCGGCAAATGGCGGCAAGGTGGTCATCGCCGACATGCAGGCCGACAAGGGCGAAGCGGTCGCCAAGGAGATCGGCGGCGTCTTCGTCAAATGCGACGTGAGCCAGGAAGCGGACGGCCAGGCCGCCGTGGCCGCCGCCCTCAAGCTGGGCAAGCTCATGGGCCTCGTCAATTGCGCCGGCATCGCGCCGGCCGAGAAGACTGTCGGCAAGAACGGGCCGCACGGACTCGCGGTCTTCAGCAAGACGGTGATGGTCAACCTCGTGGGCAGCTTCAACATGATCCGCCTCGCGGCCGACGCGATGAGCAGGAACGAGCCGGAATCGACCGGCGAGCGCGGCGTGCTGATCTCCACCGCCTCCGTCGCCGCCTACGACGGCCAGATCGGCCAGGCCGCCTACAGCGCATCGAAGGGGGGCGTCGTCGGCATGACCTTGCCGATCGCGCGCGACCTGGCGCGCAGCGGCATCCGCAACATGACGATCGCTCCGGGCATCTTCGGCACGCCGATGCTGTTCGGCATGCCCCAGGAAGTGCAGGACGCGCTGGCCGCGAGCGTGCCCTTCCCCTCGCGCCTGGGCACGCCCGAGGACTATGCGAAGCTCGCCCGCCACATCATCGAGAACGACATGCTCAACGGCGAGGTGATCCGGCTCGACGGCGCGATTCGGCTGGCGCCTCGGTGACCAGAAACATATTCAGGAGATTGCAGATGTCTGATTCGATCGTGATCGTAGGCGCCGCCCGTACCCCGATGGGCGGCTTCCAGGGCGACTTTTCTTCCCTCGCGGCGCATGACCTCGGCGGCGTGGCGATCAAGGCCGCCATCGAGCGCGCCGGCATCAGTGCCGACAGCGTGGGCGAGGTGCTCTTCGGCAACTGCCTGATGGCCGGCCAGGGCCAGGCGCCGGCACGGCAGGCGGCCTACAAGGGCGGCCTGCCCGACAGCGCCGGCGCGGTCACGCTCAGCAAGATGTGCGGCTCGGCGATGAAGGCGGCCATGATGGCGCACGACATGCTGCTCGCGGGCACGCACGAAGTGATGGTGGCCGGCGGCATGGAAAGCATGACCAATGCGCCCTACCTCATGCTCAAGGGCCGTGGCGGCTACCGCATGGGCCACGACCGCATCTTCGACCACATGATGCTCGACGGCCTGGAAGACGCCTACCAGCCGGGCCGCTCGATGGGCACCTTCGGCGAGGACTGCGCGGCCAAGTACAAGTTCACGCGCGAGCAGCAGGATGCCTTCGCGATCGCCAGCGTCGAGCGCGCCAAGGCCGCGACCACGTCGGGCGCGTTCAAGGCCGAGATCGCCGCGGTGACCGTCAAGGGTCGCGGCGGCGACACGGTGATCGAGATCGACGAAGGCCCGGGCAAGGTCAAGGTCGACAAGATCCCGACGCTCAAGCCCGCGTTCAAGAAGGACGGCGGCACCATCACCGCCGCATCGAGTTCGTCGATCAACGACGGCGCCGCCGCGCTGGTGATGATGACCGAGAGCACCGCGAAGAAGTACGGTGCCAGGCCGATCGCGCGCCTCGTCGGCCACGCCACGCACGCGCAGCAGCCCGAGTGGTTCTCCACCGCACCGGTGGGCGCGGTCGCCAAGCTGTTCAAGAAGACCGGCTGGGGCGTGAAGGACGTCGACCTGTGGGAAGTCAACGAGGCTTTCGCGGTGGTGCCGATGGCGCTCATGCACGAGCTGTCGGTTGCGCACGAGATCGTCAACGTGAACGGCGGCGCCTGCGCGCTGGGCCATCCGATCGGCGCCAGCGGCGCGCGCATCATGGTGACGCTGATCCATGCGCTCCAGCAGCGCGGCAAGAAGCGCGGCGTTGCGACGCTGTGCATCGGCGGCGGCGAAGGCACGGCCGTGGCCATCGAACTGATCTGAAACATGTTGCTGACAACTGACCAAGAAGCGATCCGCGATGCCGTGCGCGCCTTCGCGCAGGCCGAACTCTGGCCCCATGCGCCGCAATGGGACCGCGACCACAGCTTTCCCAAGGCGGCCCACGAAGGCCTGGCGGCGCTGGGTGCCTACGGCATCTGCGTGCCGGAGGAAGACGGCGGCGCGGGGCTCGACTACCTGACGCTGGCGCTGGTGCTCGAGGAGATCGCCGCCGGCGATGGCGGCACCAGCACCGCGATCAGCGTGACCAACTGCCCGGTCAACGCGATCCTGATGCGCTACGGCAATGCGGCGCAGAAGAAGCAGTGGCTGCAGCCGCTCGCGCAGGGAAAGATGCTGGGCGCCTTCTGCCTCACCGAGCCGCAGGCGGGCAGCGATGCCTCGTCGCTGCGCACCAGCGCGCGCAAGGACGGCGACGCGTGGGTGATCGACGGCGTCAAGCAGTTCATCACCAGCGGCAAGAACGGGCAGGTCGCGATCGTGATCGCGGTCACCGACAAGGGCGCGGGCAAGCGCGGCATGAGCGCCTTCATCGTGCCGACCGATGCGCCCGGCTACCAGGTCGCACGTCTCGAAGACAAGCTGGGCCAGCATTCGAGCGACACCGCGCAGATCAATTTCGACGGCTGCCGCATCCCGGCCGAGAACCTGATCGGCCAGGAAGGCGAGGGCTACAAGATCGCGCTCGGCGCGCTCGAAGGCGGGCGCATCGGCATCGCCGCGCAGAGCGTGGGCATGGCGCGCAGCGCCTTCGAGTTCGCGCTCAACTACGCCAAGGAGCGCCAGGCCTTCGGCGGTTCGATCTTCGAGCAGCAGGCGGTGGGCTTCCGGCTCGCGGAATGCGCGACGCAGATCGAGGCCGCCCGCCAGTTGATCTGGCACGCCGCGAGCCTGCGCGATGCGGGCCTGCCCTGTCTGAAGGAAGCGGCGATGGCCAAGCTGTTCGCGAGCGAGATGGCCGAGCGCGTGTGCAGCGCCGCGATCCAGACGCTGGGCGGCTACGGCTACGTCAACGACTTCCCGCTGGAGCGCATCTACCGCGACGTGCGCGTGTGCCAGATCTACGAAGGCACGTCGGACATCCAGAAGCTGCTGATCCAGCGGGCGCTCTGAGCGACCACAACGCCAAGGGATACGCCCGGATTCCCCGGGATGCCCAATCTTGAAACGTGCATCACTTTGAAGCTGTCAGTCAGCTGGCAAACATCAGGAGAATACTTTGAGTGCTTATGTGCTGGCCGTTATCAACGTCGAAGACCCGGTGAAGTATGGAGATTACGCCTCCGTGGCCCCGGCTACGGTCGAAGCATTTGGAGGACGGTATCTTGCTCGCGACGGAAAAAAACATCCGCTGGAAGGTGCTGTATTCGGGAATCGGGTCGTAGTTCTCGAGTTCCCCTCCGTAGAAGCTGCTAACCGCTGGTACCACTCGGATGAGTATCAAGCAGTCAGACGCAAGCGAGAGGGGGCGGCACAGGGAGACATTTTCGTCATTGAAGGCTACGCTCATCCATCGTCAAATTGACTTGGAGGGCTAGTAGGCATCTGTGCGGCCTCACTGTGCGCCCTTGCGGGGTGCTCTGATCTGAGGGTGCTCGATCCGCTGCCGGCGGAGCGTCGCTACGCCAAGGCCGCTAGATCAATCATATTTCAATGGCCACGCCGATGGTGGACAACTGGTCTCGGACATGGGGTCACTTCGTGGTTGGCTCCGGCAGCGCTTGCCTCGATGTGACGGAGCCGCGGAAGCATTGGCCCTGTTGCGCGCTCGTGCCGCTGGCTAGCGCCCCGGCGATATAGCCACAGGATCGCGGGGACGCCGCAGCCCTTGCTTTGAACCCGGCGCATTGTTTGCGCCGTCCGCGAAACCCAAGACTCTCGAGAGGGCCAGCGCGGTCAGGGTCTCGAGGTCAGACGCTCGACTCGTCTATGTTGAAACCAGGCTTGTCGAAGCGCCTCACTTCGTGGCTTCGAGCCCGGGGCTGATGGCGTAGATCCTGCGAAGCATTGAAGTGAGAGCCAGTCGCGGAAATTTGAGCACGCTGCATTGTGGATGAGCTGCTTCGTTGGGCGAGGGCCCGTGAACAGGATCAAGAAGGTGAGTAGAAGACTCAGCGGCGTTCAAAAGGCCAAGATGGCCATGGACGCCGTCAAAGGTACTCATGTATTCACGGAGAAGCTGCGTGCTACGCGAACATGTCTTCCTTGATCTCATCGAAGGAGGGCGAGGGCGACCGCCTCACCCTCCGTCAAAGGCGCTAGCGATTTGGTGCAGTACGCTCGGATTTCACCAACAACACAAGGATTCCACCCAGCACCAGCAAACCTGCAAGCATGTGAAGCCCCGCGTTGGTACTTTGAGTCGCGTCCTTGATGAGGCCGATCAAAAACGGTGCGCTGAAGCCGGAGAGATTACCGAACGAATTGATGAAAGCGATGCCAGCTGCGGCTGCCGTGCCACCGAGGAATGCTGTCGGTATTCCCCAGAAAATCGGGATCGTCGACATAATCCCCATGGTGGCAATCGTCAGACCGACCATCGAGAGCGTCACGTTGCCGCCGTAGGCCACGCTCATGACCAAGCCGAGGGCACCGACGATGGCTGCAATTGCGCTGTGCCAGCGATATTCCAGGCGGTGGTCCGCGCTGCGGGCCATGAAGTACATTGCGATAACGCCGAATGTCCACGGTACGGCGCTAATCAGACCGATGTCCAAGGCTCCCTTGACGCCCATTGCCTTGATGATGCTAGGGAGCCAGAACGAAATGCCATAGATCCCTGCGGTGAAAGTGAAGTACACAATCGCCAGCAGCCAAACGCGGCCATTGCCAAGCACGCTAAGGATATGAGGCTCCGCCTTGCCGACACCTTCTTGCGCGATGTCCCGCACAATTAGTTCGCGCTCAGGGGCGGTGAGCCATTTGGCGTCCGCGACCCGATCTTCGAGATAACGCAGCACGACCAGACCGAGCGCCACCGTCGGCAGACCCTGCAAGAGGAAGAGCCACTGCCAGCCGGCCCAGCCGTGCACGCCGCCCACGCCTTGCAGGATCCAGCCCGAGATCGGACCACCGAGGATGCCGGCGAACGGAATCGCGGCCACGAAGAATGACGTGGCCTTGCTACGTCGCCAGGCAGGGTACCAGTAGGTCAGGTACAGAATGATTCCCGGAAAGAATCCGGCTTCGGCCACGCCGAGTAGGAAGCGGACCACATAGAAGGATGTGGCCGAGTTGACAAACATGGTGCCGGCAGAGAGCAGGCCCCAGGTGATCATGATGCGAGCGATCCATCGCCGGGCACCAACCTTGTGGAGGATGACGTTGCTTGGCACTTCAAACAGGAAGTAGCCGATGAAGAAAATGCCGGCTCCGAGGCCGTAAACGGCTTCGCTGAACTGCAAATCGCTCTGCATCTGGAGCTTTGCGAAGCCGATGTTTACACGGTCCAGGTAGGCGACGATGTAGCAAATGAACAGGAGCGGAAGGAGCCGCCAGCCGACCTTGCGGTAGGTCGCATCTGCGAAGTCGCCCGCGGGCGACGCAATCGCGGCATTTGATTGCCTTGATTCGAAAGTACTTGTGGTCATAGAGGTCTCAAAATTGTCCATGTGACCCGCTGATCGTTGCGCGAACAGCCAAGCCTGGCTCCCGGGTTTACGCGAATACGCTCATAGGGATTGAAGATTCGCGGTTCTCCGATTGAGATGGTGCTAGAGGCGGACGAGTGCAACGGGAGCGCTTCGCGTGCTTCGCAAGATTGGCCCGCGCAGCGGCTGGGCCGCTGGCCCGGCGCGCATGCGAGCGAATCATTACCAAGAGATATTGACGCTGGCCGATGACAGATTCTTGTTTGCCCGGCCGGATGCAGAGGCGGCGTCCAATGCGCTCTGCAATACGCCGCGCTTGATTGCGCATGCGGGCTGGCTTTTGCGACTGCACTGCCATCTCGTTGCGAAGAGGCTGGTTCCACGACTGAGGTCAGCGGAGCCGAGCAGGCGCACTAATCCTGACGGCAAGCGGCATCGTGACTTCGGGGGACATCTCTGTACTGTTCAGCGTGCAGCCCCGAAGACGAGGGCCCATGCCCCATCTTCGTGGCGCTGTCTCGCTGCCCCCTTGGTGCGGACGCGACACCCTCATCTTCGAAAGCCTCGGCGTCCGGCTGCTCAAAGGCTACTTGCAAGCGTAGCTGGCCGCCTTGAGGATGTCGCCGCTGACATAGGTTGCCTTCGTCGGATAGGCACACGCCGGAAGGCTCATCTCGGGTCCAACCGTAGGGCCAAAACCTGTCCAAATCGGGGGCACGTATCCGTCCTTGGGCGAATTAAAGACCATCGTGTCCGGCGAGATTCCCTTTTCCACCCAACTGACCAGGGCCTGATACGTCTGAAAGGCGACGGGAGCTGGTGGATTGGACTCGCGATTTGCCGACCCATTGAACTCGCCATGGAACAATCCTGGGAGCACGTAGAGCTTGTAGTAGTTCTGCACGGCCGCCAAGCCGCCCATTTGAGCCACAACGTGGTCATAGTAGTCGGTGTGTCCCTGCAACCATACACTTGCGTCGTGCACGTTGCTCGTATGCAAGAGTTTCGTGCCCGCGTCCCGAAGCCGAGTCAGATCGGGATTGTTTGTGTTGAAGCCGAATTGGCCGTTCATCGCCTTGAATTTGTCGTACGCGTCGGCGAGTTGTGCGTAGGTCAAGTTCATCCACCCGTCCTGGCCGTTGCCAGTGGCGTTAATGAACGTAGCCGTGCCCATGCTGGGATCGTGCAGTGCTATCGCAGCGACGTCACGCCCTACGCCCGGGCCGCCCAACCAGGTGAATGCATTCAGCAGCGAGCGGATATAGCCCCCCCGCGGGTAGCCGTACCATTTCCGTACCCCCGACGGCGGCGCGTCAAAGCCGTTGTCGATGGCCGGATCAGGCACGCTGCCATCGACTGTCAGCCCGTACCAGATCTTGTTCATGACCAGAGCTTGCTTTTGCGTCAGGCAGGCAGAGGTACTGTTCGTACCGCCGTCGGTGGTGCACAGGACGGCCGTATCCTTGGTCGGGTCGTAGCGGCAGCTCTTGATGTCGAGAATGAAGCCAAGATGCTGGCCCCCGACCATGTCGCAAGCCGATACAGCTGCCCGCGACGCCAAGTCCAACTGCGCCACAGGATCGTTGCCACCGAGTTCGCGCAGCGCCAGCAGGGCCGGATAGACCTCAGGGAGGAAGGAACTCCAGTCTGGCCCCGGCATCGCCGCAAGAATGCCATCGTACTGCTCCGGCAGATTCTGGGCAACATGCAGCGCCTGTCGACCACCGCCCGAGCCACCAGAGAAGTACGAATATTGCGGCGCTGAGCCATAGTAGGCCGTCGCCAGCGCCTTGGTCTTGACCGCCTGCTCGTAGAGACCGCGATAAGTCCAATCTCGCCAGCCGGCTGCATTGTCTGATTTGTCAGGGTTCAGCGCGAAAGAGCCCTGCGTCGGAGACTGTATTCCAGTGTCGGTCATGGAGGTGACCGCGCCCTCATCGGTGGCCACGCGCGCCGGTGAGTCATCGGTACCCCACATGCCGCTACCTAGGGTCATCTTGTCGAGCGTCGTCTCCGGCCCGCCGGTCGACCATCCTGGGGTGCCCAGGACGTGAACCCGGTGGATCCAGGCATCTTTCTCCGGCAACCACACCTCAATGCCGATGCCGCGCGACGTGGAAGGCGCCCCGTCGGGCCCCGGAACGCCAGGCCCAACGAGGAGCTTCACCATGCAAAGATCGGCCGCGAACACGGCCGGCCCGCCCAGAAAGGCTGCCTGCTGGGCCGTGACACCGAAATACGCGTCGCCCTTCTTGACTTTCTTTACTTGCAAGACGGTCGTGTTTGCATCTGGCTTGAAGGCCGTCTTCATTGATTCGTCGCAGGCCAACCCGGTCTGCGCGGTCGTCCCCGTCGACCCAGTCGAGCCCGTCGAGCCCGTCTGTCCAGCCAACCCAAGCAGCCCGCTATTGCTACTTCCCCCACCGCCGCACGCGGAAAGCAATGCCAGCGTCGCGGTTGTCGTCGCTGCTGCCAGCACACCCAGGTGCACCACTCGTCTCATGTGTATCTCCGTGCGCCGACCTCAGATCGGCGAGATGTTGTGAATGAAAGACCCATACGTTGAAGTCGAAGAGAGCCCTGTCCAAAGGATGTGTGCTCGCTCTTCGTGTCAGGATTTTTCCGCTGTATCCATGGGTCCCCTGTAGGGTTTACGCGCGCTAGGTCAGATGGATTTGCGAAGCAAGGCTCTCGAATCGAGATGGTTGAGGACGCTAGCTACATAGACTCTGCCCGTAGAACGCCCGGTACGGGCGAATCCGGAACGCCAACTCATCAATGCCGCAATGAAGCGAATTAGGTTACGGGTCATAGACCACTGGGTCCTGCGGGTTTTGTGCTTAACGAAGTGCTGGAGGGGGGCGCCCGCGCACCCTCGGTTTCGAGGAATCTGGCAACGCGCTGTCTTCTTGATGCTGTAGATTCCCATCGCAGTGACGGATGGCTACCGGGGCTGCGCAGGCAAGTTTGGAGGTGCGCAATGAGCGCCGCCGTAACCTTCCTCCAATGCCGTCCTCCTTGGAGCCTCGACAGCATGATCGCGTAATCGCTTCGAGCCTGCTTCTGATTTGGTTGCTCGTGGAGCGCTGGACTACCATTGCTTCGATTCGACGCCCGAAGTGACCATGAGCGCAGCTCAGGTGGCGCACATCAGAAAACCGGAGCATCCGGTGCGCGACCTGTACCTGGTCGAACGGCTACAGCCGATCCTTCGTGATTGCAAGCGCGAGCGCATTCGCATCATCACCAACTAGTGTAGTGCGCTTGAAATAATAGAACTTATTTGATACACTCCGACCTCGGCGGAGGTCGTCATGCGCATTGCCCCAAGGATCGAACTGGATGCGGCTGTTCAACGAGAGTTGACGGCCTTGGCGCGGCGAGGCCGCGTCGAGGCTCGTGTGCAGCAGCGCGCCAAGATCGTGTTGTTGGCCGCTCAGGGCTGGCAGAACAAGGACATCGCCTCCGAGGTCGATCTGGATCGGCGCCAGGTGGCCTTGTGGCGCCAGCGCTTCCTGGAAGGCGGGGTGGAGGCACTGATGCAGGATGCGCCGCGCCCAGGGCGTACCCCGAGCGTGACCACCGCCGAGTTTGAATCGAGCGTCGTGGACAAGACGCTTCACGAAAAGCCCATCGCGGCCACGCACTGGAGCACGCGCACGCTGGCCGCGCAGCTCGGCGTGGGGCCGACAACGATTCGCCGCGTGTGGAAGCGCAACGGTCTGAAGCCGCATAGGCAAAGCACCTTCAAGCTCTCGCGGGACCCGCGCTTCGAGGACAAGCTGCTGGACGTCGTGGGGCTCTATCTGAACCCACCCGAGCGCGCCTTGGTGCTGAGCTGCGACGAGAAAAGCCAGATCCAGGCGCTCAACCGCACTCAGCCCGGCTTGCCGATGAAGAAAGGCCGCGCCGGCACCGTCACGCACGATTACAAGCGCCACGGCACGACCACCCTGTTCGCCGCCTTGAACACCCTGGACGGCACCGTGATCTCGATGTGCCAGCAGCAACACCGCCACGCCGAGTGGTTGCAGTTCCTGCGCCTGATCCAGCGCAAGACGCCCAAGCACCTGAAGTTGCACCTGATCGTGGACAACTACGGCACCCACACCCACCCAGAGGTTCAAGCCTGGCTCGCCAAGCACCCGCGCTTTGTCATGCACTTCACACCCACCAGTGCTTCGTGGCTCAACATGGTCGAGCGCTTCTTCCGCGACATCTCGGAGAACCGCATCCGGCGCGACAGCTTCACCAGCGTGCCTGAGCTGGAATTGGCGATCGATCTCTACGTCGAGCACCACAACGCCAATCCCAAGGCCTTCATCTGGACCGCCAGCGCCACCGACATTCTGGCCAAGGTCACGCGAGCCAAGGCCGCCCTGGCGCGGACCAAGAGATAAGTACATATTTACGTGGCGCACTACACTAGGGGTGGCGAGATCACGGTCGGTGCGATTGGTCGATCATCTGCAACTGCGAGGCTGGGCTTCAAACGCGGTTTTTGGCCGATTGACGTTGTCCCGGGGGTAGGTGCTTGTCATCCTTGGATGCCTTGTTCTCGGGCTTTGGCTGACCACTGCCAGTTCTACCTCTGCCGCGGCGGCTATCGGGCGACGCAGCAATTTCGGAGGGCTTTTGTTGAATGTTGTGGACTGTCTGCGCTCGCTCCTTAAGAAATTCACACAGCTGCATCGCAGCAGATCCAAGGCCGGATTCCGGGCGAAGCATCCCGATCGGCGCGAGTTCTGCAGCGGGTCCCCAGTGCACTTGCGCGAGTTGGCCGGAGTCGAGCATTGGGCGCGCAAGGTTCAACGGCATTAGCGCCAGCAGATTTTTACGCAGAAGTAGCCACCAGATCATTGGCATCGAGCGCGTAACGATCGGAAAGGTGCCCGGTGGCGCCGGAAAGGCTGCGGCCAATTCGTCGAATCGACTTCTCGCTGCCAATCCCGCCGGGAGCTGCAGCCAAGTCTGGGCCGCCAAGTCCCTCAGGCTCGGCTTTCGGGCGCCAGCAAGAGGATGGTCGGCCCGGCACAAGACAACAAAGCAGTCTTTAAGGAGGGCGTCGAAGATCCAGCCTTCGGGGGTAACAACGGGTTGCCGGCAAACGACGAGATCGACCTCGTCGCGCGAGATCGCGAGCAACTGGTCTTCCCCTTCGACCTCCTGCAGATGCACTTGGATGCTCGGGCGCACCGAACTGAATTGGAGTAATGCTTCGAAGAGCAACCCATGGATGGCTGAGGCGGAACCAATCATGCGCACGGATCCCGCTCCCTGATTCTGCCGAGCTGCCAGTATTTCAGAACCACTGGCAAGCCCAAGAAGCAACTGGCGAGCAACGGGCAGCAAGTCTACGCACACCGGTGTTGGACGCACACCGCGGGCGTGCCGGTCGAACAGTCGGGTCTCCAGAAGCTGCTCCAGATAGGCCAGCGTCTGTGTCACCGAAGACTGCGTCAGGCCAACCGCCTCCGCCGTACGCTGCACGCTGCCCAGTTCAGCCAGGTTGAGCAGCACTTGGATGTGCCGAAACTTGCCGCGCGCGAGCAATCGGTTGAGCAACGATGTGGGGGACTGGAAGGCCATTAGGAAGTCTAATCGAAATGGCAAAATATTAATTTGTTTACGATTGCTCGAAGATCGAAGATTCTGCTGTCACCAGCCAATGCAGCGGCGTTCGACCGCCGACAGAGACAGCACGATGAAGAACCCCCTGCGTCGCCTTTTCCTAGTCGCCGTGCTCGCGAGCACCTCCATCGGGGCAGCGTACGCCCAGACTGGAAACTGGCCGTCCCGTCCCATCCGCATCGTGGTACCGGCCCCGGTGGGCGGGCCTTATGACCTGACCATGAGACCGCTCGCGCAGCAGATGTCGCAGATGCTCAAGCAGCCCGTGGTGATCGACAACCGGCCGAGCGCCGGCAATATTGTGGGTACGCAAATAGGTGCGGGTGCCCCGCCTGATGGCTACACGCTCACCATGACGGGCATGTTCAACACCATCAGTCAGAGCATGTACTCCAAGCTGTCCTTTGACATCGTCAAGAGTTTTGAGCATATCGGCGCGATCGGGGAGGGTGCTCAGTGGCTTGTGGTACGCAGCGATGCAGGTATTTCGAGCTTCCAGGATCTCGTGGAGCAGGCTCGTCGTGAGGCCGGGAAAATAAACTACGCGAGCTCCGGCACGGGCAGTACTGGTCACCTAGTCATGGAGCTTTTGCAGCGTGCCACGCATACCCAAATGACGCATATCCCATATAAGGGCGGCGGTCCTGCTTTGCAGGACGTTCTGGCCGGGGTGGTTTCTGTTAGCGTGGTGCCTCCGACTTCTGTGTTGGCATCGGTACAGGCTGGAAAGCTCAAGGTGCTTGCAACTTCGGGCGCAACACGAAGCCCGGACACACCCGATGTGCCTACATTCGCAGAGCTTGGATACAAGCAGTTGACCGTGACATCCTGGGTCGGCCTGTCCGCACCCAAGGGTACGCCTGCAGCCGTGGTTGACAAGATCAATTCCACAATGAACTCGGCCCTGAGAGAGCCGGCGCTGCGTAAGCAGTTGGAAGCCCAAGGATTGTCCGTGCTTCGCACGACCCCGCAGGAGTATGCGCAGTTGGTCAACGCCGACACCGAACGTTGGGGAGCCTTGGTGCGCAGCCTAAATCTCAAAGCAAACTGAAAGAGATAGAAGACCATGCCATTTGCAGATTCCCGGGGACGCCAGATTTACTACGAGCGTCACGGTGAAGGTCGAGCGGTGCTGTTTTGCCACGGCGCTGGCTCCAACGCCGCGACTTGGTGGCAGCAACTACCGGTGTTCAGCCGGCACTACACGTGCATCACGATGGACATACGGTGCTTTGGGCGATCAGCCGCACCGATTGAGGAGTTCGTTCTGGAGAATTTTGTCGAAGACGTGACGCGGATACTCGACAAGGAGAAGCTCGACAAGGTTAGTCTGGTCGGGCAGTCGCTCGGAGGAATGATCGGACTGAAGCTGGCCTTGACTCATCCAGATCGCCTGGCCGCGTTCATTGGCTGTGATACGTCGCTCGCGATCAATCACCCCGTCTTGCTGGAGATCTTGGCCGCCCGGCGGATCTCTCAACGAGCTGTTGCGATTGAGCAGCGCTCAATGGGTCGCTGGTTCCTCGAGAACCATCCGGACAAAGCCGGCTTGTACGCGCAAATCAACCACTTCAACCCAAGCACGCACTCGATATCGGCTGACCGGTGGGACGCCGCGATCGGTTCCCTGATGCAACCTGATCGCCTAGTTCCAATGGAGGCGCTCGGGCAGGTGCAGTGTCCGACGTTGATGCTGGTTGGCAGCGAGGATCCGATCGTTCCTGTCGCGGTGGCGCGCGAAGTGGTACCGCTGGTGCCCGGGGCGGAGCTTGTTGTTGTGGACGATGCGGGGCATTCGACCTACTTCGAGAAGCCGGTGGAGTTCAATCAAAAAGTGCTCGAATTCATCGCGCGACGCGCCATTTATTGACCGCAATCATTCCGCAGTCGGGACTCGATTGCATCACTGAGTCCCGAAGACTCAGGATCAATGGGTCTTGCATGCGATGCGATCGTCATATTCGATGCGGCAGCGCTGCTCTCGGCAGATCTGCCCATGCTCCGTTCTCATAGCCCGTCGAAAAGGTCGAGGGCATTGCTGTAACCGGCGGCTTCGAGCTGCAAAAAGTCAACGGGATCTCGACCAGTCACGCGCCTGATGTAGTCAAGGGAGAGGAGTGCTTTTCACGATCTTGACTTGCATGCGTTCTAAACTGAGCTTCCCTCAATTTCTATCTTCGCCGATAAATCATGATTTCACGAACTTACTTTCAACTTCCTGTCACTGCCCTGTTGGCCGTGCTCGCGCATCTGCCAGCAAATGCCCAAGTGGTCACGGGTGCCGGCGCAAGCTTCCCTGCACCGCTTTATTCCAAGTGGGCATCAGAATTCAATAAGGCCACCGGCATCAAGATCAACTATCAATCGGTGGGTTCTGGGGCGGGGATCAAGCAAATCGAAGCCAAGACGGTCGACTTCGGCGCTTCGGATGCTCCTCTGACCGATGATCAGCTGCGGGCCAAAGGCTTGGTTCAATTTCCTACTGTCATAGGTGGGGTAGTGCCCGTCGTCAATATTGCGGGGATCGGCCCTGGACAGCTGAAGCTGAGCGGTCCGGTCTTGGGCGACATCTATCTTGGGAAGATCAGCAAATGGAATGACCCTGCCATCAGGGCGCTGAATGGATCGCTTGCACTGCCCGATGCCCAGATTGCCGTTGTTCGCCGCGCCGACGGTTCCGGCACAAGTTTCGCTTTCACGAACTACCTCAGCCAAACGAATCCTGAATGGAAGAGCAAGGTTGGGGAGGGCACGGAAGTGAACTGGCCCAACGGTGTGGGCGGAAAGGGAAACGAAGGCGTCGCTGCGTTCGTGAGTCGCCTGCCTAACTCAATCGGATATGTGGAGTATGCCTATGTCAAGCAGAACAAGATGACATATGCGCAGATGCAGAATTCCTCCGGCTCTTTTGTTTCTCCCGAGGAGGCTGCCTTCAAGGCAGCCGCTGCTGGCGCCGACTGGGCCAAGAGCTTCTATCAGATTCTCAATAACAAGCCGGGCAAAGATGCCTGGCCGATCACCACAGCCACATTCATCTTGATGCACAAGGCGCAAGAAAAGCCGACTCAGGCTGCCGCCGTGCTGAAATTCTTCGACTGGGCCTACAAGAGTGGTGACAAGGCCTCTGCTGAGCTTGACTATGTGCCGATGCCGGATGGCGTGAAGGCCGCTATCCTCAAATCATGGGGAAATATCAAGAGCGATGCAGGACAAGCCATCGCGTATCAGTAAAAGCTAACGTGGCACGTCGATCCTGCCGGGAGTTTGGTCCGAGGTATTCGATTTGAATGTCTAGACATGCCTGGCGATGGCCTTTGCCTGTGATGCGAGCACGCTACTGAGTAGCGCTGACGCTAGGTGGCTCGCGGAGGGGCGGCCCGCAGGTTGGCAATTCCGAACGTGCTGCCTCGAGCGAAGGCATCCAGCGCGCCGGCGTCCCTGAGGCCGACGGAGCCGCGCTGGTGAGTCGTGCCGCGCGCGATGCCCACCCGTCGCGGCTCGAGGCCGTGATGGATGGCGAATTTCAGCAGTTCGCGATTGAAGTGGACGGCATCGACCCGCGCGCTCTAGCACGGCGCGCCGAGGTTGACGTGGGGCAGCAGCCACGGCAGCACTTTGCGCCCCGGGGCGCCGCCGCATTGCCATTCCGATTGCGGATCGCGGCCTCAAGTACGTTGCGTCCAAGTCCGGACGGGCGTCAATCCACCTGAAGGAGGAGAGCGGGGGGCACCCCTGCGCGCCCTAAATGCCCGCTTTGTTCCTCTATTCAGCCCGGTGTGAGTCGGTTGATCCGTGCGCTGCGTCACCCAAATATTCCGCCAGTCGCACCGTGCCACGGCCGGCCCCGGCGGCCGGTAACAGCAATCCGATTGGCTCCAGTGGCATGCGCTCGCGCGTGCGGATTTCCGCCAGTTGATCTCCGCGCATCAGGTGCCGCATCAGGCTGAGCGGAAGTAGCCCCACCACACCCGGCTCTTGCAGCAATCGAAGCAACAGGATGTTTGAGCGGGTGATCAGCGGGTGCAGCCTTGGCGGCGTGGGGAAGCACTTGTCGAGCAAATGATCGAACTGCACTCGCGCCAACGACCCGGCAGGTGCAAGCAACCAAGTAGAAGCGGCGAGGGTCTTCCAGCCGGCCAGTCGACCGGCCAGCGGGTGTGTGGATGCGCACAGCACAGCGAGCCGATCGTCCAACAGCTTGCGAAATACCCAGCCCTCGGGGACTACCGCAGGCCGGCGACAGACGACCAGGTCGACCTCGGAGCTCGCGATCGCCATCAACTGGTCCGCTCCCTCGGCCTCGCGGAGTTGCACCTGCATTTGCGGATACCGGCTGGTGAATGCGGGCAGTGTGTGGACCAGCAGGCCACTCAGGGCGGAGGCCGAACCGATCAGCCGTACGGTGCCCTCGCCGGCACGATGCAAGGTGGCGATCTGTTCGGCGCTTTGGGTCACCCCCTGCATCATCTGCCGCGCTGCGGGAATCACGGCTAGGCAGGCTGCAGTCGGTCGCATGCCCCGCGCATGCCTCTGAAACAGGTCAACTTCCAGCAGGCGTTCGAGATAGGCCAGCGTCTGCGTCACCGAGGACTGTGTCATGCCGATGGCATCTGCCGTGCGAAGCACGCTGCCCAACTCAGCCAGCTTGAGCAGCACCTGAACGTGGCGCAGCCGTCCGCGCGAGGTGAGCCGATTGAGAAGGACTGTGGCTGTGGGTTCCATGAGGTTTCAGGATGGCTAATAGGTCGTCCAACTATGCAATTTGGCAGACAGGGCTGCAAGCCTGAAGATCCGAATCCACGCGAAAAACTACAAGGAGACTCATGACTGACGTGCACACGGAATTGCCGCCGCGCCGCCGCGCACTGCTAGGCGCCTTACTGCTCACTGCCTGCCTGGCTTCGGGGGAGGTGCTTGCCGAGCCATCCGCGGACTTTCCCTCCAAGCCGATCCAACTGCTGGTGGCAGCGCCGCCGGGGGGGGCGTCTGACGCATTCGCCAGGCAGTTCGCCGATGAATTCTCGAAGGTGGTTGGCCAGCCGGTGATCGTGGACAATAGACCCGGCGCGGGCGGCAACATCGCGGCCACCCTGTTGACGCGGGCGCCGCGCGATGGGCATACGCTCATGCTTTCGTGGATGGGCAACGCCACGAACCAGACGCTCATGCCTGACCAGAGCTTCGACATCAATAGGGACTTCGTGCACATCGCGCAACTGGGCGCCGGTTGCAACGTGCTGGTGAGTCGGCAGGATCTCGGCTTCAAGACGCTCGCCGACCTGGTCGCCCATGCTCGTGCCAATCCTGGCCGACTGACTTACGGCAGCTCGGGCAATGGATCATCCGGACACCTGTCGATGGAAATGCTGCGCCAGCGAGCGGGCATCTCGCTGCTTCATGTTCCCTATAAAGGGGGTGCTCCGGCGCTGACGGACCTGCTGGGCGGTCAGGTGCAAGTGATGTTCCTGAACCAGGACTCGGTGATCCCCTACGTGCGCGATGGCAAGCTCGTGCCGCTTGCCGTCACCAGCGCGCAGCGTAATCCACTCTTCCCAGCGGTGCCGACAGTGGCCGAGCAGGGCTATCCCGGTTTCGAGGTCACCGCATGGAGCGGCCTATCTGCCCCTCGCGGAACCCCAGAGGCGGTGGTGCAAGCGCTGCACAAGGCTGCGATCGCAGCCGTCAGTAGCCCGCGGTTCAGGGCTCAGCAGGAGGCCATCGGCGCCCAGGTTGTGGGATCGTCCCAGAGTGAGTACACCGCCTTCGTGCGCGCGGAGACCGAAAAATGGGCCGGGGTCATCAAGTCGGCCGGCATCAAGGCGCAATAACATGAGTATCAGTCCCAACCAGTCCCCTTTGCAGGTCGCCCGCCTCGGCGCATTCACGCTCGCCTCGGGCGCCACCTTGCCTGAATTGGAAGTGGCCTATGTGGCCCACGGAACACTGGTGCCCGACGGCCGCAATGCGATCCTGGTGACGCACGGCTTCACCAGTGGCCCTTCGATGCTCTCCGCGGGGCACCACACGGCGGAAGGCTCATGGGCACCGTTGATGGGCCCTGGCCGGCCACTCGACACGAGCCGCTACTACGTCGTTTGTTCGAACATGCTGGGGTCCTCTTTCGGGAGCACTGGTCCGCGAACCTTGAACCCGAGCACCGGCCGCCCCTGGGGGCCCGACTTTCCGCGCATCACGTTGACCGACATCGTGGGCGCGCAGCACCGGTTGCTGCAGCATCTGGGCGTCAAGCGGCTGCACGCGGTGCTTGGGCCGTCGTATGGTGGCTGGCAGGCCCTGCAATGGGCGCTGGACCAGCCTGCCATGGTTGGCGCCATCGGAGTTTTCATGTCGGGGCTCACCCATCCACCGGGCATCAGTGCCGATGCCCAGAGAGCGCGGTTCGCACAATGCCCGCACTGGCACGGCGGCTGGCACTACGACGATCCAGGCATGGTGGAAGAGTTGTTCAAGCTGCGCCTGGAGACGCTGCGCTCGTACGGGCTCGAGCGACTGTACGAAGATCGTCTGGGCTCCTCTGCAGAACGGCAGGCCGCGCTCGAAAAGTCAAGTCGTGGCTGGGCGCAGCGCTTTGACCCTAACAGCATGGTCGCGCTGGCCGGTGCCGCCGAGAACTTCGACGTGCGCGATCGCATCGACGACATCCGTGCACGCATGCTCTTCGTGGTTTGCACCACCGATGCCATTTTCCCGCCGGATTCGCGTGTGACTGAATTGGTGACGCGTCGGCCGCAGGGGCGCCGCTATCTGGAGCTCGACAGTCCTTATGGACACATGGCCTCCGGCGTGGAGTGGAGGCGACTGGAACCTGAGCTGAACTGGTTGATCCATCATGCTGATGCTCAGCAGACGTGACATAGTCAGCGCAATTGCGGCAGCTCTCGTCCATTGCGCTGAGTGTGACACGTGACCGCGAGATCGCGCCTTGCATCTCTCACTGCCACAGTGAGCAACGACTCTCTGCTTTGCGCGTGAATACCTCTTCGCCCGAAAGTTGCTTGACGAGCTTGAGGTAGTCCCAGGGTTCCTTGGACTCGCCCGGCGCCTTCACCTGCACGAGATACATATCGTGCACAAAGCGCCCGTCCGGTCGGATGGTCCCCTTCGCGTAGAAGTCCTCGATCGGCGTGCTCTTGAGCTTGGCCATCACGGCGTCGGCATTGGTGGTGCCGGCCGCCTGCACCGCTTTCAGATAGTTCATGGTGGCTGAGTAGTCGGCGGCCTGCAGGTCGCTAGGCATCCGCTTGGTCTTGGCGAAAAATTTCCGGCCGAAGGCGCGCGAATCTGCGTTGAGGTTCCAGTCCCAGCTTGTAGTGAATAGCAGGCCTTCGGTGTTCTTCATACCCAAGGCATCTACGTCGGTGTTGAAGAACATCAAGGCCGCGATCTTCATGGAGCGGTTGATGCCGAACTCGCGCGCGGCCTTGATGGCGTTATGCGCGTCGGTGCCGGCCGTGGCAAGGCCGAGGATCTGCGCCTTCGAGTTCTGTGCTTGCATCAGGAATGAGGAAAAATCTGGCGCATTCAGCGGATGTCGCACAGCGCCGATGACGTTACCGCCGCTGGCCCGCACCACCTTGGCAGTGTCTTCTTCCAGCGAGTGACCGAATACGTAGTCCACGGTTAGGAAGTACCAGTTCCTCCCGCCAGCGGCGACCACGGCGCCTCCGGTGCCACGCGACAGCGCCACCGTGTCGAAGGCGTAGTGCACCGTGTAGGGGGTGCATTGCTCGTTGGTGAGTGAGGGGCTGCCGGCGCCGATGTTGAAGTACACGCGCTTCTTATCGCGCGCGAGATTGGCGAGCGCCAGGCCAACGCCGGAGTTGGAGCCCGCGAGCAGAGCGGTGAGGCCGGCCGTATCGATCCATTCGCGAGCCTTTGAGGCGGCGATGTCAGCCTTGTTCTGGTGGTCGCTGGACAAGAGCTCGATCGGACGGCCCAGCACCTTGCCGCCGAAGTCGTCGATCGCCATCTGGACCGCAATGGCGCCGTTCTTGCCGTCGATGTCAGCAAACACGCTGGACATGTCGGTCAAGAAGCCGATGCGCACTTTGTCGGTGGTCTGGGCATGGGCGGCCATGCCCAGCAGGGCGACGGTGCAAGCGAGTGGGGCTAGTACGGACGCTTTCAAAAGTGTCTCCTATCAAAGGAAATGAGGGACGCTCAAATATGTCTCAAGATTAGCGATCAGACTACTTTTTCGTTCGAATGGAAACATGGTAGTTATAGGGACATACCCTCTATCTGTTGCAGCACTAGTGGATTGAGTGACTATCAAATAATGAGCAAAATTCGTTCTACTCGGCGACGATCTGCTGCCGTCGCCATTTTCGAAACAGGAACTGCAACGTGATTCCCATCGACGACCACTCCACCATCGGCGAGTGCTTCCTGCGTGCGGCGCAGGCTTACTGTGAAAACACCTTCTTGGCTGTGCCGGCGAACCCTGGGCGTGCTTATTACCCTCAGGGCCTGGAGGTCAGCTTCGGCGAAGCGCGGGACGCGGTGCATCAGCTCGCGGAGGTGTATGCGCGTGCCGGCTATGGGGTGGGCCACCGCATCGCGCTGCTGATGGAAAATCGACCTGAGCACCTGCTGCACAAGCTGGCCATGAACATGCTGGGCGTGTGCTGCGTGCCGCTGAACGGGGATCATCGCCCGCGTGAAATGGCCTACGTGCTTGACCACGCGCGGGTCGATGTCGTTGTGGTACTCGAACCGCTGGAGCCTCTGCTTGCGGCAGCGCTGTCGGAGGCCCGGAACCGGCCCGCCGTGGTGCGGCTGGCCCACTTCGCTGTGGACCTGCCGCGCCCCCAGAACCCAGCCGAGCCGAACCGGCCAATGGCCGAAACACCCGCCAGCGTGCTCTACACCTCGGGTACGACGGGGCGCCCCAAGGGCTGCGTGCTGTCACACCGCTACGAACTGGCCTCGGGCGCTTGGTATGCCACGCGTGGCGGGTTGTGCGCCTTCGCCGAAGGTGCCGAGCGGCTCTACAACCCACTGCCGCTATTCCATGTCAACGCTTCGGTGCTGTCATTCTTCAGCGTGATGTTGACCGGCAACTGCCAGGTGCAGACCGACCGTTTCCACACGGCGCGCTTCTGGCCGGAGGTGTGTGCCTCGCGTGCCACCGCGGTCCACTATCTGGGCGTCATCGTCCCGATGCTGCTGAGCCAGCCTGCCTCGGCGTTGGACCGGGCGCATACGGTGCGCTTCGCGATCGGTGCCGGCGTGGAGCCGCAGCTGCATGAAGTCTTTGAGCGGCGTTTCGGCTTCCCGCTGATCGAGATCTGGGGCATGACCGAGATGGTACGGGCGCTGGCTGACAACCTGCCTTCGCGGCAGGTCGGCCAGCGCGCATTCGGTACCGCGCAGCTAGGGGTCGAGGTGCGCGTGGTCGATGATGCGGACCACGACGTGCCGGACGAAGCGCCGGGCGAGATGGTCATCCGGCACTCGGAGGCGACGCCCCGCAAGGACTTCTTCAGCGGCTATCTCGACGACGAGGCGGCCACGGAGCAGGCTTGGCGCGGCGGCTGGTTCCATACGGGGGACATCGTGCGTCGCGCCTCGAACGGGATGCTGCATTTCGTCGACCGCCGCAAGAACATCATCCGCCGCTCCGGCGAGAACATTGCCGCAGCGGAGGTAGAAGCGCTGTTGCAGACGCACCCCGATGTCGCCCACGTGGCCGTACTGGCGGTGCCCGACGAGATCCGCGAAGAGGAGGTGTTGGCCTGTGTAGTGCTGCGCCCCAGCGTAGTGTTCGAGCGCGAGACGATGGCACGCGCATTGTTCGACTTCTGCTTCATAGGCTTGGCCTACTACAAGGCGCCAGGCTGGGTGTGGATCACGGACCACATCCCGACCACGGCCACGCAGAAGATCCAGAAGCACCAACTGTTTCCGGCCGGTACCGACCCGCGCACGGTGGCTGGCATGGTGGACCTGCGCGTGCTCAAGAAGCGCGGGCAGGCAGTGCAGTGAGCATCTCTGATTTGCAGGAGCAGGATATGGGTTGGTACTACGAGGATTTCACGCCGGGCCGCAGCATTGTCACGCCACGCCGCACCATTACCGAGGCCGATGTGATCGGCTTCGCGGGGCTCAGCGGCGACTTCAATCCGCTGCATGTGGACGAGCTATTCGCGCGCGAAGCCGGCTACGGCGGCCGTATCGCGCACGGGCCGATGGTGCTGGGCATGGCGCTGGGCATGGGCGCGCAGGCAGGCCTGTTCAGCGGCACGGTACTGGGCATGCTGGGCGTCCAGTGGGCCTTCCATAGCCCGGTGCGTGCCGGTGACACATTGCATGCGGTCATCTCCGTCGCCGGCGCGCGCACGACCCGTAAGCCGGGTCGCGGCATCGTCGATCTGCGCTTTGAGATTCGCTCGGCCACGCAGGAGTTGGTGCAGAGTGGGCAGTGCCAGATCATGTTCGCATGTCGCACAAATAGGGACATGGAGCAGGTTGCGGTTCAGTGAGGGAGATGTAGCGGCTGGAGATGTTGCGCAGCGCCCAGTGGAAGATTCGGCCGGTCACCGTGGATGGTGCTTCCCGCCGCGTCGCGTGCGCAATTGGCGCAGCATGGGCAAGGCTTGCTCGGTCGCTTGCTTGAGCGACGCGATGTCGCAGTACCGGACGTCATGCGGGCGCAGCCCGCTGCATGATGCGTAGTTCCCATCACGCGCTTCGCGATTCCGCGGAGGGCATGGTCCTCGCGACCGGCCTCAGGCGCGGGGCGGGCGTCCTGTCGCGAGCAGCGCCTCCAGGCGCGCAAGCCGGGCTTCCACGCCACCTACCGTTGGCGTCGCCTGTAGGCCGTGCAGCATGAGGTTGGTGTAGCTGTCGACCACAGAGTCGACGTTGATGCGCTGGTTTCCATACAGCGTTGGCCACATCAAGTGTTCAAGGCCGCCGTACAGCATGGCGCGCACCGCGTCTACGTCGACGCCTGCGGCCAGCTCGCCATCCCGCACGGCATCTTCAAGTGCGAGGCGCACGAATTGTGTGTAGCGTACCTGCAGATCGTGCAGGCCCGCGCCGGTGTACTCCGGGCCCGTCCGCACCTCATGCAGCACGAGCTTAGCGAGGCCGGGTGTTTCGACATAGACACGCACATGCCGCCAGACGATGAAGCGTAGCCGCGAGCGCAGACCCTGGATGCGCGCGAAACCTTCTTCCACGTCCCGGATCAGCGGCTCGTACATCGCGCGCAGCACCTCGTGCAACAGGTCGCGCTTGGTCGGGAAGTAGTTGAACACCAGCCCCTCAGCAATGCCCACGCGATTGGCAATCTCGCTGACCGCGGTGCCCTGAAAGCCTTTTTCCAGAAACACCTGGCGTGCAGCCGCGAGGATCTCGTCCGCCCGTCGCTGGCGACGTTCGGACAATGGTGCGACGGCGGTCGCCGCATTGGAGGCCTTGACGGGCTTCCGGGCGACGGGCGGTTTGGTGGAGGTCTTCATGGATGGCGGCCGACAATCGGAACACCTGAGCTTACCCTGAGCGCCGGCCTTGCCCGAAGGCCGCGATGCGTTCCTGAAACGTGCGCCAGTGCGTTGCAGGCGGCCTGCAGTTGCGCACAGAAGTGCTCGTCCATCACGTTCGGCCCGGCTGCGCGCACCAGAGTCAGCGCCACGATGCCAGGCTCGATGGAGTCCAACCGCAGCCGCGGCATGGCCTTAGATGCGGAAGACGCCATAGCTCGGTGGCGCGATCGGCTGGTTCAGCGAAGCGCTCAGCGCCATGCCCAAGGAATTGCGCGTGTCCAACGGATCCAGGATGCCGTCGTCCCAGAGGCGCGACGTGGAGTACAGCGCACTCGACTGGAGTCTGTAGTCCTGCAGCACGGGGTCGCGGATGGCCGCCACCTCTTCCGGCGAGAGCTCTTCGCCCTTGCGCGCGAACTGCCGCAGCTTGATCTCGGCCAGCACGTTGGCGGCCTGCTCGGCGCCCATGACCGAGATCTGACTCTGCGGCCACATGAACAAGAAACGCGGATCGAAAGCGCGTCCCGACATGCCGTAGTTACCCGCGCCGAAGGAGCCGTTGCACACTACCGTGAACTTGGGCACCTCGGAGCCCGCCACCGCCATGATCATTTTGGCGCCGTCCTTGGTGATGCCACGTCGTTCGTAATCGCGCCCAACCATGAAGCCGGTGATGTTCTGCAGGAACAGCAGGGGCGTGCGGTTCTGGTTGCACAACTCGATGAAGTGCGTGCCCTTCTGCGCGCTCTCGTTGAACAGGACGCCGTTATTGGCCAGGATGCCGACCTTGTAGCCCCATAGATGAGCGAAGCCGCACAGCAGTGTGGGGGCGTACGCGGGTTGGTATTCGTGGAAGCGACTGCCGTCCACCATGCGCGCGATGATCTCGCGCATGTCGAACTGCACCTTGATGTCGCGCGGAACGATGCCGTACAGCTCGGACGGGTCGTAGTAGGGCGCCTCGGGCTCCTGCCATTCAACCACGGCTTTTTGAGGACGCTTCCATTGCGCCACCACGTCCCGGGCGATGGCGATGGCTTCGTACTCGTTGCTCGCCGGATAGTCCGCGGTACCCGACAGTCGCGTATGCACGTCGCAGCCGCCGAGATCATCGGCGCTGACTTCCTCGCCCGTAGCGGCCTTCACCAGTGGAGGTCCACCCAGGAAGATGGCGCCGTTGCCGCGAACGATCACGCTGTAGTCCGACAGCGCCGGCACATAGGCGCCACCGGCCGTGCAATGCCCCAGCACGATGGCCACCTGGGGAACGCCCATCTTCGAGAGGATCGACTGATTTCGGAAGATGCGCCCCGCGTAGTGGCGGTCTGCAAACAGGTCCGCCTGCAGTGGCAGGAAGCCACCAGCACTGTCGCACAGATGGACCATGGGCAGTCGGTTCTCGACGGCAATGTCGGTTGCTCGCACGATCTTCTTGACCGATAGCGGGTACCAGGCTCCACCCTTCACACTGGCGTCGGAGGCGTTGATCATCACTTCACGGCCGCTGACGATGCCGATGCCCGTGACGACGCCCGCGCCGGGCACCTCGCCGTCGTATTCCATGTTGCCAGCGAGCGTGGAAAGTTCCAGGAAAGGGGTGCCGGGGTCGAGGAGTTGCTGCAGGCGCTCGCGCACGAACATCTTGTTCTGGCGCGCGAGCCGTTGCATGTCGCGCTCGGGCCGCTGGTGCCGAACGGCTTCCTGTTGCTGCCTGAGTGTCGCAGCCAACGCCAGGTTGTGCTGCCGGTTGGCCAGGAAATCAGCGGAGCGCGTATTCAGTACGGATTCAATACGGTTCATGCCGTGGCGCTCCTCTCTAGGCTGACAAGCACGGCATCGCGGTCAAAAGTCTGTCCGACGCTCACGTGCAGGGATTGCACGACGCCGTCGCACGCGGCATTGATTGTGGTTTCCATCTTCATGCTCTCGATCACCATCAGGGGGGCGCCTCGCTGCACCTGCTGGCCGGCTTCGACCGACACGGCGATGACTGAGCCCGGCATGGGAGCGCGCGCCACGGCTTCGCCTTCGTCTTTTTGTTCGCTCGCGAAGCGTTTCAAGTTGTGGACATAGCTCAGGATGTAGCTTTCGCCGTCAAGGTGCACATGCACCTCGTCGCCCCGCCGTGCGATGAAAGTGCGGCAACTGTCTTCATGGATGAGCAGCTCGTGCGCGTGATCGCCGCGGGCAAGGAGGCCGATGGGGAACTGCTTCCCGTCGGTGTGCAGGCGATAGCCCCCGCCTGCGCGCGACAACCAGAGTTCGTGCTCCTTACCATTGAGGAAGAATGCGTGCGCCATTAGTTTCTCCAGTCGCCCATCGCGGCGTGCAGGTCCGGCACGGCATCGGCGGCAGCGCGCACCGGGCGCGAGGCCATCGCGGCGATGGCCAGCAGCCGATGCAGCGTATCTGTGGGTATTGGAGGCTCCGCGGCGACTTCGGGCTGCGCATCCAAGAACCCGGTGTGGATCTCGCCCGCCACGAAAGCGGGATGGGAGAGCAGCCGGCGCAGGAATCCTGTATTGGTCTTGCAGCCCAGCAGCACGTAGTCGCCGAGGGCGCGCTGCGCAGCCGCGATGGCTTCGGTGCGCGTGGCGCCAGAGACGATCAGCTTGGCCAGCATAGGGTCGAAGGCCGCGGTGACCTCCTGCCCGGCGGCGATGCCGGAGTCGACGCGGATGCCTGGGCCACGTGGTTCGTGCAAGGCCAGGATCGGGCCTGTGGTCGGCAGATAGCCGCGGGCCGGGTCCTCGGCATAGATGCGAAACTCGATCGCATGACCGCGCGGAAGCAGCGAGGCTTGCGTAAAAGCCAGCTTGTTTCCGGCCGCGACGAGCAGCTGCTGATCCACCAAATCGATGCCCAGCACTTCCTCGGTGACCGGGTGCTCGACCTGAAGCCGCGTGTTCATCTCCAGGAAGTAGAACTCGCCGCTGCCGAAGATGAATTCCACGGTGCCTGCGTTGCTGTAGCCCGCGCGCTTGGCAATGCCGGCGGCCGTGGCGCAGATGTCGCGACGCAGTTCAGGCGTCAAGGCGGGCGATGGCGACTCTTCCACGATCTTCTGGAAGCGACGCTGCACCGAGCACTCGCGCTCGAACAAATGCACGACGTTGCCGTGGTGATCACCTAGCACTTGTACCTCGATGTGCCGGGGGTTTTCGATAAATCGTTCCACGTACAGCCGCCCGTCGCCAAAGTACCGCTGGCCTTCGCTGCGCGCGCGCTCCAATTCAGGCCGCAGTTGCTCGGCTTCACGCACGATGCGCATACCCTTGCCGCCACCGCCCGCGGCCGGCTTGATGAGCAGCGGGAAACCGACCGCCAGTGCGCGTTCAACGAAGCTATCTGGGTCGTCATCCTCGATGGCGGAGGGCGCGACCGGGAAGCCTCCTTGGGCCACGAATGCGCGGGCCCGGACCTTGTCGCCCATCAGGTCGATGACCTCCGGTGAGGGGCCAACGAAGACCAGTCCGGCCTGCGCGCATTGGCGCGCGAACGTCGCGTTCTCCGAGAGAAAGCCATAGCCGGGATGGATGGCACCGGCCCCCGCGCTGCGTGCCGCATCGATGATCTGCGCGCCATCCAGGTAGGCCGCCACGGGCGTAGTGCCGTGGATCTCGACAGCAGCGTCGGCCTGCCGGACTGCGGGCGTCTGTGCGTCCACGGCGTGGTGTACCACCACTGCCCGTAGGCCGAGGCGCTGCACCGTGCGGACGATGCGCGATGCGATCTCGCCGCGATTGGCGATCAGCACCGATTGGAAGGGCCAGTTTATCTGCACCTGTACTCCGTGTTCTGTTGCGGGTTGTCCGATAGATTATTGAGTGGTACTCATATAGAGATGTTTGTGGTTTTCCCTAGTATTGCAACGACGTTGCTTCGTTGGCATGATGAGTGTCACTCAAATTATGAACCGCCAGCGGCGGAATTTCGCTAAACCTGACGCCGCTTGCGCGTCTCAGCCTGGAGTAACCATGTCAGAGGGTAGCTTGCATATCGATCGGCGTCCTGTCTCCCAAGTGTTCGCCGGCCTGTTGGACGACGAGTTGGAGGTACTTGCGCAGGCTGACCGCTTTGCGCGTGCTGAGCTCTACCCGCTCGCGCAACGTATGGACGACGAGGAGTGGTGGCCTGCCGATGTCTTTGCGCGCATCGGCGCCAATGGCTATTTCGGCATCACGGCCCCCGAAGCGCTGGGGGGCACGGGACTGGATCTCTTTACCAGCGGCTTGGTGTTGCAGGCCTTCGCTCGCTGGAACCATGCGCTTGCACTGGCATGGGTTGCCCACGAGAACCTGTGTCTGCACAACATTCTGCGCAATGCCAGCGATGAGCAGAAGGCACGCTTTGTCCCAGGCTTGACCAGCGGCAATCTTGTGGGGGCACTCGGGTTGACCGAGCCCGGCGCGGGCTCCGATGCACTGGGTTCCATGCGTACCACGGCTCGGCGCGAGGGCGACCACTACGTGCTTGATGGCTCCAAGATCTTCATCACCAACGGCCCCGTGGCCGACGTGCTGCTAGTCTATGCCAAGACGGACCGCGAACGAGGCTCCCAGGGCATTTCCGCCTTTTTGGTGGAGAAAGACATGCCGGGGTTCGGCGTCGCGCAGAAGCTGATGAAGATGGGTTTCCGCGGCAGCCAGACGGGCGAGCTCGTGTTCAACGAATGTCGCGTGCCGGCTGCCAATCTGGTGGGGGAGGAGAACGGGGGCGTCAAGGTGGTGATGAGCGGCCTGGATCTGGAGCGCGCCATGATCGCACCGCTGTGCCTCGGGATCGCGGAGCGGGCGCTGGATCTGAGCATTGAATATGCGCGCACACGCCAGCAGTTCGGCAAGCCGATCGCCAGCTTCCAGATGATCCAGGACAAGATCGCCTCGATGTACGTGCAAGTGGAGGCCATGCGCGTCTTCACCTATCAGACGTTGCGTGCCGTCAATGCGCTGGAAGGCGGCGAGGCGGGGCGGGGCGAGATTCACAAGCTCACGGCCGCCTCGGTGATGTTCGCCGCCAACGGCATGCATGCCGTGCTGGACGAGGCGCTGCAGGTGCATGGCGGAACGGGCTACATCTGGGAGTCGGAGATCAACCGGCTCTATCGCACCATCAAACTTTTGGAAATCGGCGCCGGCACGACAGAGGTGCGCAAGATCATCATCAGCGGCGAACTGCTCAGGGGCTGACCGTGGATGCGCAACACACTGGCGAAGAAGCTATGCAGGCCCTGTGGGATGAGCCCACGGTCTACGCACCGGGATTGTTTGCGGGTCAGGCGGTGTTGGTTTCAGGAGGCGGCACGGGCATCGGGCGCGCCATTGCGCTGCTCCTGGCTCGGCTGGGTGCGCGGGTCTTCATCTGCGGGCGCACTGTGGAGAAACTCGAGGCGGTGGAGCGCTTCGCCCAAGCCCGGGGCGCGCACGTGCGGGCAAAGGTGGCCAACGTCCGCGATCCCGAGCAAGTGGCTGCGCTGTTTGCCTGGCTGGCGCAGGAGGCGGGCGTGCTCACGGCTGTCATCAACAACGCGGGCGGGCAGTTTCCCCAGGCGGCCATCGACTTCGCAGCCAAGGGCTGGAATGCCGTCATCGATACCAACCTCAATGGCACCTGGCACATGATGCAGGCGGCCGCGCGTCATTGGAGGGATGCAGGCCAACCCGGGGTGTTGGTGAACGTGGTGGCCGTCGTGGACCCCGGCATCCCAGGCATCGCCCACTCCATGGCGGCGCGCGCTGGTGTCGTCGGCGTCACGCGCACCGTGGCGGTGGAGTGGGCTCCATTGGGCATTCGCGTGAACTGCATCGCGCCGGGGCTCACTGCCAGTGAAGGTCTCGAGGTCTACCCGCAGGAGGCGCGACGCCAGTTCCATCGCGCAAATCCGATGCGTCGCACCGGGACGCTGCGCGAGATCGCGGAGTCCGCGGTCTTTCTGGCGAGTCCGGCTTCGAGCTTTATGACCGGAGAAGTCGTAACGGTGGATGGCGGTGGTCGACTCTGGGGTGACCTTTGGACGATCGAGCGGCCTGCCTATTTCGCCGACGAAGCGGGCGCTTCCAAAGATTGAGAAAAGCTTGGCCATTCAAACAAGAGTCAGAGTAGGAATGCCAGTCACCCAGCACCCCCTCCACAGATCCGTACGTGCGGCACTACCGCATACGGCTCCTGCCTTGGGTCATGACGATCAGACGCTGGTTCGGGTAAGGGTGGCAGATGTGGGGATCAGGAAGCCAATGCGCGATCAATCGATACATTCGACGCCAGGTCAGGCCACGGCTCTGACTGCGGCGGCACAGCGTGCGATGCCACAGCCTAGCGACCTGGAAGCGGAATGTCCTCAGCCGCGCGCCGTTGTCAGGCACGCCAAAGTACCGGCCATGCCCAACCACCACCGCCTGCAGGTACTGGCCCTGCTCGGGGATCGGGTGGTGCATGCGCCGTCTGAGTTCGATCTTGACCGCCTGCAGTTTGGCTCGCAGGCGTTTGGCACTGGTCAGCCGCAAGACCATGAAGTGACCCTTCCTCGTCTTCCCGCAGCAATGCGTGAAGCCCAGGAAGTCGAAGGTCTGCGGTTTGCCTTGTCCCTTGCGGCGTCGGTTCTCCTGGGCGAAGCGCCCGAACTCGATCAGCCGCGTCTTCTCGGGGTGCAGCTTCAGCCCGAACTGGCCCAGCCGCTCGGCCACCGCGCGCTGGAAGCGCTCGGCGTCGTCACGGAACTGGAACCCGGCCACCCAATCGTCGGCATAGCGCACGACGATCACGTCGCCTCGGGCGTAGCGCCCCCTCCACTGCTTCACCCACAGGTCGAACGCATAGTGCAGGTAGATGTTGGCCAGCAGCGGACTGACGCTGCCGCCTTGCACCGTACCCAATTCACTTTGCATGAGCCTGCCGTCCTCCAGCACGCCCGCGTGCAGCCATTTCTTGATCAGCCGCACCACGCGCGCGTCAGCCACGCGATGTTCGATGAACTTCACCAGCCAGTCCCTCTCGATCGTGTCGAAGAACTTGCTGATGTCCGCATCGAGTATCCAGTTCACCTTCCTTGCGCTCACACCCACCGCCACGGCGTCCAGCGCGTTGTGCGCGCTGCGCCTGGGCCTGAAGCCGTAGCTGAACCCGAGGAAGTCCTGCTCGTAGATGGCGTTCAACACCTCGACCGTGGCGCGCTGGACGAGTTTGTCCTCCAGCGCCGGCACGCCCAGGGGGCGCTTGCTGCCGTCGGCCTTGTCGATGTACACCCTCTTCACAGGCTGGGGCCGGTAGCCCCCTCGGGCCAACCGCTCGGACAGCTCCAGGAGGTTGCCCTCCAGGTCCTGCCCGTACGACTGCCAGGTCTGGCCGTCCACCCCGGCGGCCGCATCGCGCTTGAGCGCGAGGTAGGCCGCCCGCAGGCGTTCGACCGCGTAGATGTGGTGCAGCAGTCCCGTGAACCTCGCACCACGACGGCCCTTTGCCGTCTGTCGTATGCCATCGAGCGCAGTTCCCATGTCATAGACCCGCACCGATCTGCGGGACATGCGCGCCGCGATGGCATTTCCCTTGGCTCGCCGCCTTCCCTCCACCGCCTCCGCCGCCGCAGGGATTTCACCCGCGGCCTTGTTCGGCAGCTTCTGCGGTACTACGCAGCGATCCGACTTCCCGCCTCTGTTGCTCATCGTCGTACGCCCTTGGGCTTCACGATGCGCTCTGCGCCGAGCGCTTCCCAGCGCTGCGCAGAAGATCGCGGGATCTCCCGGTTCCCATGCAAAGTGTTTCCGCGCGTGCGCGGGGTCTCTGACCGCGCGGGGTCCGGCGCTGCCTCGCCAATGCGGCAGCCCCGGTGTGGCCTTCGGCATGTCTCCACGGCCTCGGCACCCCGGACCACCCGTGGCTCTCGCCTCGGGGCATGTATTACGCGGCTCAATACCCGGCCCGCGCGTACCCCTGTCAACGCTTCGCCCAACACCCTCACGAATGTGCACGCATGACTCGGGGCCGCCGTAGCTGGCTAAGCCTTCAACGTATGACTCTTTCATTCACAACACTTTGCCGGTTTTGACCGGCGCACGGAGACAGACATGACACAACGCAATGCCGCCGGAGCGGACTTCGTCCGGCGCGTCAATGTTGGTGACCTGCTGACGCGCAGCGCGGCGAGGGCGCCGGGACAGGAAGCTGTCATCGACGGCCATCGGCGCTACAGCTACGCGTCCTTCGAAGCATGGTGCAACCAGCTTGCAAATGGGCTGCTCGCTCGCGGCTACGTCCCTGGCGATGCACTGGCGCTCATGTCGGGCAACAGTGCAGAATTTCTGGCAACTTACTTTGCGTGCGCCAAGATCGGCGTCGTGTGCGTGCCGATCAACCTCTTCTGGCGAAATGGTGAATTGGCCTACGTGCTCGGGCATGCCGGCGTGAGAGGAGCTGTCGTCACGGCGGAATTGGTTGAACAGTTCATTACGGGGCTGAAGCCGGAGCAAGTGCTGCGTGACGTGTTCGTGATTGGAGATTCCGCAGCGCCCCAAGCTTTGCCCGAGGGCCTGGTGCGCATCTCCTATACAGAACTGTTCGTCGGGCAACCGTCCGTGGTGCCCATGGTCGATGTACCGGATCGCGCACCGCTGTCCTATCTGTACACCAGTGGGACGACGTCAGCGCCCAAGGGCGTGGTGGGGAATCACTTGGCGATCTATCTCGAGTCCCTGGGAACGGCCATTGACACGGGATTGAGCTGGCGTGATCGGGCGTTGGCCATGATGCCGATGTTCCACACCGCACAGCTCAATGCGATCTGCACGCCGGTCATCGCCGCAGGGGGCACCATCCTGGTGATGAAGAGCTTCGAAGCGGAACGGCTATTGGATCTGATCGAGCAGGAAAAGCTCACCGTGCTGTTTGGACTTCCCATGATGTATCGCGCCATGGTGGAAGCGCAGCGCGCCCGCGCGCGCAGTGTGGGTAGTCTGAGGCTTGCGGTCTATGCGATGGCGCCCATGCCCGACCATGAACTTCGCGCGGCTATCGACACCTTCGGTTGCGGTTTCTCACTCATGTTCGGGCAGACCGAAATGAGCCCGGTCGCCACTTTCTTCCGGCCGGAGCACCAGCTCAGTCATCCGGGCGCGGTGGGTACGCCGGCCACCAATGTGCAGGTCGGCATCATGGACGAGGCGGGGCAGCTCCTGCCACAGGGCGAGGCGGGCGAGATCGTCTACCGAAGCCCGCAGGCACTCTCCGGCTACCTGCGCGACCAGGATGCGACCGACACGGTGTTCCGCCACGGCTGGTTCCATTCGGGTGACGCTGGCTACTTCGACGCCGATGGCGTGCTCTGGTTCAGAGACCGTTTCAAGGACGTGATCAAGAGCGGGGGAGAGAACATCGCCTCGATCGAGGTTGAGAAGGCCTTGTATGCGTGCGATCCGGATATCGCGGAGGTGGTGGTGGTCGGATTGCCCCACGAGCGCTGGACGGAAGCCGTGACCGCGGTCGTGCTACCACGTCCAGGCAAGAGCATCGACGAAGCTGCGTTGATGGAGCGGCTGCGCGAACACTTGAGTCCTTTCAAATGCCCGAAGTCTTTCATCATGGTGGACGCCATGCCCAAGACGGCCACCGGGAAGATCCAGAAGGCGGTGCTGAGAAGGACCTACGCCAATCACTATGCATCCGAGGCGCCGTCCTCGTCCTAGACCGGCACGGGAGTCGCCGGACGCAAGGAGCTCCTCGCGTCCCAGAGTATCCAACGAGGAATCACATGTCTTCCCAAAAAGTCATCATTACGTGCGCGGTCACGGGTTCGATCCACACGCCGTCGATGTCGCCCTATCTGCCGGTGACGGCTGAAGAGATCGCGCAGGCAGCCATCGGCGCCGCAGAGGCGGGAGCGGCCATCGTGCACTTGCATGCTCGCAACCCCCAGGACGGTCGGCCCGACCAATCGCCCGAGGCCTTCGAGCCGTTCCTGCGTGAAATCAAGCGGCGTAGTGACGTGGTCGTGAATCTGACCACCGGCGGGTCTCCGTTCATGAGCGTGCAGGAGCGGGTGCTTCCGGCCGCCGTATGGAAGCCCGAGGTGGCCAGCCTGAACATGGGGTCCATGAACTTCGGCTTGTTCCCCATGCTCAAGCGCTTCCAGACTTTCAAGCATGACTGGGAGCCTCAGATGCTGGAGAACTCGCGCGACCTGGTATTTCGCAATTCCTATAAGGATATCGAGTATGCATTGCGTACCCTCAACGAGACCGGTGCGCGCTACGAGTTCGAGTGCTACGACACCAGCCATCTCTACAACCTGCATTACTTCTGGAAGGAAGGGCTGGTGAAGGCTCCGCTGTTCATTCAGACCGTGTTCGGTCTGTTGGGTGGAATCGGAGCCCACCCAGAGGACGTGGCGCACATGAAGCGCACGGCCGACCGGCTGTTCGGCGACAACTACCGCTGGTCCATCCTTGGCGCGGGGCGCAGCCAGATGCCGCTTGTGGCGACGGCGGCTGCGCAGGGCGGCCACGTGCGGGTGGGCTTGGAGGACTCGCTGTGGGGCGGCAAGGGTCGTCTGGCCGAATCGAACGCGCAGCAGGTGCGTCAGGCGCGCGCGATTGTCGAAGGGCTGGGGCTCGAGGTAGCAACGCCGGACGAGGCACGCGAGATCCTCCAACTGAAGGGGCGCGCCAAGGTCGCGTTCTGAACGAAATCAAGAGTCCCGATCGAGGAATGGAGATAGCGGTATGGACATGATGTTCGACACCGAGCGCCTGTACGGGCGCAGAGCTGAGCGGCGCTGGGACAGGGTCTGCGTAGGCGACATCACCGAGCGCATGACCTGGAGCCGGCCCGACGAAGTGGCTTTCATCGGGTGGGAGGGTGCCTATTCGGCTCCCCAGTTCGCCAGCTTGACATGGCGGCAGGCGGACCAGCTCGCAAACCGTGTGGCCAACATGCTTCGCGAGCACGGACTGCAGCGTGGCGACCGGCTCATGATGGCCTGCGAGAACTCGGTCGAGGCCTACGTCACCAAGCTCGGGGCCGCGAAAATCGGCGTTGTACCGGCTGCACTGAACCCTGCCTTTGCGGTGGACGTGGTGCGCTACCTGGTCGAGCGTTTGAAGCCGTCGTTCGTGATCGCGGACGCGAGCACGCGCCCTGAGGTGGTGCGCGCGCTCAGCGATGGCGGGGCGCCGGTCAACGTGACGATCTGCATCGAGGGAGAAGTGATACCGGGGAGCGCCGACTTTGCTGAGGAGGTCGAGCGACACAGCGGCGAGGAGCCCGTTGCGACGGTGCACGGTGATGACATCTGGGAGCTGTTGTTCACCTCTGGAACCACCTCGATGCCCAAGGCCGTGATGCTCTCGCATACCTATGCGTATCTCGCCTCGCACGGGATGGCATTGACCTTTACCCGGGGCGTGGAGATCGAATCCCGGGTTTGCCTAGTCTCATTCTTGCCCATCATCTACCACATTGGCGACCAGATCTTGTCGATGCCAGCCTTGGTAGCGGGCGGGAAACTGGTCATCGGGCGCAGGGCGAACGCAAAGGCGGTCGCCGATGCAGTCGTGAAGCATGGGGCGACTGCTGTCTGGGGCGGCGCGCCGCAGTCAATCAAGCAGATCAGCTACGCGTTGGAAGCGCTGGCCCCTCGGGATAAGACGCTGTCAGTGATGGTCTACGGCTGGGGGGCGGTGGAGCCCGAAGTCCTGCGTCGTCTGGAAGCTTGGAGTCGGCCTGGCTTTCAACTCGCAGGAATCTTCGGGCAGACGGAAGCTATTGCCTGCCATCGCTTCTGGCCATCGAGCCAGCGGGAACTGTTCGAAGCTGCCGGGAGTGCCAGGAACTATGTAGGAGTACCGAGCCCGTTGCTGGCATCGACGATCATCGGCGATGCAGGGAGCGACTTGTTGTCCGCTGGACGGTCGAATGAAGCCGGCGAAGCCGTGTATCGCTCGCCAGTGATGATGGCGGGCTACTACAGAGACCAGGACGCCACAGCACGTGCGTTTGAAGGAGGCTGGTTCCATTCGGGAGACAGTTGCCTGGCAACGGAAGACGGTACGCGGGTCATGATCGACCGCTACAAGGACATCATTAAGTCCGGCGGGGAGAATGTGTCCAGCATGCGCGTCGAAGCGCGCCTGCATGCGCATCCCGGCGTGCTCAAGGCGGCCGTCGTGGGGTTGGCGCACGTGCACTGGGATGAGGCGGTGACGGCATTCGTGGTGAGAGCGAAGCCCGAGGTCGAAGAGCATGAACTGCTCGACTGGGCGCGCGCCGGATTGGCTGGATTTGAGACGCCCAAGAAGATCGTTTTTGTGGATGCGTTGCCTGAGACTGTAGGCGGCAAGGTCATGAAGCATCGGCTGCGTGCCGCCTGGGCGAGCCTTTACCGAGATGCCGGCTCGGCGACCGGCGCGCCAGCCCTCTGAGGGGGCGGCATGAACCGCTAGATCACTGGCGATGCATCCGAACACAAATCAGAAGGAGATTGATATGGCAGGACTTTGGTACGAAGAGTTTGCGGTGGGGCGCGTGTTTGAACACGAGATTCGCCGCACTGTGACCGAGGCCGACAACATGTGGTTTTGCAACGCTACGTACAACCCGGCGGCAATCCACATTGACGCGGAATATTGCAAGGACACGGAGTTCGGCCGTCCGCTGGTCAACAGCATCTTTACCCTGGGACTGGTAATTGGCCTATCTGTCCAGGAGACGACCCTGGGTACGACAGTGGCCAATCTGGGCATGACCGATGTGCGATTCCCTGCGCCAGTATTTGCCGGAGATACGCTGCGCTCGGCAACAACGGTGGCTGATGTGCGCGACAGCAAGTCTCGGCCCAACGCTGGCATTGTCACTTTCGTGCACCAGGGCTTCAACCAGCGCGGGCAGGAGATCGCAACCTGCAAGCGTCAGGCGTTGATGCTGCGGAGGCCTAAATGAGGTTGCGCTCCATGCTCTTCGTGCCGGCCGACAGTCCGCGCAAGCTTGCCAAGGCATGCGACAGCCGAGCCGATGCGTTGATCCTGGATCTGGAAGACTCTGTGGCACCGCCGAACAAGGCTGCCGCGCGTGAAGCGGCTGCGCAATTCTTGAAGGGGCGAGGGGCAGGCCTCGCCGTGCAGCGCTTTGTACGCATCAATCCCCTTGATTCCGAATTGTCTTTGAAGGATCTGGCCGCCGTGGTGGTGCCAGGGCTGGATGGAATCATGCTTCCCAAGATCGATGGGGCGCAGGATGTCCGGCGTCTGGCGTTGTACCTGGATGCGCTGGAGGTGCGTGCAGGCATCGAGCCAGGGCACATACGAATCGTGCCGGTGGCGACCGAAACTCCCCGTGCGATGTTGGGTATGGGGAGCTTCGAACCAGGCATCCCGCGGATGGTCGGCGTGACCTGGGGCGCGGAAGACCTGTCCGCAGCAGTGGGTGCGATCACCAACCGCGAAGCTGACGGTGCCTATTCGCCGCTGTATGTTTTCGCCAACTCGCTGTGCCTATGCGCGGCGGCTGCGGCGGAGGTGGATGCAATCGATACGCTACACGCCGACTTCCGAGACCGGGAGGGTCTTGTTGCCGCCTGTGCGGTGGCACGTCGGCGAGGCTTCCGAGGCAAGATCGCCATCCACCCCGATCAGGTCGACATCATCAACGGCGCATTTACTCCATCCGCAGAGGAGACAGAGCATGCACGACGTATCGTGCAAGCCTTCGACGCCGAGCCTGGCCTGGGGGCCTTGAGCATCGACGGAGTAATGGTGGATTTACCCCACCTGAAGCAGGCCAGGCGAACGCTGGGCCTACAGGGTCCGGGGGGGCATAGCGGGCAAGAACGGGGCACCGATCGCATTCGTATGCTTGACGCGGCGCGCGCGCTCAACTGAGCACCATTTCCGCGAAGCGCGTGAGCAGCCGGGATGCCTCGGGGGTTTCGTCCACCGCGGCGAGCATGGCATCGAGATCTTTGCCTTCCTGCTGCAAGGCTGCAGCTCGCCTGCGGATGCACGCGGCAGAGATGTCTGGCGTGAACTCGGGGTGGAACTGTGTCGATATTGCCCGAGGGCCATATCGCACAATTTGATGAGGGTCGTGATCGGAGACAGCCAGCGCACGCGCGCCGGGTGGAAGCTCAATGACCGACTGCTGATGGGTTAGGTGCGCCTTGAAGTGTGCGGGCCAGAATTTGAGCAACGGGTCGTCCTGCGCAGTGGGCAATAGCTGTATCGTCTTACATCCAAGTTCGCGTCCGCCAGGGTGATAGTCCACATGACCACCGAGGGCGTAGGAGATGAGTTGGTGTCCATAACAGACACCCAGCAGCGGTGAGTCGATCGCCATGGCGTCCCTGATCCACTGTGCTGCGCGTTCGCTCCAGGGGAGCCGGTCGGTCACCATGGCCCAAGAGCCCGTGATGATGGCGAGACGCGTTGCATCGGGCTCCGGTAGAGGATCTCCATCGAAAACGCGCACTACCTGCACCGAGTCGATCGACGTTCCGAGTGCGTGGCAGAACCAAGCTGGCAGATCACCGAAAGGCATGCGAATTTCGTCCGGTGGCGTACCTGCCTGGATGATGAGCAGTGGGGGCAAGGGCAAGATCGATCCCAAGATAGCGACAGGTGGGTAAAAAGGCACCCACAATGAACAGCGCCGCGGAGCGCGGCGAAGCAATGAAGTGTAGTCAGGTCGATACGCCTGAACAAATGAATTTCGAAGATGGATAATTCTCAAAATGAGAAACCTTGACCTCGATTCCCTGCAGATATTCAAGGCGGTGGTCGACTCCGGCGGCGTCACCAAGGCCGCGGCGCAACTCAATCGAGTTCAGTCCAACATCACCACCAGGGTGCGAAACTTGGAAGATCGCTTAGGGGTTAAGCTTCTCGAGCGGCAGGGGGCCAAGATGGCCGTGACAGCCGAAGGCCGGCTGCTGCTTGGCTATGCAGAGAGGCTGTTGAGACTCGCCTGCGAAGCGGAATCCAGCATGCGCAGCAAGACACCGCGCGGTACGTTGCGCATCGGGGCACTGGAAAGCACTGCTGCGGCACGTCTTCCTCCGCTGCTTTCGAATTTCCATGAGCGCTACCCGGACGTGCAGATCGAGCTCATCACCGGTACCTCCAGCTCCCTGATCAGCCGTGTGCAGCGCTTTGATGTGGAAGCAGCCTTCGTTTCTGAACCCTTTCATGCTGCCGATCTGGATACGCAGGTGGCTTTCCCGGAAGAGCTGATGCTCATCGCGCCCAGGGGAGCCGGGAGCATTCAGGTCCCCGAGCAGTTGCAGGGCTGCACCGTGGTCGCGTTTTCGACCGGGTGTTCTTACCGCCGAATCCTTGAAGACTGGCTGGCCGCCTCAGGTATCGTGCCCAGCCGGGTGTTGGAACTTGCGTCCTACCATGCCATCGTTGCGTGCGTGGCAGCAGGATCGGGGATTGCCATCATGCCGCGTACGGTCTTGCAAGCTGTGCGTGCAGAAAGCCTGGTGCAGGCGCTGCCGCTGCCAGCAAGGCTGGCCAGGGTGCGTACGCACCTTGTGTGGCGGCGGGGCCATCAGTCAGTGACGGTGGACGCCCTGCGTAAGGAGCTGCGAACCAAGCAAACCCGGTGAACCGCGCGCTCCAAGCCCCCGCTGCGTCCCCTCGGCTTCGATGCATGCGGCCTTGAGATGCCCGACCTGCCCTTTGGTCTGAAGCCATCTCTTCTCAAAATGAGAATTCCGTATCTCCAGAATTCATTATCTGTGATGAGGAAAAGATCCTACACTGGGTCTTCAGAAAGCGCTCGCCCTTAGAGCTAGATCCACAGAAAGCAGGAACTCCGCCCCATGACCAAGATCGGCTTGATTGGAGGAATCGGCCCCGAATCCACCATCGCCTACTACCGCCAGATCGTGAATGGCGTGCAAAGTGAGTTGGGGCCGAAGGTTTTCCCGAGGTTGTCGATCGAGACACTGAATCCCTTCCAGGTCTTCTCCTTCTGCAAGGAAGAGCGGTATGAAGATCTCGCGGCCTACGTTCTTGAGGCGATCGACAACCTGGCGTCCAGCGGGGCCAAATTTGCGGCGCTTACCGGCAACACGCCGAACATTGTCTATGACAAGCTGCAAGCGAGGTCACGCATTCCACTGATCAGCGCAATCTCCGCGACAGTTGAGGCGGCTCAAGCGCGCGGTGTGACGAAGGTCGGACTTTTGGGTACCGTTTTCACCATGACGAACAGCTTCTTCAAACGTCCATTCGAAGATGCAGGAATTGAAGTCGTGGTCCCTGAAGCGGAACAGATCGCATACATCCAGACAAAGATCGAAACTGAACTGGAGCACGGCATCGTCAAGGACGAGACCCGGAGCCGCTTCATCGAGATCATCGAGCAGATGAAGGCGAAAGGTGGGATCCAACAGATCATCCTCGGATGCACGGAGCTTCCATTGCTCCTGGATGATGGCGCAAGCCCCGTGCCTTGCTTGGACACGATGCAGATTCACGTCGCTGCCTTGGTCAAGACGATTGCTGATTGAGCGTCCGATGCAACTGCTGACCCTGTCGGGCGTGGTGCCAATACTCGACAAGTCGGTGGCGTGATGGAACGGCATTCGAGAAGGGAGATGCCGCTGCTTCGTGCGCTCGCAAGTCAGGCCGCTCTGCAAACGACGTTTTGGACTGGATCCCTCGACTGGGCCAGACGCGGTCCTTCTCCCACCGTTGCTGGCTGCAGTGGCGCCAGCCGCGCGTAGAAGACCACGTCGAGCCGGCACAAACGCCCTACAGCGAGCAGCGTCGCGCGCATACTGTTTGGCATCAGCGAAACGGCCTCAGGCTGTTACAGCACCGCTTCGAACGTGGGAAGCAATCTGGTAGATGCGGGGAGCCAGAACGCCTTGGGCAGGCGTCAAGCACACCGCAATCTCGCGCGGCTGGATGGCGGCCGTCGAGCGTGCTGCCCGCCACATCCGGAGAGATGTCCGGGCTGAGTTCGGCCCCTGCGCAGAAGTAGCGGCCCGTGGCGCTGATCAGCAGCACGCGCATGGCGCGCTGCGCGGCGAACGCGGCCACCGCGCCCTCCAGTGCCTCAAGCACTTCGTCGCTGATCGCGTTGAGCTTTTGGGGCCGATCGGGCGTGATCTCCGTCAGCGGCGCGTGGCCTTCGATTCGAAGGATTCCTGTCATGCTCATTCCTCGGTGGATTCGGGCGGGGTCGAACCAGACGGCGCGGCACTGCGCCGGCGTAATTCCGGTGCACGCTGGATGCCCTGGATGCCCTGGATGCCCTGGATGCCGGACGTGACGAGACCCTGCAGCAGTTCGCCGGATGCGTGCAGCCCTGAGCCCGAGGCCAACGGTCCTTGCGAGCTCGCAAGCGGGTGATGGGCGGGGCTGTTCTCGAGTCCGGACCCCATCTTCTCAGGGAAAGAAGCTTTTGGCTGGACTTCGCCACGTGTCACGCTGTGCCAGGCTGATTACCCCGACACCTCCGATCGCCCGCACGAACTTGGTGCTAAACGGTACCTAGTGGGGCAAAAAAGCTCCAAAGATCAATCACTTATGAGCTGCAGCCCTGCAATGGCCAGGCATAGGGTTTGCTTGGATGCGTACAAACCTAATTATCCGGTTCAATATGGTGAATTGTCGAGAACCCCAATCTGGCCAACCTTCAGACCGCTGCTCGCCGAGGGGTTCCTCCGCGGCCTGAAACCGATTGCTGACATGAAACGATTGAAGATCCTGGTCGCGCGCCTGAACCACGAGACCAATACCTTTTCTCCGGTCCCTACACCGCTGGAGGCCTTTGGTCCCGATGGCCCAAGCTACGACGTCGAGGCCTATCGCGAGAACAAGGGAATGCGTACCGCCATGTCCGCCTTCATCGACCTGGCAGAGGAGATCGGAGCAGAACTAGTCACGCCGGTCTCGGCGACGGCGAACCCGAGTGGACCCGTCGACGAGATCGCCTACCGGGCGCTTTGCGAACGAATCCTGAGTGCCGCTCGAGGGTGCGATGCGGTCTTGCTGGACTTGCACGGCGCAATGGTGGCCCGGAGCTGCAGCGATGGGGAAGGCTACTTGCTCAAGAGGCTCAGGGCTGCGATTCCAGGGGTGCCGGTCGGCGTCGCACTGGACCTGCATGCCAACATGACCGAGGACATGGTCGCAAACGCAGATGTGATCGTGGGCTTCAAGACGTATCCGCACATCGACATGTACGAAACGGGCGTGCATGCTGGTCGACTGCTCTTGAATCTGTTGTCTGGCAAGAGCAAGCCTGCGATGGCTTGGCGGCGAATACCGCTGCTGTCGCACTCGCTGCGCAGCGCGACATTCATCGGTCCGATGAAAAAGGCGGTCGAAGCGGCGTGCGCGGAGGAGGCGGCGGGCTCCTTGGGCGTCTCCGTGTTTGCAGGCTTTGCGCTTGCCGACATCGAAGCGCCCTGCGTTAGCGTCGTCGTGGTCGATGCATCGTCGAAAGCGCAGGCTCAGCAGACTGCCGACCGGATCGCGCGTCAAATCTGGGCCGATCGCAACGAATTCTTCTACAGCAGCGAGCCGCTATCCGATTCGGTCGCGCGCGCAAAACAACTGTCCGAGGGAAAGACCAAGCCTGTTCTCCTCTTGGACCATGGCGACAACTGCACCTCGGGAGGAACGTGCGACACGATGGATGTCCTTGAGGAGGCAATTCGCCAAGGACTAGACGGCATCGGCGTTGGACCGATCTGCGATCCGGAGGCTGTTGCCCAGCTCATCTACGCCGGCGAAGGAGCGCTCGTCACGCTTGATCTTGGCAACAAGACCTCGCTCGATGTCATCAACCGCAGGAAGCCTCCGATGCGGGTCACGGGAAAGGTCGTTCGGATCAGCGACGGCTACTACACCGTGACCGGGCCGACCTACTCCGGTCAACGCATGGCCCTTGGGCGAACCGTATTGCTTGACATAGGTCCGGCAGAGATCGTGATCTCAGAGCGCACGCACGAGCCTTGGGATATCGGCATCTTCACTTGCGTCGGCCTGAAGGCTGAAGAGAAGCGATTCTTGCTCCTGAAGTCACGCATGTATGCCCGCCCGGTCTTTGAGCCACTGGCGGCAGCGCTTGTCGAGTGCGACAGCCACGGCGTTACGAGTTCGGACTTTGGTCTCTTCAAGTTCAAGAACTTGTCGCGTCCAGTCGTTCCTCTCGATCCGGCGGAGAAGTGCAAGGTCGAATTCATCTCTCAACCCGCGGCAGCACCCGTTTAGCCCGCCTCACAAGCAAGTTCAAACCATCAACCTCATTGCTCATCAGTAAAGGAGTTCCCCATGGCAGTTCATCCGCTCAATCGTGAGTCCAAGCCCATGTCGGAGGCAGAACGAAAAGTACGCATCGACCTCGCGGCCGCTTATCGGCTTGTGGCCGACTTTGGAATGGATGACGGCATTTACACCCACATCTCGGCACGGGTTCCTGGAACGCAGGATCAGTTTCTAATCAACCCGTTCGGGATGCTGTTCAAGGACATCACTGCTTCGTCCCTGGTGAAGATAGATATCGACGGGAACACCCTCGAAGAGACGCCGTATGAAGTGAACCCGGCGGGATTCATCATCCACAGCGCAGTCCACTCTGCACGTCACGATGCGGCATGCGTGCTGCACACGCACACCGTCGCGGGGGTTGCAGTTTCATCCTTGGAGAATGGCCTGGAGCCATGCAACCAATGGGCGCTGCAGTTCTACCACCGCGTCGCGTACCACGAGTTCGAAGGCCTGGCGCTCGACCCGGCAGAAAAAGAGCGCTTGGTGGCAGACCTCGGTTCGAGCAAGCAAATACTCATCCTGCGCAACCATGGCTTGTTGACCCTCGGGCGAACTGTCTCCGAAGCGTTCATCCACATGAAGAACCTCGACCGTGCCTGTCGAGTGCAGATGGCGATTCAAGCCAGCGGGCGCCCAGTGCACGAGGTGCCCGCGGAAATCTGCGAGCGCACCGCGCGGCAGTATGAAGAGTGGGACTCGGCGCAGAGCAGCAGTGTGGAACAGCAGTACAGCCGCGAGTGGAACTCGCTGCTCAAGCGCATTGAGCCAGCCGCCTCAAGCTCGTTTCGCGACTGACACGGCAGTCAACCGATATTCATCGATTCCGTACCAGGAGCACACCATGAAGCGCCGTGATTTCATTCAACTGGGCTCAGCTAGCGCCGCAGGTCTCACCTTTGCGGGGATCCCGATGTCTGTGTTCGCACAGGGGATGAAGGGCGGTGTGCTGAATTCCGCCATCCAGCCAGAGCCGCCCAGCCTGAACGTCGGAACCCATCAAAACGTTCCGACGATGCTTGTAGGTGGCAACATCTTCGAGGGGTTGCTGCGCTACGACGAGAAGCTGCAGCCGATCCCCTGCCTGGCAACTTCGTGGACGGTAAGCCCTGACGGACTGACCTACATTTTCAAGCTGAAACCCAATGTCAAGTGGCACGACGGAAAGCCGTTCACTGCCGATGACGTTGTGTTCTCTGCCGACGTTTTCGACCGGAAGGGGCACTCTCGTGCCCGCGGAAACCTTGCGATGGTCCAAAGCATCCGGACGATCGATCCGCTGACCGTCGAATTCAAACTGAAGACCACGTTCGGTGCCTTCCTTGGCATCTTTGCCGGCAACGCGTTGCCGATCGTGCCCAAGCATGTTTTCGACGGCGCGACGGACTTTGTCAAGCATCCGGGCTACGCCAACTACGTGGGCACGGGACCGTTCAAATTCAAGGAGTGGGTCAAGGGTTCCTACATCCACCTCGTGCGCTTTGACGACTACCACGAGAAGGACCTGCCGCTTCTGGACGCGATCTATTTCCATGTCATTCCTGACGCGGCCGCCCGGGCGAACGCATTCGAAAGCGGGAAGCTGGATGTTCTGCCGGGTGGATCTGTCGAGAACTTCGACGTGGCGCGGCTCGCCAAGCTTCCTGGCGTTGCTGTCACGCAGAAGGGTTGGGAACTGTTTTCGCCGATCTCGCACATCGTGGTTAACAATCGCAAGGCGCCGATGGACAGCATCAAGTTCCGGCAGGCGCTGAACCTGGCGATCGACCGGGAGGCCATGCGAAAAGTGGCGTGGTACGGGTTCGCCGATGTCGCAAATGGACCGTTCAACAGCCGCCTCAAGTTCTGGAACGCCGACCTTCCGAAGCTCGCCCGGGACAAGGAGCAAGCCAAGAAGCTGCTCGCAGAATCCGGCTACAAGGGAGAGACGCTGCGTCTCATGCCGTTGCCCTACGGTGAGACCTGGCAGCGTCTCGCTGAGATTGCGCGTCAGAATCTGGCCGACGTGAGCGTCAAGACGGAGCTCGTCCCAACCGATGTTGCCGCTTGGAACTCGAAGATGAACGAATGGGATTTCGACCTCGCGTTCACTTACATCTACGGTCACGGTGACCCTGCTCTGGGTATTACGCGTAACTACACCACGCCGAACATCGCGAAGGGGTCACCGTTCAACAACGCTGAGGGATACAGCAACCCGAAGGTCGACGAGCTGTTTGACCGCGGCGCCGCCGAAATGGATCCTGAAAAGCGCCGTGTCATCTACTGGGAGGTCCAGAAACTGCTCGTCGCGGAGATGCCGGTGCTGTGGCTGCATGAGCTGAATTTCCCGACCGTCTACCGCACGAAGGTCAACAACCTGGTCAACTCGGGCGCGGGGATGCACGACAGCCTTACACGCACCTGGATGGCGTGAGACGAGACAGCTGTGAAACCGTTCAAGGAAGACTGACATGAGACGGACGCAGTTCATGGTGACGCGCTTGGTGCAGGGGATCTTCGCGATCCTCTTGATCGCGACGGTCAACTTCATGCTCGTGCGCGCGGCGCCGGGCGACCCGGTCTCCGTGCTTGCAGGGGAGTCTGCCAACGCAGACCCGGCCTTTGCCGCCCAGTTGCGCCAGCAATTGGGCCTCGACAAGCCGGTGCCGGTGCAGCTCGGCATCTATCTGAGGAACTTGGTGAAGCTGGACCTGGGTTTCTCCTATCGGCAGAACCAGCCGGTGCTCGCGCTCATCGCCGAACGCTTGCCAGCGACGCTGCTGTTGACGGGGACCGCCTTCGTTCTGTCGCTGCTCATCGGCATCTCGTTGGGGGCCATGTCCGCCAAACGAGTTGGCACATGGGTGGATAGCGCGGTGACCTTCGTCGCGCTCGTATTCTATGCAACGCCACTGTATTGGCTTGCACTGATGGCGGTGTTGCTCTTCTCCGTGCATTTGGGCTGGCTGCCGGGCTTTGGATTTAGCAGCGTTGGCGCCGATCTCACCGGATTGACGTATGCGTGGGACGTGGCAAGGCACCTGTGCCTTCCGGCTCTCACGCTCGCGCTGTTCTACATGGCTGTCTATGCACGCATGACTCGCGCGTCGATGCTGGAAGTTTCTCAGATGGACTTCGTCAAGACTGCACGCGCGAAGGGAGTGCATCCTGGTCGAGTCCAAAGGGCTCACATCCTGCGCAACGCTCTGTTGCCCGTGGTGACGCTGGCAGGCATTCAAGCCGGCGGCATGATCGGCGGCGCGGTGTTGACCGAGACGGTATTCGCCTGGCCAGGAATTGGTCGACTGATGTTCGACTCGTTGCTGCAGCGGGACTACTCGCTGTTGCTAGGCACTTTCCTGGTAACGACGGCGATGGCGGTCGTATTCAACCTCGTCACGGACTTTGTCTACACCATCGTAGACCCGCGCATCGAGATATGAAGTCGAAACGAGGCCGCAAGGCAGGCCGCAAGAGAGTGAAAAGATGAAAGATCCTTTCGTGAGGCGCTTCTGCCGTAACAAGGGCGCCGTCGTGGGCTTGATCGTTCTGATCGCCGTGGCAGTGATTGCCCTGGTTGGTCCGTACTTTGTTGCCAATGATCCATTCAGCATGGTCGATGTGCCGTTCCTGCATCCTGGTGCGCAGGACGGTTTCCTGCTGGGGACAGACACCCTGGGCCGAGACGTGTTGGCCGGCGTCATCTACGGCAGCCGCGTCTCGCTGCTCATCGGCGTCGTGTCGACTGTTGCATCGCTCCTGATCGGAGTCACACTTGGCGCAATCGCAGGCTACTTCGGCGGTTGGATCGACTCGGGGCTCATGCGCTTTACCGAGATCTTTCAGGCCGTCCCCAGCTTCGCTCTCGCCATCGTCCTGGTTGCGATATTTCAGCCATCGGTGTACTCCATCGTCGCCGCCATTGCGATCGTGTCGTGGCCTCCTGTGGCTCGCCTTGTTCGAAGCGAGTTCCTGACCCTGCGACAACGCGACTTCGTCCAGGCGGCCGAGCTCGCTGGGGAATCCACCGCGCGAATCATCCTGACGCAGATACTGCCCAATGCGATGTCGCCCATCATCGTCATGGCCTCCCTGATGGTTGCCACGGCGATTCTCTTGGAATCTGGCCTGAGCTTTCTCGGCTTGGGCGATCCGAACCAGATGAGTTGGGGCTACATGGTCGGTGCCGCTCGGACAGTCCTTGTCCAGGCTTGGTGGATGGCCCTGTTTCCCGGCTTGGCCATCGTTCTGACCGTGTTGGCATTGAACCTTGTTGGCGAAGGGCTCAACGACGGCCTCAACACACGCTTGAACGGGAGAGGACGTTGATTCACCCATCCAACGCAAATGCCACGAACGTGAAGCAACCTGTTCTTGACGTTACCGACCTCCAGATCTGCCTTCCGGCAGGAGCGGACCGAACCCTTGCCGTTGACGGCGTATCGCTATCAGTGATGCCCGGGCGGACACTATGCGTCGTGGGCGAATCGGGCTCCGGAAAGTCCATGATCGCCAATTCGGTCATGGGACTGTTGCCCAAGCCCCACGTACGGCCCGTGGCGGGAAGGATCATGTTCGAAGACGTGGATCTTCTGAGCGTGTCCGAGGAGCAGATGCGCGAACTTCGTGGGCGCCGCATCGGGATGATTTTCCAAGAGCCAATGACCGCGCTCAATCCGGTCATGCGGATCGGAGATCAGATTGGCGAAGTGATTGACGCACACGCGAAGGTCCCAGCCGACGTGAAGCGTGAGCGAATCCTTGCCGCGCTGGCAGACGTCGGGTTGCCCGACCCCGAGCTCCTGATCGATTCCTATCCGTTCCGGTTGTCAGGCGGACAGCGGCAGCGGGTCATGATTGCCTGCGCGCTGATTCTCGAGCCCGTCCTGCTGATCGCGGATGAGCCCACGACGGCGCTCGATGTGACGACGCAGGCGCAGATCCTGAAGCTGATCCGGGAACTGCAGGAGCGTCGAGGAACTGCCGTGCTTTTCATTACGCACGACTTTGGTGTGGTCTCGGAAATCGCGGATCATGTTGTCGTGATGCAGACGGGCAAGCTGGTGGAAGCCGGCCCCGCATCCAGGGTCCTGAAGAGCCCCCAGCATCCGTACACACGCAAGCTCATCGACTGCATTCCGACCGGGCACGAGCGTCGCTTGGCAAGTGCGAAGGAGGTGACCAGTGTTCTTTGCGTCCAAGACTTGTGCAAGACCTATGTGGCGCCTGGCACGCTGTTCAAGCGCGGGCGTTCGGTTCAAGCCGCCAAAGACATCAGCTTCGAGCTCATGCGGGGCGAAACCCTTGGAGTGGTGGGCGAGTCCGGGTCCGGAAAGTCGAGCCTCGGTCGCTGTCTGGTCGGACTGCAACCGTTCGACAGGGGTCGGATCATCTTCAAAGGCAAGAACCTCCCATCGGGGCGCGGATTCCGGGCGGGAACTGCCGGCAGGATTCAAATGGTATTTCAGGATCCCTATGCATCACTGAATCCTCGACACACGATCGGGGCTGCAATTGCCGGAGGACCTATCGCCCAAGGTGTCAGCAAGACTGAAGCGATGAAGCGAACCCACGAACTCCTCCAACTTGTTGGGCTGAGTGTCGATGCGGCCGATCGGTATCCCCATGAGTTCTCGGGTGGGCAGCGCCAGCGTGTTGGAATTGCGCGCGCGCTTGCGATGCAGCCCGAGCTCCTTGTCGCGGATGAACCGGTCTCTGCATTGGATGTCTCGGTGCAGGCTCAGGTACTGAAGCTTTTCGAGCAGGTTCGCGAGCAGTTCAAGTTGAGCATGGTGTTCATCACTCACGATCTGCGTGTGGCGGGCCAGATGTGTGACTACATCGCGGTGATGCAGCATGGCGTGGTGGTCGAGTACGGGCGGACGGAGCAGATCCTTGGCAGCCCGCAGCATCCGTATACGCAGAAGCTGATCGAAGCCGTGCCGCGTCTGGCCTCTGATTCGATGCTCGCGGATAACCCCATGGAGGTCGCAGCGTGACCAGCGACCTCCCCAAGCCTCCCTGCATCGCCTTGCTCGGAACGAGTCCGACGCTGGATCTTGACGCCTTCATCGGTGATCAGTTTCGCGCCCTGAGCCCGGGCATTGACCTGAGATTTCCGCAGGACCTGGGTTGTTTGGAGGACATCGAGGCCGCGCTGTGCTGGTTCCCTCCGCACGGGGTGCTCAAGAAGCTGCCAAATCTTCGCTTGATTCAATCGCTGTCAGCAGGGATTGATCACATCACGGCCGATGCCGATCTGCCCCGAACTATTCCGGTGTGCAGGATCGTCGACACGACCGTTGAGGAGGGCATGGCCAGTTACGTGACCTGGGCAGTGATTCAGCACCACCGCGGCATGCGCGTCTACCAAGCCAATGCGGCCGAGGCCGTCTGGAAGCAACAACCCACCGTGTGGCCGCGGGACCACCGGGTGGGTATCGCGGGCCTGGGCGTGCTCGGCCTTGCGTGCGCACGTGCCCTTTCGAGCGTCGGCTATCCGGTCAGCGGATGGAACTCACGACCGAAAGCGGACCTTCCGCCGTACGTCCGGGCTTTCCATGGAGAGGAGCAGCTGGGCGATTTCCTGGCCGAGTGTTCGAGCTTGATCTGCCTGCTGCCGTTGACCGATCAGACCAGAGGATTCCTGGGAGCGAAGGTGTTCTCCCAATTGCCTCGAGGCGCGCATCTCGTCAACGTGGCCAGGGGCGCGCACCTCGTTGAATCGGACCTGCTTGCCGCGCTTGAAGGCGGCCAGCTTTCAGGTGCAACGCTGGACGCTTTCAGCCAGGAGCCCTTGCCGAAGGATCATCCTTTCTGGGCGGATCCGCGCATTGTGGTCACGCCGCATATCGCTGCGCACACTGATCCCAGGATCATCGCCCAGCAGACACTCGAGAACCTGGCATTGATCCTGCAGGGCCAAAGACCGCCGACCTGCGCTGATTTGGGGCAAGGCTACTGAGGGGCGTTTTGAGGAAGGAGCTGAGCGCCATGGAAGTCGAAAGCAGATGGGTCCACTACGCCGACTTCTGCCGAGCGTCTCCGTATGCGGTATTCCCGCAGGAGCACCGCTACTCGGAAGGCCGCTTGGCGTTTCACATGATGACGATCGATCAGGCAGATCATGACTTCGTGGATCCAAGCGTTCCCGAAACGGTCATCGCCTTGCCTATCGAGGTCGCTTCGGGAAGTACGTGGAGCTGGGACATGGGCAAGGGATGGCACCGGGAGTCGGCAAGGCCTGGCAGGATGCTCGCCCTGCCAGAAGAGACCGAAAGCCGCTGGGAGGTGAAGGGCAAGCGCAAGCTTCTGCTCCTGGCCGTGCCCAGGCGGACCGTTCAGCGCATTCTGAGCGCAGATTCGGCGACGAACGTTGAGGAGGCCTTTCGCCCACTGTCGCTCGAGTCCTGGGAGGATCCGCTGGCACAGGGCCTGATGCTTCGAATTTGGGAGGCGCTGGCGGGGAGCCATCGGATCGATCAGCTTCTGGTTGATGGCGCCTTGATGACGATCATCGCTCATCTGGTGCAGCGAGCCGGCGGCGCCCAACCGGCAGAAAGGTCGGTGGCGTTGCCATCGTGGCGACTCAAGCGAGTGTGCGAGTACGTCGATGCGCACCTGAGCGAGGATCTGGATGTCGAGACCCTTGCCGAACTCGCGGGCCTGAGCGTCAGACATTTCTCACGGGCCTTCACCAGGCAGCTTGGTCAGACGCCTCATCGCTGGCTGATGTCTCGACGTACCGAGCGAGCACTCGAGTTGCTGGCGGACGAGCACATGAGCCTGGCCCACGTGGCTGACAGTTGCGGCTTCGCAAATCAGAGCCACCTGACCAAGGTTCTCAAGCAGGAAACCGGATATACGCCCAAGCGCTTGCGCCATCTGCCTCCAGAGCGTTCAGGCGCGGTTTCGCACTAGGCGGTCTGGGCAATAGCGGGTACGGCTACGAGGGTGGCACCGAAGGCATCTTGGCATTCATGCAACTGAGGCTTGTCTCTCAAACGGCGTGACGGCTTAGACTAGTCCGGCTTCAGAGTTCTGCGCGCGAGATCGCGACTGCTGGTCAGTAGATCGAGATCAGTGACAAGCCAGCCTGCACCCACTTCAGGATGCGATTGTTTTGCTCCTTCGAAGCAGTCGCCGTGCCTCGAGAAGTCGGGCTGGCGTGGCCATCGCACTGCGCTTATCGGCCGCTCCTGAGAGCCGCGGCGCAAGAGCGCGGATCACCTGGACGGCTGTTAGAGTGCCGTGCTGTCTCACCCGCGCTTTTCGACCGTAGGTCGGGCGCGGGGGGCGAACTCGGTCAGCTCTTGACGAAGAGCTTGCGTGGGACGTGACTTAGACACTCCACGCCATCGTCCGTGATCAGGATGCTTTCTGTGATTTCCAGCCCCCAGTCATCGAACCACAGTCCGGGCATGAAGTGGAAGGACATGCCGGACTCAAGGACCGTGAGGTCCCCGACTCGCAGACTCATAGTTCGCTCGCCCCAGTCGGGCGGGTAGCTCATCCCGATCGGGTACCCAACACGCCCACCCTTCTTGATGCCATGCTTGCGCATGGAGGCGAAGAAGGCTTCAGCGATGTCTTGACAGCAGTTTCCGGGTTTGGCCATCAACAAGCCTGCCTCAATTCCTTCAATAACGGCCTGTTCCGCGTGCAGGAACTTGGCAGGTGGCTCACCTAGATAGACAGTCCTGGACACCGGACAGTGATAGCGGCGGTACACGCCAGCAACCTCAAAGAACGTGCCAGCGCCCAGTTGGAACGTCGAGTCATCCCAAGTTAGGTGTGGCGTCGCAGCTTCGATGCCAGTCGGCACGATGGGCACGATTGACGGGTAGTCCCCGCCGAAGGTATCCACCCCACGGATAGCCGTTGCATAGATGTTGGCCACGAGCTCGTTCTTTCGCAGGCCCGGACGGATTTCATCGACGATCTGCTCATAAATCTTTTCGAGAATGCGGCCACCTATGCGCATGTACTCGATTTCGCGCTTCGACTTGACAGCGCGCTGCCAGTTGACAAGATTCGTGGCATCGATCCAAGTGCTTGTCGGGAGTAGCTTCTGCATCGTGTGCAGCGTCGCAGCGGTGAAATAGAAGCTGTCCATCTCTACCCCAACCGCGAGGCCTTCCCAACCACGAGCCATGATGACCTCTCGGGAAAAGTGCTCCATGGGGTGCAGGTCGCGCTGGACGTACTCCTCAGGGTATCCCGTGACGCAATCGTCGTCCATGAAGACGGTAGCTCGCGCGCCGTTCATGTCCGATCCACGTCCGTACCAAATGGGATCGCCACGCAACGGAACGGCTACGAACTGGTGGTTGTAGAACGAGTAGCCGTCGTAGCCACATACCCACGCAATGTTCGAAGGATCGGCAACGAGCAGAAGCTCGATGCCCTTGGCCAACATCGCGGAGCGCACCTTCTCGACGCGTGCAACGTACTCCTCGCGATCGAAATACGAACGCAGCTTCGGAAAAGAGTTCAGCTTTGACGATTGAATCATCTTCATCGTTACCTAGATTGTGGTCTGTGCGCGTACAACGTGACGCATCCCTCGGCTGATTGTGCTTGCAAAGACATGTTCGATCTTGTCTGCGTCTGCCATCCTTGTCTGTTCGTGCCGTGACGCGTGGAGTCGATTGGTGGCCGCCTAGAAAATGTACACCTGCCGTGGTGCTCGATTGCCGTTTGAGGCGTGTTTGTCACCCAGCGATGGTTGAATAGCGGCTGCAGCAGATCGATGGGCACGATGGCGACGCAGTCACCAACGCACTGAGCGCTGAGCGTCGGCCATAGAGTCCAGCTACATTGGCTAGCGCGCTCCATAGCTGAAATCGACGCGAGACGTCCTGAGGCTGTAGACATTGCAAAGCAGAGGAGCGATATTCGTCATCCTTGAGAGCCTTGCAGGTTCCCGCTTCGTCTAACGAGCCCCCTGGCCGCGTTCGGCCGAATCGATTCCACATTGTTTGCCATCCGTTGTCTCATGGATCTTCGTCAGCTTCGCTATTTCATTGCAATCGTCGACTGCGGAAGTCTCTCCAAGGCTGCCGAACGACTCCACATCGCCCAGCCTTCGTTGAGCCAGCAGATCGCCGCCATGGAAAGCGAGCTCAGCGTGCCGATCTTGCTTCGAAGTTCGCAAGGGGTCGCCGCGACACAGGCCGGCATGACGCTGTATCGGCACGCCCGCCAGGTGCTGAGGCAACTTGAGCAACTGCGCGTTGAAGTAGGGCAGGCGGGAGAGGGCGAGGTTGGGACGGTGACAATCGGCTTGCCGACCAGCGTGGCAGCGATAGTCGCGGTACCGCTCTATCGGGCTGTCAGGCTGCAGCATCCTGGAATCCGCCTGAACATCATCGAGAGCATGAGTGGAAACCTGATGGATCTGCTCGCGAGCCAGCGTTTAGACCTTGCGGTGCTGTTCCGCGAGGTGGAGTCGCGTGGCGTGGCGGTGTTGCCACTGCTGCGCGATTCGCTTGCGATTTACGGTGTGGAGTCAATGTTGACGCGTGCGGGAAAGCGCTTGAACCGAATTCATGATCTAGATGGGGTTCCGCTCGTCCTGCCCGGTCCCTCGAACGGACTGCGCATTCACGTTGAGAAGCTTTTCGCTCGCTCGGGGACGCATTTGAATGTGGTTGCCGATATCGACGCCTTGCCGACTCTCATTGCCATCGTGGCTGAGGGCGCTGCATGCACCGTCTTGTCGGAAGCGCTTGGACCAATGTGCGGGCCCGCCATTGCCACCGGTATCCGACTTGAGGATAGCGGTGCAGACCGTCCCGTATCTCTGTGTTGGTCGACGGCTAGCGCTCCAAACTCGGCCGTTGACGCCGTGCGACGGATTGTCGCTGCCGTTTGTGCGCAAGCTGTTGACGACGGATCGTGGGCAGGAGCACATAGGCTCGACCTATGACCGGTAGCGGAAAGGAGTATTTCCGCGCGCCCGCAGCTGCTGATATGTTCTCGTGGCGCCGATCAGCTCTCCGGCGGCGGAATGAGACGGATGACAGGCAAATCGCCGCCAGGCACGCTGCTGGAACGGCGTCAGATCTTGGCGAATGCTGAGGCCTGTGTAGTTCGATTGTGGAGACCTCCACATCAATCCAGAGTGGACTTTCCACCTTGAGCGCCAAGAGGAATCAAAGAACATGTCGTATCCCCTCGATGACATTCTCGTCGTATCCATCGAACAGGCCATCGCGGCTCCGCTTGCCAGTCGTCACCTGGCTGACTGGGGAGCGCGCGTCATCAAGATTGAACGCCCGGGCACTGGCGACTTCGCACGACACTACGACAAGGTGATGGACGGTGTTTCAAGTCAGTTTGTCTGGGTCAATCGTTCGAAGGAGAGTCTGTCGATGGACATCAAGGGGGCCGAGGGGTCCACGGCCCTGATGGCACTCATTGAACGAGCCGACGTGTTCATCCAGAACTTGGCCCCAGGCGCGGCCAAGCGGCAAGGCTTGGACGCCAAGTCGCTGGTAGAACGTTTTCCGAGGCTGATTGCCTGCGACATCTCCGGGTACGGCTCCAGCGGGCCTTATAGCAACAAGAAGGCCTACGACTTGCTCGTCCAATGCGAGAGCGGATTCTTGTCGATCAACGGCACGCCGGAATCTCCATCGAAGAGTGGCCTCTCGATTGTCGACATCGCCACTGGCATGTACGCGTTGAACGGGATCCTCACGGCCCTGCATCACCGGGATCGAACAGGTAAAGGAATTGCGCTCGAGGTGTCACTATTTGACGCGATGGCCGAATGGATGAGCTATCCGGCCTATTACACGCGTGCTACAAAGCTTGCGATGCCTCGGACGGGTGCGCGACATGCCACGATCGCGCCCTATGGGCCTTTCTCGGTCGGCGACGGACAGACCGTGTTCTTCGGGATCCAGAACGAACGCGAATGGAGGAGCTTCTGCGACGTGGTGATGGGCGACGCGGCGCTCGCGCGCGATCCGCGCTTCTTGAGCAACCCGCTTCGTCTACAGAACCTGGAGGCGCTGGAAGCGGCGATCACCAACCGGTTCTCAAAACTTACCTGCGACGCCGTGATCGAAAAGTTGGAGCTCGCTTCAATTGCAAACGGCCGCATGAATGACGTCGACGGACTGCTCACGCACCCGCAGATTCTTGAGCGCCAGCGCTATAGGGCAGTAGATACCGAAAGTGGGGAACACGACGTGGTCCTGCCGCCTGTGATATTCGATGGCCTGGATCCCGTGATGAAGCGAGTTCCTGCCATCGGCGAGCACACGGAGGCCATCCTGGCCGAAATCGACCAGTGGAAAAAGTCCGCTCCCAGCGGCAGGGGTGCGCAAGCATGAACTCCGGCATGCAACCTCGCACCTCCGGTCGTCCCAGTCGCACAGTCCTAGCGGTACCGGGTCACCGACTCAAAATGCTTTCCTCTGCAGCGGCGAGCGCCACCGATGGTGTGTTCATTGATCTTGAGGACGCAGTGCCGCCCGCCGAGAAAGCGGAGGCTTTGCAAACCGCTATTCGCGCACTGAACGAATTGGACTGGGGATCGAAAATCGTCGCCGTCCGTGTCAACTCGACGTCCGAAGGTGTCATCAGCGAGGAGATCTGCGAACTCGCTTCGATGCGGAGGCTCGATAGCATCCTTATCCCCAAGGTCGAATCGGTCGATGTGATCCGGCAGACCGAATTGCTGCTTGAGAAGGCGGGCAGAGAAGGCGCTACGGTGGACGTTGAGGCGCTGATCGAGACCGCTACAGGACTCGTAAACGTCGATACGATTGCCGCTGCGGGAGGGCGCCTCAGTGCTCTCCACTTTGGTGTTGGAGACTTCTCGGCCTCAATTGGTGCGCGGAACATTGACATTGGCGGTACTCACGCAGGATACGCTGTGACTCGTCGCGATGACGTAGGCAATTACACGTCCCATCCGATTGATCTTTGGTCGTATCCGATGATGCGGATTCTCGTAGCTGCGCGAGCCAATGGTCTTCGTGCCATCGACGGCCCTTGTGGAGCGTTCAGGGATGCAGTGCTGTCACGCTCTTTCGCCCTCAAGGCTGCAGCGATGGGCTTTGACGGCAAGCAGGTGATCCATCCTGACCAGATTGAACCTACGAAGGTCGCTTTCAGCCCCACTGTCGAGGAAATCAATAGGGCGGAAAAGACTCTTGCTGCCATGCGTGACGCAGAGTCGTCAGGACTGGCTGCCGTCTCGGTTGAGGGACGCATGGTGGACTACGCCAACGTGAGGATGGCGAACCGTGTGCTGCTAATGGCAGGAAAGCATAGACTTGCCTAATTCTGTCTGCCGCACTGATCTAATCCTTCGTCCAACTACTGCTCGCTGATTCGAGCCTTTGCGCAACAACTCAATTCTTGGCATCTGATGGACGGCGCAACGGAGCTTTAACAACGGATGGAGGGACGCGTCGTCGACGTTCGAAGTGATTCACTGCATGCTTGTCCCGCGTGAGGAACATCGCTAGCGTGGACAAGGACCGCGCCCAACCACGCCAACAGCAAACTGATTGGTCCAAGCTCGGCCAGCTCACGCTGTGAGCGAGTGGTGGGCGAGGATGCAGGCATAGCCCAGGAGGTGTCTCGATCTAACTGGGACATTTCACTGCAGCTCTGACAAACGGACATCACGAGCAGCTGATGTCTGGATTGTCGTGCATCACGAGGCCGAGCTGGCCGCAGTCCGGTGGGCAAGGTCGTCTATGCGAGATGGCGATGCAGGCACGCACCCATCAGACCAATGCCTTTCTCGATGGCTGGACCAGAAGCCACGGAGTAGCTGAGCCGCGCATAGTTCTTCCTGGGAAGGACCGGGAAGAAGCTTTCGCCCGGTACATAGATCACCTTGGCTTCGGGCAAGAGGTGATCGAGCATGAACGCAGCCGAGTCGAAGCCCTCTGGAAACTCAAGCCATAGAAACAAGCCACCCTCCGCGCGGTTGATCTTGACCGAGCTGGGAAAGGCCGCTTGCATGCAGCGCACCATCAGGTCACATTTCTGACGGTATGCCGCCTGGACCTCTTGGATGTGCGCATCGAAATCGTTGTTTTTCAGGAATGTGGCGACGACCGCCATGTTGATCGTGCTGCATTGAGAGTCCGCCGCGAGCTTGAGCATGCCAAGCTTGTCGACCAGACCACTTGATGCGACAGCCCATCCCAGCCGCAGGCCGGGCGCCAATGTCTTGGAGAACGATCCGAGATAGACGACTTTCTCGTTCTCGTCAAAGCTCTTGATCGTCGGCAGCTTGTTTCCGTGGAAGCGCACATCCCGATATGGAGCATCTTCGAGAACAAGGAAATTGTATTTGTGAGCCAGAGCGGCCAGTCGACGGCGCCGATCAACGCTCATGACTGCGCCGGTCGGATTCTGGAAGTCGGGCACCGTGTAGAGGAACTTGAATCTGACGTCGGCCCTAAGGCGCTCCTCGAGGGCGTCGATGTTCATGCCCTGATCGTCGATCTCGATGGCGAGGTATCGGGGCTGATACGGATTGAACGCAATCAGAGCGCCGATGAACGTGGGATCCTCGACGGCGATCAGGTCACCCTGATTGATCAGGAGCTTCCCAAACAAGTCCAGGCCCTGCTGAGCGCCGTTGAGCATGATGACGTTGTCCGCAGAGCAAGTCACGCCATCGGCCCGCATGCGCTTTGCAATCTCGCCGCGCAGACCTTGCAGCCCGGTCTGTTCCGTGTACTGCATTGCAAATCGCCCCTGGTCCGCGATAACCGCGCGGTAAGCCTCGGCCAGTCCCGAAAGAGGAAACAAGCTCGCGTCGGGATAGCCACCACCGAAGGAAATGACGCCGGGCTGCTGTGCCAGGACGAAGAATTGCCGGATGGCGGAAGGCTTGACCAAGGCCATGCGGTCGGCGAGAAGTTCGTTCATACGATCAAAAAGGCGCTGGATCCTTCGGTGAGGGATCAATACCACGGCCCGCGACCGTCGGGGCGGCAGGCCGTGGGGCTTCGATGAAATGTCCAACCATTGTGCTGGCGCCGCCCCGGGGCTTGTGTTCCTAAAAGGACCTGGTTGCTGATATCGGCCTCGGCTGTTGCCGCCACTACACCTTAAACAGGCGGCCGTCTTGGACAAAAACGTCCGTCAATTGAAAGAAGGCTACCCCCGAACGTTCGCAAAATCCAACCATGCCCGCATGGGGCCTATAGCTCCAAGGCAACCTAGTCGTATTCGTCGATCAACGCGCTCCAGGAACCTCATATGCGATTCAATCTTATTCAGCTCGCCGTGGTCGCCGTCATGCTTACCGCATGCGGGGACAAAAAGGATACCCCCGTCGCCTCCGGAGCGCCTAGCGTGCCCTCGGCGACGCCAGCCGCTGCCAAGCCGAGCGAATCCATCACCGTTCGCATCGGGCACGCGGCACCCACCAGTGGCCCAGCAGCGCATCTTGGCAAAGACGACGAACTCGGGGCGCGCATGGCGATTGATGAATTGAACGCGAAGGGAATCAAGCTCGGCGGGAAGCTGGCAAAGTTCGAACTGCTTGCCGAGGATGACGCAAGCGATCCCAAGCAGGCGACTGCGGTAGCCCAGAAGCTTGCGGACCAGGGCGTCAACGGCGTTATCGGCCACGCGGGCTCCGGCACTTCCATTCCGGCGTCGAGGATCTATGCCGACGCGGGTATTCCCCAGATCTCGCCCTCGGCGACCAACCCGAAATTCACCCGCCAAGGCTTCAAGACGACGTTCCGTGTGGTCGCTGATGACACGCAGCTCGGCGGGGCGCTCGGACGCTATGCGGTCAAGGACATGCAGGGCAAGCGGATTGCGATCGTGGACGACCGTACGGCATACGGCCAGGGGGTCGCCGAAGAGTTCAAGAAGGCAGTCGAGGCGGCAGGAGGGCACATCGTGGGGTACGAGTTCACGACGGACAAAGCCACCGACTTCAACGCCATTCTCACCAAGCTGAAGGGCGCGCAGCCCGACATCCTTTTCTTCGGTGGATTGGATGCCGTTGCAGGTCCGATGCTGCGTCAAACCAAGCAACTGGGGATGGCGATCCGGTTCATGGGCGGGGATGGACTGTGCACCGGCGAGCTTGCCAAGCTTGCGGGCGACGCGATCGGGGAGGGGACGGTCGTCTGTGCGGAAGCCGGAGGCGTAGAGGGCGAACTGAAGGGTCCGCTGGAAAAGTTCAAGACTGACTTCAAGGCCAAGAATGGTGTCGACGTCCAGATCTATGCGCCGTATGTCTACGATGCCGTCAACGTCATGGCGGCCGCCATGCAGCAGGCGGACTCTTCCGACCCGAATGTCTATCTGCCCAAGCTCAAGACGATCCAGTACAACGGCATCACGGGGCCCATCTCGTTTGATGAAAAAGGGGATATCAAGGGCGGTGCATTGACGCTGTACACCTACAAGTCTGGCGCTCGTACCCAGCTTGCAACGATTCGCTAAGGCGCGGTGATCCTGTATGCAGCGTTGCCAAAGGTGCCGCGGTGCTCCGGGCGCGTGCCACGGATGGTAACGCGTCCGTGAGCAGGACATTGACGCTCTCCGGCGTCGGTGATTGGCGAGCGCTTGCTCGCTATCGCCTTCCCCGCCAGTTGTTCAAGTGCGTCGAAGGCGGGTCTGGCGGCGAAGTGACTCTTGGGCGCGATAGGGAAGGCTTCCGGGCCCTTGCGTTGCGCCAGCGGTTTTACGTGGCGTCAGCAACGCTTCGTTGGCCAGACAGCACCAGGGGAGCGATGATCGATGCCCGGGAATTGGCTCCGGTGCGTCTTGCGGCCTCTTTCGTTGGCCCGGACAGGTCCAGGCGGCGCGTCCGGCACAGAAGTTTGGTGTTGGGCGCGCCTCGGCACAGCAGCGCCGTGTTCGATCGGAGACGTGGGAGTGACAACGTCAAAGCCGGTCAGGTTCCAGCTGTACGTGATGCGGGACCGAGGCCTTGTCGCCGGACTCATCGCGCGCGCAAGTGTGGCTGGCGGTCGTCCGTTGACGCCCACCGTCGACCGGCCAATCGCTGGGCTTCGTCATCGTGACGCAGCAGCAACTGGGGTCCAGCGGCAACCTGGGAAGAAGTGGATTGCTCACTCTATCGGGTCAACGCCGCGCTCAAGAGCCGGGTCCGGAAAGAATCAATGTCGTCATTGAGGTCTGCAAGCCGGGCCCAAGTCGAGCAGACAGGACGGTGCTGCCTTTCGACTGGCAAGGACACCTCCCGCTTGCCTAATTCCGAAATCTCACGATCCAAGGACTTCACAGAATCATGAAGAACGTGACTGACTACGTTACCGGCTGCTTCTCCGAAACCTACGCTGAAGCTCGAGAGAAATTCCTCGCAGCTGCAAAGGAATGCTGCGCCAGGGTGGAGTCCCGCGTCCTGGAAGGGTATCGGGGAGCGCAAGGGGAGGAACTCGCAATGGATGTCGCCCGAGTCAGTTCTCAGGGGGCGTCGTCCGCGATCGTTGTCATCTCGGGGACCCACGGTCCAGAAGGCTTCTGTGGATCGGGAGCGCAGGTCTCTATGTTGCGGGACACGGAGCTGCACACGCGTTTGCGTGAGCTCGGGACGGAGTTGGTGCTGATTCATGCCAATAACCCGTATGGGTTCTCGAACTTGCAACGAACGAATGAGCACAATGTCGACCTGAACCGCAACAACCTCGATTTCTCAAGGCCGCTGCAACCCAATCCGCGCTACAAGGACGTGCACGACCTGCAAATACCCAGGGAGTGGCCGCCGAGTGCGGAAACACGGAACCGTATCGCTGAATACATCCGGCAGCACGGAGAACTTGCGTATCGCAGCGCAGTCGTCCAAGGGCAGCACACGCATCCGGACGGTGTTTTCTATGCGGGAACGGAGACGAGTTGGAGTTTGCGCAACCTTCACCAGGTTCTCTCATCTCAGTCGGAGCGCGTAAGAATCGCAGCGTGGATCGACATCCACACCGGCTTGGGACCGAGTGGGTACGCGGAGAAGCAGAGTAGCTTCAGCGAGAACCTGCCTCTTACCCGGAAGATCTGGGGCGAGGACGTGTTCTCACTTGAAGAGAACAACGCCAATTCGCCACCCATTCGCGGCACGATCATGTCCATCGTGTCTCGCGCATTTCCCGGCGCTCAGACGGCCAGCATTGCTCTGGAGTTCGGAACGCTTCCCTGGAATGTCGTCAGTGACAACTTGCGCGCGGACCATTGGCGCCATCGCTATGGAGCGAGCCTGCAGCCTTCACTGATCGAGGAGATCAAGAAGAACGTCAAGGACGCCTTCTATGTCGACTCGGACCTGTGGCGAGGGATGGTCTTGGGCCAGTGCCGCGCAGCAGTCATGCAGGCGATGTATGGCATACGAGCGCTGAGCTAGACCGCGCACCTGGCTTCGCTATCCCCCAGTCGGATCGGGCATCAAAACCAGCCAGAACAGAAGGCGTGTCCCACAACAGGCGAGCCAGTTTGCCGGCTCGCTGATCTCTCACCCCCATTGCTTGACTCAGGAGTGCATTCCATGAATCGCCGAAACGTCATCCAAATAGCCGCGGCCAGTGCTGCCGGTCTCACGCTGGCAGGTATTCCTCTGTCGGCGCTTGCCGAGGGAAAGCGTGGTGGTGTGTTGAATGCCGCGATTCAGCCTGAGCCGCCGGGTCTTAACATCGGCGTGTACCAGAACGTTCCCGCGGTCGTAGTGGGCGGCAATATCTATGAAGGACTGTTGAAGTTCGATGAAAAGCTCAATCCGCTCCCTTGCCTTGCCACTTCTTGGAGCGTGAGCGCGGACGGGCTCGTCTATACCTTCAAGCTCAAGCCGAATGTGAAGTGGCACGACGGCAAGCCATTCAGCGCGGATGACGTCGTTTTCTCGTCGGACGTGTTCAATCGCAAGATGCACGCGCGGGCGCGTGACAATCTTGCCGTCGTACAGAGCATTCGGGCTGTCGATCCCCTCACGGTTGAGTTCAAATTGAAGAGTACGTTCGGCGCATTCCTTGGATTCTTTGCTGGAAATGCGCTGCCCATGATTCCGAAGCACGTCTTCGAGGGGGCCGCAGACTTCGCGCGGCACCCTGGCAACGAGACGTATGTTGGCACCGGACCTTTCAGATTCAAGGAGTGGGTCAAGGGTTCCTATATCCAGTTGGTACGGTTTGACGACTACCACGAGAAAGGTCTTCCGTGGCTCGATGCCGTCTACTTTCACGTGATTCCCGATGCCGCAGCTCGAGCAAGTGCGTTCGAAAGCGGAAAATTGGACGTGCTACCGGGCGGCTCAGTCGAGAACTTCGACGTTGCGCGGTTGGCCAAGCTTCCAGGAGTGCAGGTGACGCAGAAGGGGTGGGAGCTGTTCACGCCGATCTCGCACATCGTCGTGAACAATCGAAAGGCCCCGATGGACAACGTGAAGTTCCGGCAAGCGCTCAGCCTTGCCTTGGATCGCGAATTGATGCGCAAGGTTGCCTGGTACGGCTACGCCGATGTGTCCAATGGGCCGTTCAGCAGCCATCTCAAGTTCTACGACGCTTCGATCCCGAAGTTGACCCGGAACAAGGAGCAGTCGGTCAAGCTCCTGAACGAGGCCGGGTACAAAGGTGAGACTTTGCGTTTGATGCCCTTGCCTTACGGAGAAACATGGCAGCGCCTTGCGGAGATCGCGAGGCAGAACCTCGCTGATGTGGGCGTGAAAGTCCAGTTGGTGGCAACGGACGTGGCGGGCTGGAACGCAAAGATGAGCGATTGGGACTTCGATCTTGCGTTCACGTATGTCTCGGGTCACGGCGATCCGGCGCTGGGTACCACGCGCCACTACACAACTTCGAACATTGCGAAGGGAACGCCTTTCAACAATGTGGAGGGCTTCAGCAATCCGAAGGTGGATGAGCTGTTCGCCCGAGGCGCGGCGGAGATCGACACGGCGAAGCGTCGAGTGATCTATTCGGAGCTGCAGAAACTTCTGGTTGACGAGATGCCGGTTCTTTGGCTCCATGATCTCAATTTTCCGACCCTCTATCGCACGAAGGTCAACAATCTCATCAACACAGGGGCGGGATTGGTAGACAGCCTGACCCAAACTTGGATGGCCTAATCGCGGCAGTGACTGCAGGCACAGGACGGACCTGCAGTCGAAGTGCCGGGTTGTTGGCTGAGTTGGTTCGAGGCGAGGCATCCCGCTCGTGCGGGGGGAACTGCGCACCGAGCTGCTGATTCCCATTCGATCCGTTGACATACCTTGATCTTGCCTCGCCTTCTCTCGCCGGCTGCTTTCCGTCTTTCGACAACCCTTGCCCAGGCCGCAGGCGTCAACTTCATCGAAGTCCCTGCTGACAAGGATGCCCCAAGCTTCACGGTGCCGTCTGGACGCCTTGCGCCGTGCCCGCGGGCCAGATTGCGCTGGGCCGCAGATCGTCGGTGGGGTCAATGATTGCGGAGTTTCCCAGACTCAATTGCCGCTGGTGGTGATCTCGCACGGTACTGGGGGATCATTCCCCGGACAACACGACACGGCGACCGCGCTGGCCGATGCTGGCTTCGTTGTCGTGGTCATGAATCACCCAGCAGACGACTTCCAGGATCTTGGTCGCCAAGGCCACCTGTCATCATTCGCCACTCGGCCCGTTGATACGCGGCGGCTGGTCGACTACATGCTTGGCACCTGGCGCGGGCGCGGGAAGGTGGCCGCGGATCGTGTGGGGGTCTTCGGGTGAGCGTGCCGCAACTGGTCATCCCTGGTTTGCAAAGGAGCGGGGCGATGGCCTTGATTGGAAGCACCTTCGAGGGCAAAAGCTAGCGGCGCTCGGCTATCACTCGCCGAGTATGAAACTGGCCCATCTTTGCGGACTGGATCGGAGTGCCACCGCGTCAGATCAAGAAGCTGCGGCCATGTTGATCCTCACGGGCGCATTCGTCGGCTTTCTGCCGGACCACTATGCGGAGCCGTTTGTTAAGGCGGGACGATTGCGGGTCGTGGCCAGGGCCTTTCTACGAATTTCTGCGCCTGGCCCACAAAGACATCGTTCAGCGCTCGGGTCTTCTGCGATCGAGCAGCGAGTCCGTTGCGCGACACACTCTTGGGCGCTTCGAGAACCATCGGGTTTATAATGATAATTTGCGCTTCTGGTTGGCGCAGGAGTTGGCGTATGGCTGTTTTCGAACAGCGCAGAAAACGAAAGAAGCTGTCCGACTACATCATTGACGACGTCAAGCGGTGGATTGTCAGCGAGGGCAAGCAGCCCGGCGATCGACTGCCTAACGAAAAGGAGCTGATCGAGCAGACCGGTTACTCCAAGAGCACGGTTCGAGAGGCGCTGAAGGCCCTCGAAGTCGGCGGGCTCATTGAAATGCGGACTGGCCCGAACGGCGGTGTCTACCTGCAACAGGTTACCCACGAGCACGCCTCTGAGCCTCTTCGAAACTTCCTGCATTTCTATCGGCTTGGTTGGCACGATATCTATCAACTTCGGAAGGTCTTGGAGCCAGAGCTTGCAGTAAGCGTTGTCGGCAAGCTGACGGATGAGCAACTCTCAAAGCTTGCGGAGAATTTGGAGTTCTGTACCCACGGTCCAAAGGACGATGAGGACCTTCTAGCTCAGCGGGCTGCAGAAATCGAGTTCCACAACATACTGGCAAGCGCTTGCCCGAATCCGGTACTCAGCTTCGTCTGTCGCTTTCTGAACGATCTATTGGCCGACTTGGTGGTCTATCGAAATGTGACGGACACCCACAAATTCGGCGAGACGAATGTCGATTTCCATGCGCTGCTCTTGAACGCATACCGCAGGGAGGATGCGGAAACGGTTCATCGTGTCATGGTCGAACACATGAAGGATGCTGAAGACCACATGCATTTGAATGCGCGAATGAGCGGAAAAGGGGTTCTTCTCGCGAGCGACCAGCGCTGATGCAGCGCGGACTCGTTCACGAGGTTGCCCGCTCTGAGACTCATCGCGGCGCAAGCTTGTCGATTCGCCTGGTTCCAGACGCCTAGAACTTTGGTGGTAACCGCACGGCGCGCAGCATGTACCTACCACTGGCCGCGATCAGTGCGACGCCGGCGCCGATACTCCAGTTCGACCGTCTCGCCCCAGAAGGCATAGGCGAGCAACGGGGCTCAGACGATGCTGCCGTAGCGACGACCACCGCATAGTTGCCCAGGACTGCGAGGATGGAGGCGCCTGAGATCTAGGCGATTGCCTCGGCTTCAAGCTCGCGCCACGTGTCCAAGGCGCTCATGACCACGCCGGCCGCGGCTACCGCCAGCGTGGTCGCAGCGTCGGTTCATGAGGTCCCTTGCGGCAAGCGACCAAGCGACCCCGCGCACGCAAGTGCGCAGACCAGGTCAAGCGCGCTGGCTTCGAGCGAGGGGCGCAGCAGGACGAGCACTTCTGTGAAGCCGAGGCCCGTCGCGGGCGCGCGGTCCACACGCCGGGACTCGATGCCGGCCGCCCCGCTGAAGCCTGATGACCGCGGTCATCATGAGCGAGGTGACAGTGGCGAGCGGCACCAGGGACAGGGCCAGCACCGAGGGTCGCTGCCGACGTGATTTTGAGCAGCGCGCGGAGTGCGCCGACGGGCCGGGCGAGGGTGCGCCAGTGTCCGATGGCGCCCGCACGCGCGGCCAGGGCCAGGATGCGTATTTCAGGGCATCGTGGACGCCCGTTTCAGCCGATCGTGGACGGCATTTCAGATGAACGTGGACGCGGTTTCAGGCTGATCGTGGACGACGTTTCAGCGTGATCGTGGACGATTGCGGAGCGCGCGGGTGATCTTGACCGTTGGCATGCTGGCCGATTTTTCGGCCCGCCATGCCCACTACCAGGATCACGATGCGCCAGATTCGACAGGCCCTTCGCCTGCACCTTGAAGCCGACCTGAGCTACGCCCAGGTCGCCCGCGCCGTCGGCATCGGCAAGGGAACCGTCGGCAAGTTCATGCTGCTGGCGCGTGCTGCCGGCGTGGACTGGAGCGTGGCCCAGACGCTCTCGGACGAAGAACTTGAGGCTCGCCTTTACCCGCCGGCCGTGCCGCGCTCGAGCCGACAGCTCGAACCGGACTACGCCTGGATCCATCAGGAACTCAAGCGCCCGGGCGTCACCCTGCAGTTGCTCTGGGAGGAGTACCAGCGTGATCGCAGCAAAGGGGGCGAGGCGGCCTACAAGTACACGAGCTTCTGCGTGAAGTACCGGGCCTGGGCATCGAGCCTGAAGCGTTCGATGCGCCAGACACACGTGGCCGGCGAGCGCCTGTTCGTCGACTACGCCGGACAGACCGTGCCGGTGATCGACGCGAGCAGCGGCGAGATCCGACGCGCCCAGATCTTCGTGTCGGTGCTGGGGGCGTCCAACTACACCTACGCCTGCGCCACCGCAACGCAGACCACGGCCGACTGGGTCGGCTCGATCATCGACGCGCTGGAGTTCATCGGCGGCGTGCCGCGGCTGATCGTTCCGGACCAGACGCGCGCACTGATCGCGCGGCCCGACCGCTATGAGCCGGCCGTCAATCGTCTGGTCGACGAGTTCTGCGACCACTATGACGTTGCGGTGCTCCCAGCGCGTCCAGCTCATCCGAGGGACAAGCCCAAAGTCGAAGTCGGAGTGCAAGTGGTCGAGAGATGGATCCTGGCACGTCTTCGCAACCGGCGCTTCTTTAGCCTGGCCGAGCTCAATGGCGCCATTGCCGAACTGCTCACCAACCTGAACGCCCGAGCGTTCAAGAAGCTGCCCGGCTGCCGCGCGAGCGCCTTCGACGCACTGGATCGACCGGCCTTGCGGCCGTTGCCGGCCACGCGGATGGCCATCGCGCGCTTCAAGCGAGCCCGCGTGAACATCGACTACCACATCGAACTCGATGGTCACTACTACAGCGTGCCGCACCGGCTGGTGCGCTGTGTCGTGGAACTGCGCGTGACGGCCACCACGGTGGAGATCCTCAGCGGCAACCAGCGCGTGGCAGTCCACCCGTACAGCACCCGGCGCGGCGCCTACAGCACGCTCGCCGAACACATGCCGGCGTCGCATCGTGCACACCGGGAGTGGACGCCTGCGCGGCTGATCGCCTGGGGTGAGCGCATCGGCGCGGCCACCGCCGGCGTGGTGCGCTGGCAGATGGAACACCGCCCGCATCCCGAGCAGGGCTACCGAGCCTGCCTGGGACTGCAGCGCCTGGCGCGGCAGTACGGCGACGCCCGGCTCGAAGCCGCGTGTGCCCGGGCGCTGTCGATCCGCTCACCGACCTATCGCAGCGTGAACTCGATCCTGGCCTCAGGTCTGGATCGCCAGCAGGTGCCGGCCGAACCGGCACAGGCGTCACTGCCGCTGCACGACAACGTGCGCGGCCCCGACTACTACCACTGAAGAAGGAGAACCCCCTTGCTCAACGAACACACCCTGGATCAACTGCGTGGCCTGCGCCTGGACGGCATGGTCCACGCTCTGGCCGACCAGGCCACCAGCACGGCGGCGAGCGAACTGGCCTTCGAGGAGCGCCTGGCACTGCTGGTGCAGCGCGAGATCGATTGGCGCGACAGCAAGCGCCTGACGCGGCTGCTCAAGGCGGCCAAGCTCAAGGTCGCCGGCGCGTGCATCGAGGACATCGACTGGCGCGCCTCGCGCGGGCTCGATCGCAACCTCGTCACCGCCCTGGCCGGCTGCGATTGGCTGCGTCACGGTCGCTGCGTCCTGATCACGGGAGCGACCGGAGTCGGGAAGACCTGGCTGGCGTGTGCGCTGGCGCAGCAGGCGGCGCGCTCGGGCTTCACGGTGCTGTACATGCGCGCGCCGCGTCTGCTCGAAGAACTGCGGGTGGCCCACGGCGATGGCAGCTTCGGCCGGCGTCTCGCACAACTCGCGCGCATCGACCTCCTGGCCATCGATGACTTCGCCATCGCCCCCATCACTGCGGCCGAGCGCAACGATCTGCTCGAATTGCTGGACGACCGCGTGGGCACGCGCGCCACGCTGATCACGAGCCAGTTGCCGGTGAGTGCATGGCACGAATGGCTCAACGACCCGACGCTGGCCGATGCGATCCTCGACCGCATCGTGCACGCCGCGCACAAGATCGCGCTCAAGGGCGAGTCGATGCGCAGGAAGCAGGCGATGTCATGACCGCTTCGCGCAGTCCGTGCGGCACCACCGCCGTCGCGCCGAACACGGCTTGCCCACCGCGGCGGTCGTTCGTCGCAAGCGACGCCCGCCGCCGTGGACAAGCCTACGCCGTAGAGAGGCAAATCCTCATCGCCTTCGGCGCCGCGTTGACCACCCCGGCGATGCTCGCCGGCATGGACAACGCTCGACGCTTCACCGTGATGGTGGACGACTGAGATACCATGAACCCCTTCACTCGCGTGCTTCCGTGATCGTCCACGATCACCTTGAAACACCGTCCGCGATCACGCTGAAACCAGCGTCCACGATCGTTGAAATGCGCAGCCAGGACGATCAGGGAGGCGCAGATCCGCGCACGGCGAGGATCTGGCCCGTCGTGTAGTGTGACGCTGCAACCTTGATGAACGCATCGTTGAGCACATAGCAGGCCATCGGGACCAGCATCATTACGATGCCGCGCCGATTCTCAATGGGGCGGCCACCGGGATCGTCTGCGCCGTCCTCGCCGGACGACTGTTCTGAACTGTCTGTTGTTCGCGTTGCGAATCCCAAAGTGATCGTCGCGAATTAGCACGGGCTGGCGTTGATCGATGGCCGGCCCATGTCGATTCCTTCGCGGTGGTGAATCGCGCCAATCGAACGGGATCGTCGCATACCTGCCCGGACCCGGATGAAGGCGTCGTCAATGATGTAGTCGCCAGCTTGTTGCGCTTCCTGCGCCGTTCTGCAACTGCCGTAGCCTTGCCCGCACTAGATAAGGTAAGCGCCGCGCTCAACTAGCGCATGACGGAGCCTCGCTGGAAGGCTCCATAGCAGTGCCTGAAATGTCTGAAAGAACACAATAACCCATCGCGAGTCGTGATTTTCAGTCATCGGCTTGCATTCTCGAGGGGTGTAGGGGTTTCTATCGATACCAACAAACAGAATTAACCGGTTAAATTGACCTGAATGCTTCGCGCCTTCTGCAGGCGAGCCACCCTGTCGGTTCGCTAAGGCATTGGTTCAAGCAGTCCGCTGCCCTTGTAACGATCGTGGAGTTGCACAAATGAAGCGTCGCGGAATACCGATCGCCCGCCTGAATAATGAGCCGAACACGTTCTCTCCTGTTCCTATGCCCTTGCAGGCGTTCGGCCCGAATGCACTGACTTTGATGAGGATGCCTGCCGAGACGACAGGGGTACGTGTACTGCAATGTCGGCATTCATCGAGCTGGCGGAAAAAGCCTGGCGCCGAGGTGATAGCTCCCGTATCGACGTCGGCAATTCCGCGCGGTCCGGTCGATACCGCCGCGGGCACGGTTCTCTGCGAGAGCATCCTCAGAGGCGAGCCGTCCGCTGCAACTCTGGATGCATTTGGCAAAGAGCCGTTGCCGATGCATGCCTTCGGTAGTGACCCACGAATTGTGGTTGCTCCGCACATTGCCGACCACGCTGATCTGATGATCCTGCCGAGGAAAGGATCGGGAAGCCGCGCCGACCTCGGCCGCGGACGCTAGGGAAAGCAGACAGCGAAGGAGAACGACGACATGAAGACCGATGTCAAATGGGATCACTACTCCGACTTCTGTCGGGCCTCACCGTACGCCGTCTTTCAACAAGAGCATCGCCGAGCAACTGGGCGACTCTCATTCGACATGATGACTGTCGATCAGGCAGATCATGATTTTGCCGATCCCAGCGTGCCAGAAACGGTTATTGCTCTTCCGCTAACTGTCGCGCCGGGCAGCACCTGGGGTTGGAGCATGGGACAGGGATGGCAGAAAGAGCTGGCGCAAACGGGACGGATGCTTGCGCTCCCTGAAAACACCGAAAGCCGGTGGGCGGTCACAGGAAAGCGAAAGCTCCTTCTCTTGGCAATTCCCAGGTGCACCATTCAACGCATTTTCGGATCTGATCAAATTCCAGCTCTCGAAGAAGTGTTTCGTCCGCTGTCACTCAAATCCTGGGAGGATCCGCTCGTCCAGTCCGTGATGTTACGGATGTGGGACGGCATGTTAGGCAATCTTCGCTACGATCAACTGCTACTCGATAGTGCCCTGATCACGATGGTTGTTCACCTTGTGCAGAGAGCAGGGGGCGCACTGGAAATCGACAAGCCGGTTGTTCTGCCCTCGTGGCGTCTCAAACGCGTGTTCGAATACGTGGACGCACACCTGGATGAGGAATTGGATGTCGAGACACTGGCGGGACTGTCCGGCCTGAGTGCAAGACACTTTTCACGCGCCTTCACCAAGCAACTTGGGCAAACTCCGCATCGTTGGTTGATGTCGAGACGTACAGAGCGCGCTCTTCAACTCCTCGCTGACCAGCAGGTGAGCTTGGCGGATGTGGCAGGTATTTGTGGCTTTGCGAATCAAAGTCACTTGACCAAGGTAATAAAGGACGAAACAGGATACACGCCGAAGCGTTGGCGGCACTTGGCGCCAGCGCGCCCTGCCTCTGTGGCACCCTAGTGGCGGGCACCCGAAGTGGCTGTTGTACTTGTCTTTCTCGAGAAGGTTACGGCCGCGATCGAGATCCCTGACCGAAGGAGAGCCGGGCGGTACGTTCAGGCGCAACACTTCTGGTCGCCGTCGAATGCCGATTGCGCAAGACGAGGCGACGATGCGCGTGCGAGGCTTCGCACTGACAACGTGCAGAAGGCTCGCGGGCTGCCTGCGCATTCAGCGCGCGGCAGCTTGCCTGTGTCGCACCCACTCTAGCCGGCTGCCGATGTGTATGCATCGGCATCCTTGACGAGAGCGACCATATCCGTCCGCGCTTTTCTACGACTGCCCGAGTGGATGCTATTCCCCCAGGTACGCCGCCCGCACCTTCGGGTCGCTCAGCATCACCTTGGCATCGCCGCTCATCGTGATCAGGCCCGACTCCATCACATAGCCACGATCGGCCAGTTGCAGCGCACGGCTGGCGTTCTGCTCCACGAGCAGCACGGTCACGCCCTGGTCGTAGACCTGCTTCACCACCTCGAAGATCTTGTCGACCATGATCGGCGACAGACCCATCGACGGTTCGTCGAGCAGCAGCACCTTGGGCCGCGCCATCAGCGCCCGCCCCATCGCGAGCATCTGCTGCTCGCCGCCGGACATGGTTCCGGCCAGCTGCGTCGCGCGTTCCTTGAGGCGCGGGAAGGTCGCGAAGACGCGGTCGATGTCGCGCGCGATCTCGGCCTTGTCGTTGCGGATGTAGGCACCGATCTGCAGGTTCTCGGTGATGGTCATGCGCGTGAACACGCCGCGGCCTTCCGGCACCATGACCAGCCCCTGGCCCACCAGGTCCCAGGCACCGCGCCCCTTGATGCTCTTGCCGAGGAACTCGATGTCGCCGCCGAGGAACGGCAGCGTGCCGGTGATGGCCTTCATCGTCGTGGTCTTGCCGGCGCCGTTGGAGCCGATCAGCGAGACCAGCTCGCCTTCGTGCACCTCGAAGTCCACGCCCTTCACGGCCTGGATGCCGCCATAGGCGACCTTCAGGCCGCTGATCTTCAAAAGGGTTTGCGCCATCTCAATGTCCTCCGGTGCCGAGGTAGGCCTCGATCACCTTTTCGTTCTTCTGCACGTCCGCGGGCGTTCCCTCGGCGATCTGTTTTCCGTAGTCGAGCACCGTGACCCGGTCGCACAGGCCCATTACGAGCTTCACGTCGTGCTCGATCAGGAGGATGGTGCGATCGTCCTTGCGGATACGGTCGATGAGCTGGCGCAGCTGCACCTTCTCGGTGGCGTTCATGCCGGCCGCGGGCTCGTCCAGCGCGATGAGCTGCGGATCGGTGGCCAGCGCGCGGGCGATCTCCAGCCGCCGCTGGTCGCCGTAGCTCAGCGTGCGCGCCTTGTAGTCGGCGAACTTGCCGATGCCCACGTAGTCGAGCAGCTCGTGCGCGCGCTTGGCGATCGCAGCCTCCTCGGCCTTGAAACCGCCGGTGCGGAAGATCGCGCCGAACAGGCCCGAGTGGGTACGGATGTGGCGGCCCACCATGACGTTCTCGAGCGCCGTCATCTCCGCGAACAACCGGATGTTCTGGAAGGTGCGCGCGATGCCGGCCTTGGCGACCTCATGCACCGCGGTCGGCTGGTAGGGCTTGCCGGCCAGCTCGAAGGTGCCGCCGTCGGGCGTGTAGAGGCCGGTGATGACGTTGAAGAAAGTGGTCTTGCCCGCGCCGTTGGGACCAATCAGTCCGTAGACCTGGCCGCGCAGGATCTTCATGCCCACGTCGGACAGCGCCTGCAGCCCGCCGAAGCGCTTCGAAATACCTTGGACGTTGAGGACGGTGTCTGTCATGTTCTCTCTCCCATCCCTCACGGATTGATCGACATCGGACGCGAGGCCACGCCCGGGACTTCGTCGGACGGGGCTTCAATCCCCGGCGCAGCGGCCGGCATGCCCGAAGCGGGTGCCACGCCCTTGCGCGCCAGGGACTTGCCGTGCTCCGGCGACGGCCACAGGCCGCGCGGACGCACCAGCATGATGATGATCATCGCCAGCGCGACGAAGAGCTGGCGCAGGATGGAGGCATCGAGCCGGCCGCCGGTCATCTCCTGCAGCGGGCCCGCGACGTAGCGCAGCACCTCGGGCAGTGCCGACAGAAGCACCGCGCCGAGAATCACGCCCGGCAGATGCCCGATGCCGCCGAGCACGACCATCGCGACGATCATCACGGACTCCGAAAGAGCGAAGGACTCGGGCGACACGAAGCCCTGGAAGGCCGCGAACATCGAACCCGCCACGCCGCCGAAGCTCGCACCCATGCCGAAGGCCAGCAGCTTCATGTTGCGCGTGTTGATGCCCATCGCCTTGGCGGCGATCTCGTCTTCGCGGATCGCCATCCAGGCGCGGCCGATGCGCGAGAGCTGCAGGCGATGCGAAATCAGGATGGTGAAGAGCACCAGCGCCAGGAACAGGTAGTAGTAGAGCGTGACGGACGAGATCGTGAAGCCGTCGAACTTCAACGGCTTGCCCAGGTTGAGCCCGAAGAAGTGCACCGGCTCGATCGCGGTGATCCCCTTCGGGCCGTTCGTGATGTTGAACGGCTGGTCGAGGTTGTTGAGGAACACGCGGATGATCTCGCCGAAGCCGAGCGTCACGATGGCGAGGTAGTCGCCGCGCAGCTTCAGCGTCGGCGCACCGAGCAGCACGCCGAAGGTCGCGGCAAGACCCAAGCCCAGCGGTATGACGATCAGCAGCGAGCTGTGCAGGCCGTTGGGAAACATGGCCTTGAAGGCCGGGAAGGTCTCACTCAGGTGCGGCGACTCCAGCAGCGCGTACATGTAGGCACCGATGGCGAAGAAGGCCACGTAGCCGAGGTCGAGCAGACCGGCGTAGCCGACCACGATGTTCAGGCCCAGCGCCAGCAGCACGTAGAGGAGCGCGACGTCGGCGATGCGCACCCAGGCGTTGCCCTGCGACTGGAGCAGCAGCGGCAGCACGAGCAGGCCGATCGCTGCGATGACGACGATGAGGAGTTTCTTGCCTTGTTGCATGGCCGTCTCCTCAGGCGCGGTCCGCCACACGCTCGCCGAGCAGGCCAGACGGCCGCAGCGTGAGCATGATGATCAGGACGATGAACGCGATGATGTCGCTGTACTGGCTGCCGAGCACATCGCCGGTGAGGGCACCGAGATAGCCCGACCCGATGGCCTCGATCACCCCGAGCAGGATGCCGCCGACCACCGCCCCCGCGAGGTTGCCGATGCCGCCGAACACAGCCGCCGTGAAGGCCTTGAGGCCCGGAATGAAGCCCATCGCGTGCTGCGCGATGCCGTAGTTGGAGGCATACATGACGCCGGCGATCGCCGCCAGCACGGCGCCGATGATGAAGGTGGCCGAAATCACCATGTCGGGCCGGATGCCCATGAGCGACGCGACGCGCGGGTTCTCGGCGGTGGCACGCATCGCGCGGCCGAGCTTGGTGTAGTTGACCAGCCAGGTCAGGATCGCCAGGCAGATCGCGGTCACGCTCAGGATCATGACCTGCGTCGGCGAGATCACGGCACCGCCCAGGTGGATCGGCGTGGTGGGCAGCAGGTTGGGATAGGCCTTGTTGGTCGGCTTCCAGATGATCATCGCGAGCGTCTGCAGCAGGATCGAGACGCCGATGGCGGTGATCAGCGGCGCCAGCTTGGGGCTGTTGCGCAGCGGCCGGTAGGCCACCTTCTCGATCACGAAGTTGAGCGATCCGGCCACGACGCAGGCAATGATGAGCGCGATGATCAGGATGAGCCACCCCGGCGTGCTCGGCATCGATTCCCGCATGAGACCGATGACGCTCCAACTGGTCAGCGCCCCGACCATGAGCACTTCACCGTGCGCGAAATTGATGAGGTTGATAATGCCGTACACCATCGTATAGCCCAAGGCTATCAAGGCGTACATGCTGCCCAGAACCAGACCGTTGATGATCTGTTGCAGCAAAGTGTCCATTGCGAGAATTCCTCTCTATATAGTCGCGACACCCCCGGAGGGTGACTGAGCCGTCCGGTGGTCCGGACGATGGAATGAATGGTGAGTCAATCAGTCGATCACGAAGCGAGTCACAAACGCGCCGCACGGAGCTAAAGAAATGAGCACGAAGGTCGCTCGCGCTGCGGGCGACCGTCACTGCATCACCGGGCCGCGCGACGTCAGGGGACGCGCGTTGACACTCCGTCGCCGATGAGCCGCGCGCTGCATGGGCAACGCTCCGCTTCCATCTCCCGCGTGATTAAATGACCACATCGCGTCCGACTTCGAATCTCGATGCAGCGCGCGTCACGCTTGGACGATCAAGGCGTCACGAGCTTGGCTCCTCCCTTCGGTACCGCGACTTCGCCGTATGTTTTCGCGTGCTTCACTTCCTATCTCCTAGAAGAACTGTGATGAGAGGGTGCGTGCTGAAATTGGGTTGCGGTGACTAGAAAGCTCTTGCACCGCAGCGGGTCTCCTTTTCTGTCGATTCCGCTGACGATGCAGCCGGCCGCTCCGGCGATGCTCACCGGTGAGCAGGTGAGGCGCCTGCAAGCCCGGGGGCGTCCTTCATGCTGGCGACCAAGACGTCGTCGGCCACCAACGACGCCGCACAGCAATGGACCCGTCATGACATTCTTTGGATCTCATTGAACTATCGGGTGAACCCAGAAAGCGTGCGCAATCTGGAGAAGAGTTCGCGCGTTCATCTGAATTTGCCGGAGATACGCTTTTCAATTGAAAGACGAGAGACTTGTCGCGTTGATTGATCGTAGGATCTTCCAGCAAGGTTGCTTACCTTGGGAAAGCCGTGCCTGTCATGAAAGTGCCATGCCAGGATCGTGCTTTCCCGCATGGAGAGCTGGTCGCGCATGGGAAGGTGACCCATTCGAGCGTGGGCGCGCAACCTCCTCAAACCGAATTCTCGATCTGAACCACCCGATCGCCCCGAGCGCCTTGCAACGAGACTGATTGAAGTTGGCAATTCGGGGCGCGGTTGAGACGAGCAAGCGACCACGCGTGTGTGTGCCAGACAGGTCGGACCGGGACGGGGACACTCCGATAGGGAACAGGAGCGAACAGGCTCGATTTGCAGAAGGGAACCCCGCCGGCGAAAACCATCAGGGCCAGCAGGCTTGTCAGCCTGCACAACAGGCCGGATATAAGACTGCAACCCTGCCTCCTGCTTCTTCACACCCACGAGTTGATTGCGATCCGCGAGGCGCCCATGTAAGGGAGCCGGGCAGCTGGAATCAGAAGGCCTTCCTGGACAAAAAGGGCCGTCGCTTGAAAGATGACGGCACGATCACTGCGGAAAATCTGCCGATCCCAAGCATCTTGGCACGTGTCTCTTGCTTGGGTTGCCGCCAACGGCGGCCCAGCGGTTTGGAGTTAGATATGTCAGTTGCTGAAGCGTCCCAATCCCCGGCGAACGGCGCATGCGGATCGCCCATGTCCCTGCCTTGGGCCGAACGGCTCATTGCCATCGACACGGTGAGCCGAAACTCGAATCTCGGCCTCATCGAAACTGTTCGCGACTACCTTCGTGGCGTGGGCATCGAGTCGATCCTCACGTATCACGAGAGCGGCAACTGGGCCAACCTTTTCGCGACCATTCCAGCGCACGACGGCTCGACGAACGGTGGCGTGGTGCTCTCGGGCCATACCGACGTTGTGCCTGTTGACGGGCAGGATTGGCACAGTGACCCGTTCAGGCCCGTGGTTCGCGACGGCAAGCTGTACGGTCGTGGAAGCTGCGACATGAAAGGCTTCATCGGCGCCGCGCTGGCTCTCGTCCCGGCGATGCAGCGTGCCAAGCTGGCCAAGCCCATCCACTTCGCATTCTCCTACGACGAGGAGGTGACCTGCCTCGGGGCGCCCGTCATGCTGGAAGACCTGGCGCGGCGGGGTATCCGGCCCGACGGGTGCATCATCGGTGAGCCGACGAGCATGCGTCCCATCGTGGCGCACAAGGGCATCAACGCATATCGCTGCTGCGTGCGCGGTCATGCTGCGCATTCGTCGCTCACCCCGCGCGGCTTGAACTCGATCGAGTACGCCTCACGGCTGATCTGCTTCATCCGCGACATGGCCGACAAGTATCGTGCGCAAGGCCCGTTCGAAGAGTTTTACGATGTGCCGTTCACCACCGCGCAGACCAGCACGATCAACGGCGGAATTGCCATGAACACGGTGCCGGCCGAGTGTGAATTCCAGTTCGAATTCCGCAATCTGCCAACCATGGATCCGAAGCCGATCTTCGAGTCCATTAACAAGTACGCGATGGAGACTCTGCTCCCACAGATGCGCAAGGAGCACCCGTCCGGCTCCATCGAGTTCTCGCTCATCTCGGATGCGCCGGGATTCGATGCCTCGGAAGACGCCGCCATTACGAAGCTGGTGCGTGCACTTACGGGTGATTCTGAAAGGCGCAAGGTGGCCTATGGCACCGAGGCTGGCCAGTTCCAGCAAGCTGGCATCCCCAGCGTTGTGTGCGGGCCAGGAGACATCGAACAGGCCCACCGTGCGAACGAGTTCGTCTCGTTGCAGCAGTTGGCCGAGTGCGAGCGCTTCATGAGTCGAGTGATCGAGAGCATGACCGTCGGCGCAGCCGGCTGACACCGCCCAGCTGAAGGCGCTCTACTTGGCAGAATCAACGGAGGTTCATCAAATACCAATCTTGCCGATGAACAAGGCAAAGCACTAGTTTCGACGCACGTGCCGTGGGAGGTGTCATGCCGCCCGCGCGCACGCGCCGCGAAGCCGGAGATCGCTGCGGGTCTTACACATCACACTCGTTGGCTTGAATACTTCAGGTCAAAGCCCATGGCGAAGAGCCCTCGAGACGGTGATGGGGTCAATAAAGGATTTCCATTAAAACCAACCCCATCCTTTTTGGAGTGATTAACATGACGCTGCAATCCTCGAAGACGCTCGCGCAAACTGATATCACCACGGGTCTTCACCCGTTCACCAACGCCCGTGCTCACGAAACCAAAGGCCCGCTCATCATGGAGCGCGGCGATGGTATCTACGTGTATGACACGAACGGCAAGCAATACATCGAGAGCTTCGGTGGCCTCTGGTCCGTGGCGCTAGGCTTCAGCGAAAGGCGGCTGGCAGCTGCAGCGACAGAGCAACTCAACAAGTTGCCCTTCTATCACACGTTCAATCACATGAGCCACGAGCCGACGATCCGTTTGGCCGACAAGCTCGTTCAAATGACGCCGGATCATCTCACCCGTGCGGCCTTCACCAATTCGGGGTCGGAGGCGAACGACACGGTAATCAAGATGATCTGGTATTGGAACAATGCACGAGGACTTCCCAAGAAGAAGAAGTTCCTGGCGCGCCTGAAGGGTTACCACGGCACCAGCATGGCGTCCGCCAGCCTGACTGGTCTGCCCAACAGCCACCGCGACTTCGATCTCCCCAACATCCCGGTCAAGCATCTGATGACCCCGCATCTGCGCACCTCCGGGCTCGATGGCGAAACCGAAGAGGAATTCTGCGCTCGCCTCATCAAGGAGGCCGAGGATTACATCCTGAGCGAAGGTCCTGACACCATTGCTGCCTTCATAGGCGAGCCCCTCATGGCGGCTGCCGGCGTGTTGCCGCCCCCCAAGGGCTACTGGCAGGGTATCGAAGCGCTGTGCCGCAAGTACGACATCCTGTTGATCGCCGACGAGGTGGTGAACGGCTTCGGGCGCCTGGGCACGATGTTCGGCTCCACCTACTATGAGTTCAAGCCGGACATCATGGTGATGTCCAAGCAACTGACGTCGTCGTACATGCCGCTGGCAGCTATCCTCTTCACCGAAGAGCTCTACAACGGGATCGCGGACAACACCTCCAAGATCGGCACCTGGGGGCACGGATACACGACCACGGGCCATCCCGTGGCGACCGCTGTGGCGCTTGAGAACATCAAGATCATCGAAGAACGCGACCTGGTTGGGAATGCAGCTCGGGTGGGCAAGGTTTTCCAGCAGAAGCTGCGCGAACTGTCCTCGCACCCGATCGTGGGAGATGTCCGGGGTGTCGGCCTCATGGCGGGTGTGGAGATGGCGCCGGACAAGAACTCCCGGCGTCCGTTCTCGCAGGTTGGCAAGGCCGGGGCGCGGGCCTTTGCCGCCGCACTCGAGAACGGCTTGGTGGTGCGCGTGATCGGCGACACCATCGCTTTCTGCCCGCCGCTGATCATTACCGAAGAGCAGTCGCTCGATCTGGTGTCGCGGTTCACCCGCGTGCTCGACACGACCGCCGAGTTCGTCCGCAAGGAAAGCATCGGCTGACTGAGGTCACCCGGGCCACGCGTTTCCAGCGTTTGTGGGCCCGGGCTCGATGGAGCCCAGGGCAGATCGGGGAGGTCGGTGAGCTCCACGGTCTGCTCCGCAGTGCCAGGGGGCCGGCTCGCGGGTCTGAACGGCGTTGCTCGGAGTCGCTCGGGCCGCACGGATTCCGGGGTTTCGGGATGGACTTCGAAGGTGAAGGATGGAGATTGATATGTTGATGAATGACCAGGACGCCCACCTCTACATCAAGGGCCGCTGGGTAGTAGGTCAGGCGGGCACGCTTGACAACATCGATCCGGCCAATGGCCAGCGCATCGGTGTCGTGAGTCTGGCCGATGAGACGCAGGTCAGCGCGGCGCTCGATGCTGCGTCGGGCAGCTTCCCGGCTTGGAGCGCCTCGAACCCTCGCATTCGGGGCCAGATACTGAAGAAGGCTGCTGCGTTGCTTCGGGAGCGGTTGGGCGAATTGAGCGAGGCGTTGCTGCTTGAAGGCGGCAAGACGCGCGCCGATGCCAGTGGTGAAGCGCAGCGGGCCATTGAGACTCTGAATTGGAACGGGGAGGAAGCGCCCCGAGTCTCCGGCAAGGTATACAGCGGCATCGTCGATGGAAGCACTCGCTACTCGGTGCCTGTCCCGTTGGGCGTCGCGGTGGCGATCACGGCCTGGAATTTCCCGGCCGTGCTGATCGCCCGCAAGCTCGGTGCCGCACTGGCTGCCGGTTGCACGGTGGTGCTCAAGGCGTCGGAGTTCACCCCCCGTACGGCCTGTGCGATCGTGAAGGCGTTGGCCGATGCTGGTTTACCTGAAGGCGTGGTCAATCTGGTATTCGGTGATCCGGTGACGGTCAGCGAGCAGCTGTTGTCGTCGCCTGTGGTCAAGGTGCTGTCCTTCACCGGCTCGACCCATGTAGGCAAGCAGCTGGCCGGCCTGGCCGCCAAGCAGCTGATTCGCCCGGTGCTGGAGTTGGGTGGCCATGCACCGGTGATCGCATGGAGCGACGCCGACGTCGATCGCGTGGTTGCAGTGACGGCGCCTGCCAAGTTCGGCACGGCCGGTCAGTCTTGCGTGGCGCCCACACGCTACCTGGTGCATCGCGACCTGCACGACAAGCTGGTGCAGGCGCTCGTGGCCAAGGCGCGGTCCTACTGCCTGGGGCACGGACACGAAGAGTCCGCCAACCTCGGGCCGGTGGCGCACGCCAGACGCGTTCGCGCGCTTCAGGAACTGGTCGATGACGCGGTGGCCAAGGGTGCGTCGGTCGAAACCGGTGGCGCCAAGGCGGATCTCCCCGGTTTCTTCTTCCAGCCGACCGTACTGAGTGGCGTGCCGAGGGATGCGGAGCTCCTCTCCGAAGAACCGTTCGGTCCCATCGCTACGGTACAGGCATTCAGCACGCTGGATGAGGCCATCGAGCTGGCGAATGCCGCCCCTTACGCTTTCGCCGCCTACCTGTTCACCGACTCCATGCGTGTTCGCAACGAAGTGGTGAGTCGACTTCAGGCGTCGAACATCGGGGTGAACCAGACGGCCCCTTCGCTGCCGGATGTCCCGCTGGGAGGCTTGGGTAACAGCGGCTATGGCTACGAGGGGGGGACGGACGGCGTCCTGGCCTACATGCAGTTGCGCTTGGTGTCCCAGTCAACGTGAGCGCGTGGACTGTCGCGCTAGGGATTGCACGGCGTCCCCTGACGTCCATTGATGAAACGCAGCCACCCCTGGTGGCTGCTCCTATTGAAGGTTGAAGATATGTCCCGATCAATCACCATCCAAAAAGTCATTGCAAGCCCTGGTGTGGGGTCGTTCTTCTTCGACGACCAGGCCGCCATCAAGGCCGGTGCGCAACGTGATGGCGCCGCCTATAAAGGCAAGGCACAGACCCCGGGCTTCCAAGCGGTGCGGGAACCGGCAGAGTCTGTTTCGGTCATGCTGGTGCTGAGTGACGGCTACATCGCGAAGGGGGATTGCGCGAGTGTCCAATACACCGGCGTCGGCGGGAGAGAGCCGCGCTTTCATGCCGCACAGCTGGCGGCACAGATCGAGCAGAACCTGGCGCCGCAATTGTGGGGCGTGGACGTCCGGTCGTTTCGCCGGACCGCGGGGTATGCCGAGAAAGTGATCGACGGCCTGTTCGAATCCAAGCGCGCTGCCGCGTACGGGGTCTCGCAGGCGCTGCTGGATGCCGCGGCGCACGCGGCTGGCCATCACCTGATGGCGCAGGTGGTCAAGGACGAGTGGGGCATTGAATCGCAGCTTGCCGCTGTGCCGATCTATGGGCAATGCGGCGATGAGCGATACACCAACGTTGACAAGATGATTCTCAAGCGCGTGCCCGTGATGCCTCATGGCCTCATCAACACGCGTGAGTTGGTGGGTGCAGACGGTGCCGCCCTCGAGACCTATATCGGCTGGCTGCGTGCTCGCATCGCTCAACTGCGCAGCTCGCACGACTACGAGCCTGTCATCCACCTGGACGTCTACGGCCTGATCGGCGCGGTGGCCGCTGGTTCCATCGATAAGACCGCAGACATCATCCAACGTCTGGAAAGCGCTGCTGGTCCGCACCTACTGCGCATCGAGCATCCCCTGGATGCCGGCGGCCGGGACGCGCAGATCGCCGCCTTGGCCAAGCTCCGGCAGATGCTGAAGGCACGTGGCAGTAAGGTGGGGATCATCGCCGACGAATGGGCCAACACGGCGGAAGACGTGCACCTGTTCGTCAAGGCCGGCGCCGTGGACATGGTACAGATCAAGACGCCCGATCTGGGGTCGCTGCACAACTCGATCGATGCCATTCTCGACTGCCATCAGCACGGCGTCGGGCCGGTGCTGGGCGGTACCTGTGCGGAGACGGATCTGTCGGCCCGCGCGACGACGAACATCGGTGTGGCCACCGGCGTGACCCAGATGCTGGCCAAACCTGGCATGGGTTTTGATGAAGGCTTCAACATCGTGTTCAACGAGATGAATCGGGTGCTGCGCTCGGCGAAGGCCTTGAACCTCGCGGACGTATGATCGCGGCATGAAGGCGGCCGGCAGGGCGGTGACGCCGGTCGGCACGCTCTTCATGTCCCGCTGAGCTGGCGATCTGAGGGACTGGACTGGCGGTGGCGCCATGGCCGGCGCACCGGGTCGGTATGCAGCCAAGACAAGCATTGCTGCCGCACCTCTCAGCGAACCAGATCGGGGGCCTGCTGGCTTGCCGGCGCAGGGTATCCCGGCGAGGCGTTCTCCCGATCCACGTAGGAAAAGCGAACGCGCTTGACGTTGCACAGCAGCTCGTAGGGGATGGTGCCTGCCGCACGAGCGACCACGTTCACATCCACCTGATTGCCCCAGAGTTCCACCGCGCTGCCGATGCCCGCGGTGGGTAGGTGCGTGATGTCGACGGTGAGCATGTCCATCGACACGCGCCCCACCGTGCAGGCAGGTTGACCATCGACCCGCACGGGCGTACCGGTGGGGGCGGTGCGAGGGTAGCCGTCGGCATAGCCGATGGCAACAATACCGACGCGCGTGGGCTGCTTGGCAATGAAGGTGCCACCGTAGCCCAGGACGTCGCCGGGGCGAAGTTCGCGCACGGCGAAGATCTCGCTGCACAGGGTCATGACGGGCTTGAGGCCGCTGTCCCCTTTCGGCATGGGATCGGCGCCGTACAGCAGGATGCCCGGTCGACCCCAATCGCGCCGGGCACATTCCCATTGCAGTAGGCCTGCCGAATTGCAGAGACTTCGATCGCCGGGCAACCCGGCCGTCGCGGCGTCGAACACCCGCGTTTGCTGCGCGGTGGCGTCGGAGTCCGGTTCATCGGCGCGCGCGAAGTGCGTCATGAGGGTCAGTTCCGAGACGCGGCCGTTGGCCTTCAGACGCGCGTAAGCCGCCGCAATGTCTCCCGGGGCGAAGCCGGCCCGTCCCATGCCGGAATTCACCTTGAGCCAGACGTTCAGGTCTCGCAGATGCCGTGCAGCTTCAATCATCCGCAACTGCGATTCCTGATGAACCACCACCCACAGTCCGTTCGCGTGGGCCAGATCCAGATCATCCGCCCCGAACGCGCCCTCGAGCAGCAGGATGGGCGCACCGATGCCCGCCTTGCGCAGCGAAACGGCCTCTTCGACAAAGGCGACGGCGAAGCCGTCGGCCAAGCCCGACAGCGCACGCGCGCACTGCGTGGCTCCGTGCCCGTAAGCGTTCGCCTTCAAGACGGCCAGAGCCCGGCCGCCGTGCCGTTGCCTGGCTAGCGCGTAGTTGTAGCGGAGCGCCTGCAGGTCGATGATGGCTTGCGTGGGGCGTGTCATGGGTCAGGCCGCCGCCGACGTCGAATGGGACGCGGACTGGCCCGCCCCAGGTGTGTAGCGATCGACGCCCAGACCGGCAGTGCTGATCTCGGGGCGGCGGTCGCAGATGAGGTCGGCGATCACGCGGCTCGATCCGCAGGACATGGTCCACCCAAGCGTACCGTGACCCGTGTTGAGGAACAGGTTGCGGAAGTGCGTGGCGCCAATGATCGGGGTGCTGTCTGGCGTCATGGGGCGCAGCCCCGTCCAGAATGTGGCGGTCGGCAGATCGCCACCCGGGAACAGATCGGTAACCACCATTTCCAGCGTTTCGCGGCGGCGTGCGTCCAGCCGCAGATCGAAGCCGCCGAGCTCGGCCATGCCGCCGACGCGGATGCGGTCGCCCAGGCGAGTGAGCGCGATCTTGTAAGTCTCGTCCAGCACCGTGGATTGCGGTGCCAGTGCCGGGTTCACCAGCGGGATGGTCAAGGAATAGCCCTTGACCGGATAGATGGGCAGGGACAGACCCAGCGGCTTCAGCATCGCACGCGAGTAGCTGCCGAAGGCCATCACGTAGCGGTCGGCGGTCAGCAGTTGTCCGTTCACCTGCACACCGGCGATGCGGTCGCCGGCAGTCGACAGACCGTCCACAGTTTGACCAAACTTGAACTCCACACCCAAGTTGCGGGCCAGGGTGGTGAGCTCGCACGTGAAGCGATTGCAGTCGCCCGTCTCGTCCCAGGGCAAACGCAGCCCGCCGGAGAGACGGTCGCGTGCCTGCGCCAGAGCCGGTTCGGCCCGCTGCAGTTCATCGCGGGTGAGCAGCTCGTAGGCCACTCCGCACTCCCGCAGCACGGAGATGTCGCGCTCGACCGAGTCCACCTGCGCCTGCGTCCGGAACAACTGCAAGGTGCCGCCGGTGCGCTCATCGTAGGCAATACCGGTCTCGGCGCGCAGCTGCTGCAGACAGCTGCGGCTGTACTCCGCCACGCGCATCATCCGCTCCTTGTTGACTGCGTAGCGTGCTGCGGTGCAGTTGCGTAGCATCTGCACGATCCAACTCAGCTGGAATAGGCTCCCGTCTGCGCGGATGGCCAGCGGCGCATGCTTCTGGAACAGCCACTTGATGGCCTTCAACGGAATGCCGGGAGCCGCCCAGGGAGTGGAGTAGCCCGGCGAGACTTGGCCAGCGTTCGCAAAGCTCGTCTCGAGGGCTGGGCCCCCCTGGCGATCGATCACGGTAACTTGCGCGCCATCTTTCGCCAAGTAGTAGGCGCTTGTCACTCCGACCACGCCGCCTCCAAGAACAATAACTTTCATGGGTATTCCATCGAATCTCAAGCGATGATCAAGCCAAGCAACTGGACACAGCGCTTCCGCAGCAACTCGGAATCGCTCCCCAGCGCTCGCTGCAGGCACTCGTCGATATAGGCCCTGTCACTCTGCAGGCGCGACAGGTCGACCCACCAGCCCACGCCAGCCATGAGCCATTTGAAGTCGACCAGATTTAGAAAGGTGTCATTTCCTTCCCGATCTTGGGTGCGTATCGCATTCACGTATATCAGCTCCTACAGAGGCCGACGTAGCTGAAAACCGCTACCCGGGCACCGCTAAGTACAGGGAACTTCGAGCCCCTCGGCTGGAGAGTGCCGTGTCCGAGCTATGCGTCTGAGCAGACACTTTGCGCGATAGTTGATGTGTTTTCTTTCAAGCGACGGCCGTTTCGTCTCAAACTGCCATCCGATCGGGCCCTGCCGCCATCGTCCGGAGCCACGCAGGCTCATGAAAGTGGCATTGGCACGTCCAGGCCGAGCATGCACAACCCTCTCAGTGTGCAGTCTTCAAAGTGTGCGAGCCGGGCGACTCGTTGAACACGGCCTTCGTGTTGGGTTGAAGCTGCGCCTCCACGCTAGCGGTCGTGGTACTGATCCCAAAAGCCGAAGCGCCTTCCCGGCCGATCCGTGCAAAAGTGGGCACACGGGAGTAAGACTGTGGGCGAGGTCGAGGGCAACATCAGTCTGGGCCGGGACAACCGATCGTTGAAAAGGCGGCTGGACCGACTCGGTTGGGTGCGGAATTCGGGCCAGCTTGTCGCGATGACCGTGCCTATCCAGCCATAGGGCGGCTGTCGGGGCCATCGGCAGAAGGCGCTTGCCCAGGCCAACGCCGCGATCAATCTGACGAAATGATCTAGTGCATGAGGACTAGTTCGAGGCGGCCATTGGAGTCTCAACAAGCGCATTGCTTCCAAAGTCAAGGAAGACGCGTTGTTCTCTTGAAATCGAAAGGTATCAGCATGACAAGACCTCTGGATGGAACCACCGTTGTTTCTCTGGAGCACGCAATCGCAGCTCCCTTCTGTACCCGCCAGCTCGCCGATCTGGGGGCTCGAGTCATCAAGATCGAGCGGCCTGGCGCCGGTGATTTCGCGCGGGCCTACGACCAGCGGGTCGAAGGTGAGGCGTCCCATTTTGTCTGGGTCAATCGCTCTAAAGAGAGCCTGACTCTGGATCTCAAGCAGCCCGCCGCGTTGGCGGTTTTGATGGAGCTGATCAGCGGTGCGGACGTTCTGGTGCAGAACCTCGCGCCAGGCGCCGCTGCTCGCATGGGGCTGGGCGCCGAAGTGCTGCAAGCGAAGAATCCGTCCCTTATTGTCTGCGACATCTCTGGTTATGGCGAAGATGGTCCGTACCGAGACAAAAAGGCATATGACCTCTTGATACAGAGCGAGGCGGGCTTTCTATCGGTTACGGGAACGCCCGATGAGCCCTGCAAGTCTGGGATCTCGATCGCCGACATCGCCGCTGGCATGTACGCCTATACCTCGATACTGGCAGCGCTTCTGCAGCGAAACAAAACAGGTAAGGGCTCGCACATCGACGTGTCCATGCTGGAAGCGCTGGGCGAGTGGATGAGCTTCCCGATGTACTACGCCTATCAGGGAGCCTCGCAGCCTATGCGCAGCGGGGCCTCGCATGCGACGATCTTCCCTTACGGACCTTTCCGTGTTGGTGACGGGGGAACGGTGATGCTGGGCCTGCAGAACGAACGCGAATGGCGCGCGTTCTGCGAGGGCGTGCTGGAACAGCCTGGGTTGGCCGCTGACGCTCGGTTCGACAGCAATGCGCGGCGCAACGAAAACCGGGAAGCGCTGCGTGCCATCATTGGAGAAGCCTTCAGGCCGCTGAGCACACAGCAGGTACTCGGACGGCTCGATTCGGCGCAAATTGCCAATGCCCGCATGAACGACATGGCGGGATTGTGGAGTCACGAGCAGCTTCAAGCGAGGCAGCGGTGGTGCAGTGTCGAGTCCCCGGCTGGCGCAATACCCGCGCTGCTGCCGCCCGGGCGGCACAGCGCGTTCGAATACCGGATGGATGCCATTCCGGCAGTCGGAGAGCACACAGACTCCATTCTTCGCTCACTGGGCAGAAGCACGGTGGACATCTCAGCTATGCGTATCGTTGGAGCAATCTAGATGGTTACGACTGTGGGCCTGCAGAGTCCGCTTGCGTTGGCGCGAACCTTCCTCTTCGTGCCGGCCGATCGTCCCGAGCGATATGCACGTGCGCTCGCCGCAGGCCCGGGCGGAGTGATCGTCGATCTCGAGGATGCCGTGGCAGCCGAGAACAAGGTACCAGCAAGAGCTGCCTTGGCCGATGCCTTCGCCGCACTTGCCGCCGAGGACAAGAGCCGAATCTTGGTCAGGGTAAACGCCTTCGCAACCCAGTGGCATGAGGAGGATCGGGCGCTCGTGGGACAGTTGTCGTTACAGGGGCTTGGCGGCGTGGTATTTCCAAAGGCCGAGAACTCAGCTGATCTGGTCCCAATGGTCAAGGCCGTATGTCACGGCGGAGTCCTGATTCCGCTCATCGAGTCGGCAAAGGGGTTGGATGCCATCAATGCTATCGCTGGCGTGCCCAAAGTGCTCCGTCTGGCTTTCGGGCATCTCGATTTCCAGGTTGATTTGGGTCTGTCTTGCGACCCAGATGAACTGGAACTTGCCTCCGTTCGCTTGGCGCTGGTGATGGCGAGCCGCCGGGCAGATTTGGCGACGCCCATCGATGGCGTCACCGTGGACTGGAAAGACGTGGCACGCTTGGAAAAGGACGCACTTCGCGCCCGACGAGGAGGCTTCGGTGCCAAGCTCTGCATTCATCCGCAGCAGGTCCCCATCGTGCAGGATGCTTTGGGACCGACCTCGGAGGAGGTGATTTGGGCAAGGCGCGTAATCGACGCTGCAGAGGCTGCCGCTGGCGGCGTTGTCAGCTTGGATGGCCGCATGGTCGACACCCCCGTGGTGCTGCATGCACGGCGCGTGCTTGGGCTCAGCGCTCAGTTGGAACGGATACTCTGACTCAATTCGCGGCGCATCAGGATCTGCATCATCTTGTCGCGGCTGCCTCAAATCGGCCTGAGCAGCATGGATGAGCGAGCTGCACTTCGCAGCACCAGCCGCTCGCCGACGTACCTCAATTCGCTCGTATACAGACATTCGAGGCGTATCGAGGGCGCGGGGTAACAGGTGGGGGAGGAGCAGCGATGTCGAAAGCTCGATCTCCCAACCCGAACTACGCTGCCGAGCATCTCATTGCGAGATACATGCATCTTTTATTCATATCGAGCGATGCGCGTAAACCCGGACATTGGTGGCGCCAGTTAGCGCAACGATTGATGCATTGATCGACGACCTACTCGAGACAATTGCATGAACACACGCACTCTCGACACACAGCAAGCACATGCCGAGCAGCAATATCCTGAGGACGGAAGTGCCGCGGATGTGGTCTATCGCAAGGTCGGCTGGCGGCTGATCCCGCTGCTCTTCCTCTGCTATATCGTGGCCTGCCTCGACCGGGTGAACGTTGGATTCGCCAAGTTGCAGATGCAGGGCGACCTGCAGTTCATCGAAGCGGTCTACGGCCTGTGCGCGGGCATCTTCTTCTTTGGCTACTTCCGGTTCGAGGTGGCGAGCAACGTGATTCTGCACCGCGTGGATGCGAGCCGCTGGATCGCGCGAATCATGATCACTTGGGGCCTGCTGTCGGCGGCGAAGACGTTCGTGAATTCACCGATGGCCTTTGCTGCAAGGCATGCCGACCGAAGCATGCGGCGGCGTCGTATGGCGCTACCTCGACGACCGGGTGAAGGACGCGCAATGGCTCAGCCCAGCAGAGCGCGCGTTCATCGCGCGCGACATCGCTGGCGAAGATGCCCGCAAGGCTGAGCCCAGCCTGCTAAGCGTCTAGGCGATGGTCGCGTGTGGCTGCTGCCGCTCGTGTACTTTTCCTTCGTGTCGGGCAGGCGATAAGCATCCGATACGTTGGCATTGTCGCTTTCTCTTCCGTCGACATGCTGGTTGCTGTATTGCGCTGGCAAATCGTCAGGCGCTGCATAGCTGCATGGCAAGGCGCTGGGCCGGCGGCTGGGAAGCGGCAGGAGTGGCGGTCTAAAAGCTTTGAGGAGGATACACAACAAGGTCTAAATCACAGCGAAATTAGACATTAATGGTCAGAAACGTCTGTCGCTCCAATTTGATTTAATTCGTACGACTTTGGTTAGATAAGCAAGAGATATGCTAAGGAGATAACATGCACAAGGCAAATAAGCGGACCGCCACCACGATCCTGTTAATCAGTGCTATTGCTGGAGGAACACTCGTGGCCTGCGGGGGTGGAAGCGGAAACGACAACCTTCCAGTAGCATCAGCACTTTCGTCGTCGACATCATCAAGTCAGAAGGTGAAAGAAAGTTGCAGCAGTGATTTCGTTGCAGACGCGCTCAAGGACGACCCGTCTACCAGCGTATTGCTTGTAAAGCAATACAAAAAGGGAGATCGGCTCCCGAGTCCGACGGTCGAAGCCTATTTTCTTCCTGCGAATGAAATACCGCTGACGGTCCAAGCAGACTTGTGTCAAGTGAAGCTTCTCGTCGGGCCGCCGACCCTCGGGCCTGCTGATGCGCCCTCCACGTCCGCTGGCATTGGGATCGAGCTTTGGTTTCCAACAAAGGAGAACTGGAACGGAAGAATTCATGCGATTGGCGGTGCCGGCTGGTCGGGTGGCGATGGTCACACGAATATTGCAAAAGTTTCTTCAATTGATACTTCCCCAGACTCAGACAGGTGGCGCTCTGCGCCACGCGTCGCCTGGGAAGATGGTTCGGTAACATCAAGCACCGATACGGGGAGTACCAGCACCAATGCGGCCAAGATGCTGAATCCAGATGGTTCGTTCAACACGAAGGGGATCAACGATTTCTCGCTGCGATCTCTCGATGAGCAAGCCATCAAGACAAAGGTTCTCACTAAAGCCTTTTACCGCACCCCCGCTAAGTACTCGTACTTCGTCGGCGGATCGGGTGGAGGTCGTCAGGCGTTTCAGATCGCGGAGCAATTCCCGCAACATTACGACGGCATCCTTACGACCGTGCCCGGAGTCAACTTTATGAGGTTGCTAATTTCCGGACTGTATCCGCAAATTGTCATTCAACGGGATCTCGGGGGGAAATACCTGACGACAGATCAAGTCAATCTAGTATCTAACGCAGCAATCAACGCATGCGATGTTGTTGGCGGGCAGCATCTGGGATTTGTTCTGGACTACAAGTCATGTCGATACGATCCAACCAAAGATCTGAATGTGTTGTGTGCTTCCAGTGGCGGTACGAATACGACCGGCTCGTGCGTCAGTAGCGCAGAAGCACTTGCCATGAACAAGATATGGTATGGCATGACAAGTGATGGAAGTGTCCCTGATCCTGCTGTTGACAACGGGTTCGATACGCGCCCTTCGGCAGGAGTGCGCAAGTGGTATGGATATCCGCGTGGAACCGATATTCAGATTTGGGCAGGAGCTAATCCCACTACCTTGGGGATGGATATCGTCGCGATGGTGTTGCGGAATCCAAAACTCGGTTCTACGTTATTTACCAATGCAACTGGCAATGGTGAAAACAGGTGGAAGGCGATGTCTTACGCAGATCTCGCAGCCGCCTTCGACAGGGCGATGGAACTGCAGCCAGTATTTGACTATATGGATGCCAGTACTCCAGATCTATCCAAATTCAAAGCCCGTGGTGGAAAGCTAATTCAAGTGGCGTCTGTCAACGATACAATCGTCTTTTCGCAGGGCTCAAGTGACTACTATGAGCGTGTCTCGGCAAACATGGGAGGACCTCAAGCGGTGCAATCTTTCTATCGACTTTTTGAGGCGCCGGGCCTTAGTCATATTCAGTGGCAGAATGGAACGACGAATCCGGATGCGAATCCGCCAGTTGCAGGGCCGCTTCAGCTGCACAATCTAATCGTCAACTGGGTTGAAAATGGAATTGCGCCGGACAACGTGGTGTATGCGACCGAGAGCAGCACGCCAGTCAAGAAAAGTCTCCCGATTTGCGTGTACCCTGCGAAACAGACTTACGTAAGCGGTAGCATTTACGAAGCTACCAGCTACAGGTGTCAATGACGCAATGATGTCGCGCTGTGATAGTGCCCTGAGTCTCATTCGCTGTTCACCACGAGGGTCTGGGGGATGGTGCCCACCTATTGATTTGGTTGGCGCCAATGAATCCCAATTCACAGAAGCTCGGCGCCGGCATGCTGCGGAGTTCAAGGCGGTGGTCATCGCCGAATGTCAGGAGCCCGGCGTCTCGGACGCTGCCGCGTCGCTCGCGCATGGGCTCAACTTCAACCTGGTTCGCAAGTGGCTCGTCGGCAAGGGCTTGAAGCGCGCGGGCCTTTCGGCGCCACGTACGGTCGCACCACGGCCGCATGTCGAGCCGACGATACCTGCCGCTTCCACACCGCCGTGAATTCCGCGATCCCCCGTCATTGCGGGAAGGCATGAAGTTCGATTGACGCCGGGGATTCAGTGCTCATGAATCAGTTCGAGACGGCCGTTGCGCTGGTGACGGGAGGCTCGAGCGGGATCGGCGCCGCGACAGCACGCCTTCTGACGGCCGCGGTCCGACGGTCATCGCCGCTGACTCAGAGAACCCGAGCCGGAGGAGTCTTCTCCGCCAAATGGCAGTCGTGTGGAATCCGTTGCACTGGATGTCACGTTGGAGCAAAACTGGTCGAAGACAGTGGCAGGGATCATCGAGCGGTATGGGAGACTCGATGTTCTAACCTCGAACGAACCAGAAGAAAGGGCTCCACGCCGAAGCGGGAGCCCTTCTTGTTTTGTGCTCAGCGCGGAGCCAGCTTCACCAGCCCGTTGAGCACCTGGTCCAGACCGCCGATCACGGAGATCTTGTCGATGCGCTCGGAGATGCGTTCCAGCTCCTTGAGGCACAGGGCGACGGGGTTGTCTTCCATCACCTTGGGCGTGTTGAGCAGCGAGCGCGTGGCGGCGGTCTCCGCGCGGCGGCGAATCACGTTGGCCTCAGCCGACTTGCCGGCCTCGACCATTTGCGCCAAGTGGCCGCGGGCGCGGAAGGCGTTCGCACGGAGCGCGTCCATCGCCGCGGGTGGCGCAGGTACTCAAGCAGAGCCTGTCCGGGGGGCGTATCCCGCACGCGTCCCCCCGCATAGCCCGTGCCCTGCGCATGCGCGGGGGAGCGGTCCGGCCAAGAGCACGCCGGGATGGCTGCTGATCTCACTGGACTGACTCACGCATCCGCCCTCGACGCGAGGCATGTCAAGGCCATGTAGGCGGTTAGACCGCCGCCGTCATTCAAAATTGATGTAAGACACGCTTCTGATGATGCTTTGCCACTTCGCAATCTCGGCGCGAGTGATTTCCGCCGCCTGCGAAGATGTGGTGCCTGTCGCGTCGATGCCGAGAGCGAACAGCCTGGCTTGCATTTCCGGCTGGCGAACGAGCTTGGAGAGTTCGACAGACAACTGATTCACGATGGGCTGTGGCGTCTGGGCCGGAGCGAAGACGCCCCACCAGGGCGAAAAAGGCTCCATGCCGGAGATACCCTGTTCCGCAAACGTAGGGACATCGGGCAGCGCGCTGGCCCGCTTCGTGCCGGTGACGGCCACGGGTCGGATCCTGCCTGCCTTGACCAGTGGGGCGGCGGTTCCAATGTCGGCGACGGCAGCCATGAGATTGCCCGCGACGAGATCCTGCAATTCAGGTGCCACGCCCTTGTATGGCACGTGAACCATGGAAAGCTGAGTTTGGCGGTTGAGCATCTCACCGAGCACATGGGCGCTGGACCCGTTTCCATAGGACCCGTAGTTCGCGGCCTGAGGTTGCGAACGGGCCGCTGTCACCAACTGCTTGACGTCATGGATGGCGGAGGATGCGTTCACGTACAGCACCAGGGCCGTGCTGCCGAGGTGCGCGACGGGCATCAGATCCCTTTGCACGTCATAGGGGGCCTTCTTCATGGTGAACGGCACCATCACGATCGGCGTGCTGGTCGTGAACAGCAGCGTGTAGCCGTCGGGCTGCGCCTGGGCAACGGCGGCAGTGCCCAGCGTCAGGGAAGCGCCAGGCTTGTTGTCGACGATCACCGGCTGCCCGAGGGCGCGGCCAAGCGGCTCGGCGAACAGGCGGGCGATGACGTCGCCGGGGCCGCCCGCCGAGGCGGGCACGATGAAGTGCACCGGGCGGGTCGGATAGGGGCTGGCCTGGGCCCGGACCGGCGGCGCCATAGCGGCAGCGACGGTTGCCAAGGCGCATGTGAGGAAGGTGCGGCGCATGTTGTCTCCGTGTGGGATGTTTGGTAAATGGCATCAGGTCTTCTTGCGTGCCGCCTGCCGTTGCATGTACTGGGCCACCAACTGGCGGTGCTCGTCACCCGTGAACAGCATGCTGTTCGTGATGCGTTCGATGTTGCGAGCCTGCGCGCGGTCGAGGTCGGCGGCGAGTTCGATGGCCAGCTTGGCCATGCCCAATGCCTCGTAAGATTTGCCCGCGAGCCGCAGGCAAAACGCACGTGCCTCCGCAGCCAGCGACTCGCTAGGGTAGATCCGATGCACGAGGCCCATGGCCATGGCTTCCTGCGCACCGACGCTCTCGCCCGTCATGACCAGCAGCCGGGCCCAATGGGGCCCCACGAGACGGGTCAGGCGGCTCACCCCGCCGGAGCCCGGCAGGGCGCCGATGTTGATCTCGGGCAGGGCATAGGCTGCGTCCTCGGCGGCGAGTCGGAAGTCGCACGACAGCGACATCTCCAGGCCGCCGCCGAGGCACGGCCCCTGGTGCGCGGCCACGATGGGCTTTTCGACGGCCTCCATGGCGTCGAAAAGGCTGTGCCACTTGTTGCGATACCAGGTCCGACCGTCGAGCGTGCTGCCCGCCACGTCCGGAGAGATGTCCGGGCTGAGTTCGGCCCCTGCGCAGAAGTAGCGGCCCGTGGCGCTGATCAGCAGCACGCGCATGGCGCGCTGCGCGGCGAACTCGGCCACCGCGCCCTTCAGTGCCTCAAGCATTTCGTCGCTGATCGCGTTGAGCTTTTCGGGCCGATCGAGTGTGATCTCCATCAGCGGCGCGTGGCGTTCGATTCGAAGGGTTCCTGTCATGCTCATTCCTCGGTGGATTCGGGCGGGGTCGAAATAGACGGCGCGGCAAACTGGGGAAGCAGCCGCCGCACCACCGGCCCGTCCTGCCGCCATGACATGCACCCACCCACGAAGTGCGGCACTACAGTGATGTCACCCCACGGCGCGCTGTCGCGTCGGCGTTGATCCCGGTACACGCTGATGCCCTGGATGGCGGCCGTGGCGAGGGCCTGAAGCAGTTCGCGCAGATGCGTGCAGCCCTGAACTCCGCCCATGACCTCCTGCAACGCGCCGTGCCAGCCACGGCCCAATTGGCGACCCACGAGGCGCTGAACCGCGTCGCGCGTCATTTGGCATTCGTCAAAAGGGGCGGCGGCGAGGCGAGCAGCGATCGCCACGATGCGGAGGTCATCGTCCACGGTCACCCGCACGTGCATGTCGTGGACCGTGTCGCCGGGCATCAGCGGCGGCAGCGACGGGCGTTCGATGCGCACTTCCTTGACGTCGCGCAAGCTGCCTTCCACGTCCCAAAGGCCGTCGGGACGCGCGAAGCTCTGAAAGCTGATCTGGCGTGAGTGCAGTGCAACCCGCCCGGGTACTGGTTCAGCGTCGTTCATCATGTAGCATGTGCATATGGTATCCTTGCATATCATATACCTCAATGGAGATTCGAAGGTGGCACATCGGCTTGAAGGAAAAGTAATCGTGGTGACCGGCGCCGGCGCGGGCGTAGGCAAGGAAATCGCTTTGGAGGCGGCGCGCCAGGGCGCGCGCGTCGTGGTCAACGATCTGGGCGTGAACATCGACGGTTCAGGTGGCAGCAACGGCCCGGCGCAGCAGACTGTCGACGAGATCCGCGCGGCCGGGGGCGAGGCGGTAGCGAGCACCGACAGCGTGGCCGAGTGGGCGTCGGCGCAGCGCATCGTGGGCATGGCCCTCGATATGTACGGCCGCATCGACGGGCTGGTCAACAACGCGGGCAATCTGCGCGACATCATCTTCCACAAGATGCCCGAGGCCGATTTCGATGCGGTGATCGCGGTGCATCTGAAGGGCTCGTTCAACACCGCGCGCGCAGCCGCGCCTCATTTCAAGAGCGAAGGGCGCGGCGCCTACGTGCATATGACGTCCACCTCGGGCCTGATCGGCAACTTCGGCCAGGCGAACTACTGCGCTGCCAAGATGGGCGTCGTCGGCCTGTCCAAAGCCATTGCCCTGGACATGGAGCGTTTCGGTGTGCGCTCCAACTGCATCGCACCTTTCGCGTTCACGCGCATGGTCAATACGATCCCGACCGACACGCCCGAAGGCGCGGAGCGAATGAAGATCAACCAGCGTCTCGAGGCCGCCAAGATCGCACCCTTCACCTGCGCGCTCCTCACGGATGAGGCCAAGAGTGTCACTGGGCAGATCTTTGGTGTGCGCAACAACGAAATCTATTTGTTCTCGCAGCCGCGCCCGATCCGCACAGCGCATCGCGGCGAAGGCTGGACGGTCGATGCCTGTCTGGAGGTCGCGATCCCCATGATGACGCCTTCGTTCTACCCGCTCGACAAGTCTCGCGACGTGTTCAGCTGGGACCCAGTCTGAGTTCCTGTGCTCCGGCGGGCCGGGTTGGTTGGCCGCTAGCACAAATTAAGAAAGCTGCTATATCTTCAGATTCATGAGTACGCCAACCAGATCCCGGTCTTCTACTTCCCGCAACGCATCGCCGCGGGCGACTGCACGCCACCGGGCGCCCAAGATGGCAGAGTCGGACAACTGGGATGCGCGCCTGGGCTTCCTGATGCACGACGTTTCGAGGCTGCGCCGCAGCGTCTTCGACGATTTCATGCGACCTGCGGGACTGACCCGGTCCCAGTGGTGGATCATTGCCCATTTGTCTCGCCACGACGGCATGATCCAGAGCGACCTGGCCAACGTGCTGGACCTGGGAAAGGCGGCGCTTGGCGGTTTGCTCGACCGTCTGGAGGCATCCCAGTTCATTGAGCGCCGGCCCGATGCGACTGATCGCCGGGTCAAGCGCATCTACCTGACGGGCAATGGCTCGCAGACCGTCCAAGACATGGTGGTCAAGAGCCATGAGATGAGTGAGCGCATCCTGAACGGCCTGAGCATCGAGGCGCGTCGTGCGCTCGTTGAGAATCTGGCGATCGTCAAGGCCAATCTGCTGGCGCTGCGCGCCGAAGCCGGCGAGCACGGCTAGGACTTCATCGTCCGCGCTTGGCGGCCGGCAGTCGTTCGGGCCGCAACGCGCTTGACGGCGCTGCTGCCAATAACAGGTTCCAGTCTGACCAGTGCGCGTCCCCTGTCAGGCCTTGTGACGCTTCGCCCAACAAACGCCCAGTTGCCGGATGGCACCCGCGATGCCTTGTGGCAAGACGCGAATGAAGATGACGAGCATCAGCCCATAGATGGCCCAGGGGGCCGCCTTCGAAACCTTCTCGGCCATGCTGGGGACGAAGTGGATGAACAACGCGCCCCAAACGGGTCCCCACATGGACGCGAGCCCGCCTGCGACAACGCCGACCAGCAGCGAGACGGACAGGAACATGGTGAAGCTGTCGGGGCCGACGAACTGGATGGCCATGCCCGCCAGCGCCCCCGCGATGCCCGTGTAGGCCGCGGAAACAGCGAATGCGGCGGTCTTGATCCGGGCATTGTGAATTCCCATGGCAGTGGCTGCGACAGGTTGGTCGCGCACGGCCTGCAGTGCCAGGCCGATGCGGCCGTGCAGCAGGTTCCATCCCAGGAGGAACAGCACAAGCGTGACGATCAGCACGACGACATAGAACCATTGGTCGGCATCGAGAGGCAGGCCTGCTGGCGCGTCGGCGCGGATGAGCGAGATGCCCTGCACGCCGCCGGTCCAAGGCTCGAAGCCCTTGAACTTCAACAACTGCGGTGTAGCCACGCCGAGTGCAAAGGTCGCCAGGGCCAGATAGAGGCCATCGAGCTTGAGCGCCGGCAGACCAAAAAGGTAGCCGACGACGGCGCACACGAGGCCGGCCAAGGGGATGCAGGCCCAATAGGGCCAGCCGGCCTGATCCATCAGGATCGCTGCAGTGTAGGCACCGACGGCAAAGAACGCGCCATGGCCGAGGGAAATCTGTCCGTTGTAGCCGGTAAGAATGTTCAGCCCAAGCAGCGCGACGGCATAGATCATCACCATCGCGACCTGAAACAACTGGTAGCCCGTGGCGAAGAAGGGCACAGCCACCAGCGCGGCAAACGCCACGCCAAGGGCCAGCGGCTGGATGCCCGGCCGGCGGCCAGCGGGAGTTTCCACGGAGGGGGTTAGGAGGGGAGCGGCTTGCATGGCATCCTTTACACGCGGGAGACATGGCGCTGGCCGAACAGCCCGACGGGCCGCACGGTCAGCACGGTCACGATCAGGACCAGGGCGAGGGTGAGCTTGAGCTCGTTGCCGATGAGGAAGGCACCGGCGAGGTTCTCCAGCACCCCCACGAGCAGTCCCCCGATCACGGCCCCGCCCGGACTGGAGATGCCGCCCAGCAGCGCGCCCGCAAAGGCGTAGACGAGCACGCTCATCATCATGTTCGGGTCCAGGAAGGTCACCGGCGCCACGAGCATCCCTGCGATGGCGCCGATCGTGCTTGCCAGTGCCCAGCCCAGGCCCAGTACGCCGCCGACGCGAATGCCGACCAGGGAACTGGATTCGGGGTTCTGCGCCACTGCGCGCATGGCCAGGCCGGCCTTGGTGAATCGGAAGAAGCAGAACAACAGCACCAGCATGACCATCGTGATGGCCAAAGTGCCGAGCTGGTGGGCCGACAACAGGCCACCGGCGATGCCGCGACTGGGAAAGGGGCTTGGAAACGACTGTACGGAGTGGCCGAAGAGCAGGCCTGCGAGGCTGTTGAAGATGACCAGCAGGCCGACGAAGACGATGACCAGAGCCAGCACCGGCGCGTCGGCCATGGGTCGAACGACGACCCGTTCGACGAACGCCCCGAGCACGAAGCCGAATACCGTTGTGAGCACGAAGCTGCCCCAGTAGGGCACTCCCGCCTCGATCAGCGCCCATGCCACGTAGGTGCTGAACATCGCCATCTCGCCCTGGGCGAAGTTCACGTGATGCGTGGTCTGATAGATCATCACGAGGGCCAGCGCCACGATGGCGTAGATGCCGCCCGTGGCCAGGCCCGAGAAGGCTTGTTGCAGTAAATCATGCATGGGGTTCTCTCAGTAGCCCAGGTAGGCGCGGCGGATGGTGTCGTCCTTCTTCAGGTCTTCGGCAGAGCCGCTCAGAACCAGCCGACCGGTCTCAAGCAGGCAGGCCTGGTCGGCCAGTTCCAGTGCAAGGCTGGCGTTCTGCTCGACCAGCAAAATGGCCACGCCATCGCTGACGTTGATCTGGCGAAGGATGGCGAAGATGTCGCGCACCACCATGGGTGCGAGGCCGAACGAAGGTTCGTCCAGCAGCAGCAGCCGGGGTCGCAGCATGAGGGCGCGCGCAATCGCCAACATCTGCTGCTCGCCGCCGCTGAGCGTGCCGGCGTGCTGGGAGCGGCGCTCCTTCAGCCGCGGAAAGTGGCTGTACATGCGCTCGATGTCCGCGGCCACCGCCGCCGTATCCCGGCGGGTGTAGGCGCCCAGGTGGAGGTTCTCCTCGGTGGTCAGATGCGCGAAAGTGCCGCGTCCGTCGGGCACGTGCGCCACGCCCAGGCGGACGATTTCCGCGGTGCGGCGGTTGATGAGTTCGGCGCCATCGAGCTGGATGGTCCCGCTGGCGCGCACCCGCATGCCGCACAGGGCGCGCAGGGTCGTGGTCTTGCCGGATCCGTTGGCCCCCAGCAAAGCCATGATCGAACCCTTGTTGAGCGAGAAGGACATGCCGTTGATCACGCGCGTGTTCCCGTAGGCCGCGTGCAGGTTCTCGACCGTCAGCCAGCCGCTCACGCCGCCTCCCCGCCCAGATAGGCTGCCACGACAGCAGGGTCGCCGGCCACCGTCTGAGGGGCGCCTTGAGCCAGCACCCGTCCGAAGTTCAGCGCAATCAGGTGATCGGAGATGCTCATGACCAGCCCCATGTGATGCTCGACGAGCAAGACGGTGATCTTCAGTGTGTCGCGGACATGTCGGATGAGTTCGCCAAGGCGCCCCACTTCCTCGTGGTTAAGGCCACAGGCAGGCTCGTCCAGCAGCAGCAAAGTCGGTTCGCCGGCCAAGGCTCGCCCCAGTTCCACACGCTTCTGCGTACCGAAGGGAAGATCCGAAACGCGCTCGTTCACCACCGACTCCAGTTGCAGGAATTCGATGAGCGCGTGCGCCTGTCGTTGTGTCTGGGCGCGCTCGTCGCGAACGAAAGGCAACCGCAGGGCGTTGGCGACGAAACCGCCGCGCGAACGGCAGTGGCGTCCGATTCGAATGTTGTCGAGCACCGAGAGCGAGCGAAACAGGGCGAGGTTCTGAAAGGTGCGACCAATGCCGAGTTGGGCCACACGGTGGGGCGCCACGCTGGTGATTCGCTCGCCGCGAAACTCGATCTCGCCGCTCGATGGCTCATACAGGCGCGACAAGCAGTTGAAGAGCGATGTCTTGCCGGCGCCATTGGGACCGATCAGGCCGCAGATGCTTCCGGTCGGCACGTCGAAACATACTTCACGCAGGGCATGGATCCCCCCGAAACGCAACGACAAGTCCCTCACCGACAGCAGGGGAGTGGTGCGGTGGATGCTGCCGGGTGCAGCAATCGGTCCTGTCACGATGGTGCTCCGCAATATGGTATGCAGCCATATGATAATGACTCAATATGAGTAATGGCTGCCAAAGCCTGCCAGTGTTTACCCTTGGCCATGCACCGCCGATTCCCGGCACCATTGCGTTCATGTTGTATGCTACCGTACAATATGTTTACATCACGAATTGATCAGGAGCGTTAGTTTGAATTTCGATCTCACCGAAGATCAGCGAGCGATTCAACATGCCGTCGGCGACATCTGTGCTGCGTTCGATGACGAGTACTGGCTGAAGAAGGATCGTGAAGGCGGGTTCCCCGACGATTTCTACGGCGCCATGGCGTCCGCGGGATGGCTGGGCGTGGCCATGCCACAGGAGTACGGAGGTGCAGGCCTGGGCATCTTGGAGGCGACGCTGATGATGGAGGCCGTCTCGGGTTCGGGTGCGGGGCTCTCGGGTGCGTCGGCCATTCACATGAATGTGTTTGGTCTGCATCCGGTCGTCGTGCATGGCAATGACGAGCAAAAGCGCCGCTGGCTGCCGCCCATCATCAATGGCGAGGTGAAGGCCTGTTTTGGCGTGACCGAGCCGAACACGGGGCTGAACACGCTGCGGTTGAAGACCATGGCGGTGCGCAAGGGCGACCGCTATGTGGTCAATGGCCAGAAGATCTGGATTTCCACGGCGCAGGTCGCGCACAAGATCCTGCTGCTCGCGCGCACCACGCCCATCGAGGAGGTGAAGTCCTCCACGCATGGCCTGAGCCTGTTCTACACTGACCTGGACCGCAGCCGCATCGAGGTGCGGGAGATCGAGAAGCTCGGGCGCAAGGCCGTCGACTCGAACCAACTGTTTATCGACAACCTGGAGATTCCGGCCGAAGACCTGATCGGCGAGGAGGGTCGCGGATTCGAATACATCCTGCATGGCCTGAATCCGGAACGCTGCCTGCTGGCGGCCGAGGCGACCGGGCTTGGGCGGGCGGCGCTGCGGCGCGCCGCGCGCTATGCCGGCGAGCGCATCGTGTTCGACCGCCCGATCGGCAAGAACCAGGGCATCCAGCATCCCCTGGCCGAGCGCTGGGTGGAGCTGGAGGCGGCCGAACTTCTGTACCGGCGCGCCGCGTGGCTGTACGACCAGGGCCGCAACTGCGGCGCCGAGGCCAATGCCGCCAAGTTCTTCTGCGCGGAAGCGGGCTTTCGAGCAGCCGAGACGGCCGTTCTCACACACGGTGGCATGGGCTACGCCAAGGAGTACCACGTCGAGCGGTACTTCCGTGAGGCGATGCTGCCGCGCCTGGCCCCGGTATCGATCCAGCTGATCCTCTCGTTCATTGCGGAGAAGATCCTGAATCTCCCCAAGTCGTACTGAACCTTGAAGGCGCAATTCCATGCAAGAACTGATTGATCTGGAAGGCGTGGCCTTCGTCGCTGGCGGTAGCGGTGGCATCGGCCGTGCGATTTGCGTTGCGCTCGCGCGCGGCGGCTCGGATGTGGTGTTCAGCTACCGCAGCAACGCGGAAGCGGCCGAGGCCCTGGTGGGCGACATCCGGGCGCTAGGCCGCCGCGCGACGGCCGTGCGGTTGGATCTTCGCGACGCGCAGGCAGTAGAGAGCGCGGCCAACGCCGCCGTGCGCGACCATGGCCGCATTCATTCGGTCGTCTACGCGGCGGGTCCGCAATTGCACATGCAGCGCATTGCGGAGCTGACTCCGCGCACCTGGTCCGAGACGATGGCGGCCGACGTGGAGGGCTGCTTCAACCTCGTGCATGCGACGCTGCCGCTCCTCAAGGCGGCGGGTGGCGGCAGCTATGTGGCCGTGATCACGGCCGCGGTGGAACGGGTGCCCGCACGCGACATCCTCTCGGCCGCGCCCAAGGCGGCGATCGAGATGCTGCTGCGCGGCGTGGCCAAGGAGGAGGGACGTGCCGGCATTCGCGCCAACTCCGTGGGCCCGGGCTGGATCGATGCGGGCCTGGGCCATGCCGTGCTGACCGAGGAGCTGAGCGCCGAGCAGGTCGACGCCATCCGCCGAGCCATTCCGTTGCGACGCATCGGCAAGCCCGAAGAGGTGGCGGAGGCCGTGAGCTTCCTGCTGTCGCCAAGGGCGGCCTTCATCACCGGCCAGACCCTGGCCGTGGACGGCGGCATGCAAATCTGAAGATGAACTGAGACAAGGAGTCAAAGAGAAATGAAACTTTGCGAAGGACGCATTGCCATCGTGACCGGCGCTGGCCGAGGGCTGGGCCGTGCCCACGCGCTGATGCTCGCGCGCCACGGCGCCAGGGTGGTCGTCAACGACCTGGGCAGCGCCGCGGACGGGACGGGTGACGACGTCACACCGGCCGAAGAAGTGGTCGCCGAAATCCGCGCCGCGGGCGGCGAGGCGGTGATCGATACCCACAACGTTGCGAACTGGGAAGGCGCAAAGGCGCTCGTCGATGCCGCGGTGAATGCCTTCGGCGGCCTGGACATTGTCGTCAACAATGCCGGCATCTTGCGCGACCGCATGCTCATCAACATGACCGAGCAGGAATGGGATGCGGTGATCAACGTGCACCTCAAGGGCACATTCGCACCCACGCACCATGCAGCGAACTACTGGCGCCAGCAGCAGAAGGCAGGCAAGAAGGTCGATGCGCGCGTGATCAACACGTCCTCGCATTCGGGCCTGTTCTGCAACATGGGTCAAGCCAACTACGCGGCTGCCAAGGCTGGCATCGCGAGCTTCTCGCTGGTGGCGGCGCGTGAATTGCAACGTTACGGCGTGACGGTCAATGCCATCGCACCGCGAGCGGAAACGCGCATGACCCAGGGATTGAGGGAGTGGACCCCCGAGCAATTGGAGCGCCGCGATCCCGAATGGATTGCCGCGCTGGTGACTTGGCTGGCCAGCGCCGAGGCCGCCGGCATCAGTGGTCGCGTGTTCGAGGCCTGGGGCTATGGCTATACGGTAGCCGAGAGCTGGCAGCACGGCCCGATTACCGCGGCGTCGAAGGATCCGTCCGAACTGGGGCCTCAGATCGAGCAGATCGTGCGCTTTGCCCGGCGCAACGCCGGCATCGACCGCGATACCTGGCTCGACCTGTAACCGGCGCCGTGAGCGGGCCGGACGTGGAGATGAATCCATGAACGACAACGTATTCCGGGAAGAGTCCCGGGCGGTGCTATCCCGCCGCACGGCCATTGCAGCGCTGAGCGCGCCACTGTGGCCTGGCGTGGCGCGCGCCGCCGACTTTCCCGCGCGGCCGCTGAAGATCGTGGTCCCGTTCACCCCTGGGGGGGTGGGGGATATCTTTGCCCGGCTGGCGGGAGACGTCATGGCCAAGGATCTGGGGCAGCCCGTGGTGGTGGAGAACAAGGCCGGTGCGAACCAGATGCTCGCCGCCTCCGCGGTGACCCATGCCGCGCCCGACGGCCTCACGCTCTACCAGGCGACCAGCACGGCGATCCTGAACCCGTTGCTGTTCAAGAAACTCGCCTACGACCCCCAGGCACTGAAGCCGCTGTGGATCGGGCTGGAAACGCCGTTGATCTTCATCGTCAACCCGAAGGTTCCCGCCAGCAACCTGGCCGAGTTCGTCGCCTACGCCCGGTCGAACCGCGGCAAGCTCAACTATTCGTCCATCGGCGCGGGCAATGTCCTGCATCTGGCGATGGAGAAGCTCAAGGCGAGCGCAGGCATCGAAATCACGCACGTGCCGTACGCAGGCCGCTCCGGCGATGCGATCAATGCGGTCGTGGCGGGCGATGTGCAGATCATGGCCACGATCGTCGGTCAAGCGGTGCCGCTGGTGCAGGCGGGCAGGCTGCGTGCCCTGGCCGTGACTTCCGCGCAGCGACTGGCGGCGATGCCGGACGTGGCGACCGTGACCGAGTCGGGATTTGCCGATCTCGCGGTAGCCTCGTGGTATGGCTTGTACGTCCATGCGGCCACACCCGACGACATGGCGCAACGGTTGCGTGAGGCCGCCGACAAGGCGCTGGGTGATGCGCACTTCCGCCAGACCTTCATCTCCACCGGCGCGGTCATTCCACCGGTGCGCAGCGGCGCCGAGGTGCGCCGCTACGTGGAAGACAACACGCGCTACTGGGCGGATCTCATCCGCGAACAGAAACTCACGCTGAGCATGGAATGAGTGTCGTCTGCGCAGAACACGGCGAGCCGGATGGCGGCAGCGGGCCACTGCGTGGTATCCGTGTCCTGGAGCTGGCGGGCCTCGGTCCGGGTCCGTTCGCCGCCATGATGCTTGCCGACGCCGGCGCCGAAGTGATCACGATCGATCGCCCGGTGGCGCAGCGGGCGCAACTGCTGCGTCAAGGGGGCGGGGACGCCTTGTCGAGAGGGCGCATCCGCATCGGGCTGGACCTGCGCGAACCCGACGGATTGGACGTTCTGCTGCGGCTCGTGGCCGAATGCGATGCCCTCATCGAAGGTTTCAGGCCCGGCGTGATGGAACGGCTCGGTGCAGGCCCTGACGTGTGTTTGGCCCGGCGCCCGGCCCTGGTCTATGGCCGAATGACCGGCTGGGGCCAGAGCGGCCCGCTCGCCCATGCGGCCGGCCATGACCTGAACTACATCGCCTTGAGTGGCGCCCTGCACGCCATCGGGACCGAGGACACACCGGTGCCGCCGTTGAACCTGGTGGGCGACTTCGGCGGCGGCGGCATGATGCTGGCGTTCGGTGTGTTGGCTGCGTTGCTGGAGGCGCGGCAGTCAGGCCGGGGCCAGGTGGTGGACGCTGCGATGTGCGATGGCGCCGCGCTGCTGATGGCGCCCTTCTATGCCATGTTGGCCTCGGGGCGCTGGCAGGACCGGCGGGCGTCCAACGCATTGGATGGCGGCGTTCCGTGGTACGGGGTCTACCGGTGCGCCGACGGCGGGTTCGTGAGTGTGGCTCCGCTGGAGGACGCCTTCTTTGCAGAGTTGGTCCGGCTTCTGGAATTACCGCAAGAGGCCTGGGCCGAGCGTGCCGAGCGCGCTTGCTGGCCTCGCCTGCGCGAACGGCTTGCCAGCTGCTTCGCCCAGCGCAGCCGCGATGCGTGGAGCGCGCTGCTTGAAGGCACCGATGCCTGCTTCGCGCCCGTTCTGAGCATCGCCGAAGCGTCCTCGCACACGCATCTGCGTGAACGCCGCAACTTCATCGAATTGCAGGGCAACGTGCAGCCGGCGCCCGCGCCGCGCTTCAGCCGCACGCCGAGCGAGGCGCGGCCAGCAGCCGCAGATGGGGCGGCGCGCCGTGTCCTGGCGCGGGCGCGCGTCGAATCGATCGAACTCGAGTCCTTGCTGGATCGTCACATCGTCGAACTCTGACCGGCGTTCGCCGCGAGCGCCTCGACAGCGGCCTGGAGCCGCTGCAAGGCGGTGCCTATGCGCTCCGAAAGGCGGGCTTGCGCTTTTCCAGGAATGCGCTCGGCCCCTCGATGAAATCCTCGGAAGCCGCAGCGATCCCCATGGAGCGCGCCTCGGCCGCCAGTTGTTCCGCCAGGGTGTTGCCCAGGGAGCGGTTGATCAGCGACTTGGCCTGTGCCAGCGCCACGCCGGGACCGTTGGCTAGCCGCTGCACGAGCTGGTCGGTGAAGGCCGCCAGATTCTCATCATCCACCACGTGGCTGATCAGGCCCTGGGCGAGGGCAGCCTCGGCCGTGATCGGTTCGCCCAACAGCGCCATGCGCATGGCCTGTTTGACGCCGACGGCTCGCGGCAGATGCCAGGAGGTCGCCGCATCGGGCGACGCGCCCACGTTGACGTGGGCGAGCACGAAGGACGCGCTGCGGGCCGCGACCACCAGGTCCGACGCGATCGCGAAACCCAGCCCGGCACCCGCGGCCGCCCCCTGGACACTGGAGACCACGGGCTGCGGCAGGCGTTGCAGCACATTGAACAGGTGGGCATTGCGAGCCACGCGCGCTTCGAAGGTGCACAGCCGTTCCTCGGGCGGCAGCTTGGCAACGGTCGTGAAGCTGCGCACATCGCCACCGGCCATGAAATGGCCGCCCGCCCCGCCGAAGACGATGCAGCGGATGCTGCGGTCGCGCTCCGCGCGCAGCAGAAAAGCCAGGATGGCTTCGAGCATCTCCGGGCTGGCCGCGTTGCGGGCCTGCGGCCGGTTGAAGGTCAGTCGCGCGATGCCCTGGTCCAGGGAGATGATCAGGTCTTCAGTGTGCATGGGATGTCCGTGTCTCTTGTCGAATGCCAGTGTCCGAAAGAAGAAAGTGGTGGAGTCAAGTAGATTGATGCCATATCATATGGTAGCAGACAAGTTTAGGAGACAATGATGCGCGTTGACGGACCACGCATTGCGAACAAGGACCAGCTGATCTGGATCGCGGACCTGGCCACCCACTGGGGACGTTCCGATCCCGACAAGATCGCGATCGTGTTCGACGATCGGCAGCTGAGCTACGCGGACCTGGATCGCGCGGCTTCCAGGCTGTGCGCGCTGTGGCAACAGCAGGGCCTCCGACCGAATGACCGCGTCGGCTATTTCGGACGCAACAGCGAACTCTTCTATGTGGTGTTCTTCGCCTGCGCCAAGGGGGGCTTCGTGCTCGCCGCATACAACTGGCGCTACGCCGCACCGGAACTGAACTTCGTGCTCTCGGACTCCCGCCCGAGCGTGCTACTGCATGACGCGGAGTTCGCGCCGCTGGTGGAGCAGGCCTGCCAGGGCCTGGCCCAGCCGCCGCAGCGCCTGAACGTCGAGCCCGGGCTGCGCGAGATGCTCGACGGCCCCGCGCTCGTACCCGCGCCGCGGACGCGGGTCTTCGACGAACCGCTGGCCCAGATCTATACCAGCGGCACGACGGGGCAACCCAAGGGTGCGCTGTCAAGCCATGGCGCGCTGAGCCTGTTCCGCGATGCCTATGCCGCCATGCCCTGGTGGGAAGACTGGGCCCCCGAGGACACCGTGCTGTCCGCGATGCCCAACTTCCACATCGCCGGCATCGGGTACGTCATCAAGGCCCTGGGCGTCGGCGCGCGCGTGGTGCACACCGCCGATCCGTCGCCGTCGAATCTCGTGCGCTTGAGCGTGCAGCAGGGGGTCGACCGCATCTACATGGTCCCCACCGTCATCCAGATGGTGCTCGATGAACTGGCCGCCAGCACGGGCCCCGTGCCCCGCTACAAGGGCATCTACTACGGTGCGCAGCCCATCAGCCCGACCCTGCTGCAGAGCGCCATCGACACCTTCGGATGCCGGTTCTCGCAGTACTACGGCATGACCGAGGCGTCGACGACCCACGTGCTGGGGCCGGCCGATCATGACCTGAGCCAACCGCAGCGGATGAAGTCCGTCGGGCGGCCGATTGCCGGCGTGTCGGCCGAGATCCGCCGTGTCGACGGGAGTGTCTGCGACGCGGGCGAGCACGGGGAGATCTGGATCCGCAGCGACATGCTCATGCTCGGCTACGCCAACCGGCCGGACGCCACGGCGCAGGCGGTGGTCGACGGGTGGTACCGAACAGGCGATGGCGGCTATGTGGACGCCGAGGGCTACCTCTATCTCACGGATCGGCTGAAGGACATGATCATCACGGGTGGCGAGAACGTTTACCCCGTCGAGGTGGAGAACGCGCTCAAGGCCCATCCCATGATCAAGGACGTGGCCGTGATCGGAACGCCGGACCCGAAGTGGGGCGAGGTCGTGACCGCCATCATCGAGTTCAGGCCCGGGACGCGACCCGGCCTGGAGGCGTTGCGCGCCTTCTGCAAGGAGCGCATTGCCGGCTACAAATGTCCGCGCCGCGTCTACGCGACCGAGGCGCTGCCGCGCACGCCGTCGGGCAAGGTGCAGCGCGCTGCCGCTCGCAAGGACCTTGCCTCCATGGAAGGGGTGGCGTGAACGCTTCCATCCGCCTGGACGGCGACGTGGCGATCGTGACCGGAGCCAGCCGCGGCCTCGGACGCGAATACGCGATGGCCCTGGCCGAACGCGGCGCCCGCGTGGCGGTCAATGCGCGCGACCTCGAGGCAGCGCAGAAGGTCGTGCAGGAGATCGCCGCCGCGGGCGGCGAAGCGATGGCCGTGGCGGCCGAGGTGGGCGATGCCGCTTGCGTGCAGGCGATGGTCGACGCGGTGATGGCGCGTTGGGGGCGCGTGGACATCCTGGTCAACAACGCTGGCTTCACGCGGGACCGCAGCTTCGCCAAGCTGGCCCCGGCGGATTTCCGGGCGGTGCTCGACGTGCATGTGCAGGGCACCTTCAACTGCACGCACGCGGTCTGGGGCCCCATGCTGGCGGCCCGCAAGGGGCGTATCGTGATGGTCGTCTCATCCAGCGGGCTGGCCGGCAATTTCGGGCAGGCCGCCTATTCCACGGCCAAGATGGCGCTGGTCGGCATGGCCAACACGCTGGGGCTGGAGGGCGAAGCGCGCAACGTGCGCGTCAACTGCTTCAGCCCCATCGGCATGACCGCCATGAACGAAGGCGTGATTCCGGCAGAGCACCATGAAGCCTTCGCGGCATCGCGCCTGCGTGCGGGCATCGTGTGGCTCGCCAGTGCCGCTGCGCCCAACCGGGTGGTCCTGATGGGGGGCGGCGGCTCCTACGAGCGTGCCTACCTCGGCTTTACGCGCGGATGCCGCCTGAATGAAGGCACGCCTGAGGAACTGGCGCGACGCTTTGCGCAGGTCTCCGACCGGGCCGGCGAGGTCCTGCCCCACAGCGCCGCGACGCAGATGGAGCTGGAACTTGCCAACCTGAGGCGATGAAGCATGCGGCCGCACGCGCGCAGCGGCCAGCGATCGTTCAATGAAAGGTGCGCCCGCCGTCCACTGCGAGCGCAGTTCCGGTCACGTACGACGATTCGCTGCTGGTGAGATAGAGAATCGCCTGCGCGATTTCCTCGGGCGTTGCGATGCGCTTGAGCGCATAGGGCGATTGCGCCGGGTCCTGCGCCTTGACGCGCAGCACATCCGGAAGCAGAGGTGTATCGACCGCACCTGGGCAGACCGCGTTGGCACGGATCTGCGGACCGAGTTCGCTGGCCAGGGCCTTGGTCAGGGCGATCAAGCCCGATTTCGAAGCGACGTACGACGAGATGGCCATGCCCACCGGCAGCAGGGCCGAGCCGGAAGACACGTTCACGATGGTGGAACCCTCCGCGCGACGCAGCCAGGGGAGGGCTTCGCGGCAGAGCAGGAAGGGGCCGGTGAGATTGACCGCCAGCACCCGGTTCCAGTCCTCCAGCCGCGTGTCCGCCAGCGGGGCCGGGATGGCCATGCCGGCACTGTTCACCACAGCGTCGATGGTGTCGTCCATGGCTTGGGCGGCGTCGCGCACGGCCGCGCGCACGAGCGCCTCATCGGCCACATCGATGGCGGCGTGGAAGGCGTCGAACTGCCGTGCCACCTCGCGCACGGCGGCCGCGTCGCGGTCCAGCAGCGCCAGGCGGGCGCCATGCCGCGCAAAGAGCTCGGCCGTGGCGCGGCCGATGCCTGAGGCCGCGCCGGTGATGAGCACATGGCGGCCCTGAAGTCTTGCGTCCATGTTTTTGGAACACCTGGTTGGAATCGTGGATGTGCGCTATCGGCCAATGGGCGCGCCCAGCGTCTGCCAGCGCGTACCGTCGAACTTGACCATCTGGAACTGCTTGATGGGGTCGAAGTCCGTGGGCGTGATGCGAAAGCGTACGCCGGGCAGGTACATGGGCGGCTCCATGTCGATGTTCTGGGCCTCGCGAATGACGTTCTCGTGCGTCAGGTTGTCGCCTGAGCGCTTGAGGATGTCCATCAGCAGCCAGGAGGTGGCATAGGCGAACGTGTTGGAGATGTTGTTCGGTTCGCCCTGCGGGTAGTACTTGGCCATGAAGGCCAGGTAGTCCTTCATGATCTTGTCGTCGGCCCACTTGGTGTCTGCCGGGTCCTTGAGCACGGCGGTTGTGATCACGCCCGTCGAATGATCCAGGCCCGCCACCTTCAGCACCGTCGGAATCGAGGACGAGGCCCATCCGAGGAAGATCTGGGGCTTCCAGCCCAGCTCGCCGATCTTGCGGATGCCTTGCGTCGCATGCTTGGCCAGCGCGCCCAGCACCACGACGTCGGCGCCCTTGCTGCGCAGCGCGATGATCTGCGAGTCGATCGTGGGATCGCTCAGCTCGTACGACTGTTCGGCCACCAGCATGCGGCCCGCATTGGCGCCCAGCCCTTCGCGCAGGCCGGTTTGGTAGTCCTTGCCGTAGTCGTCGTTCTGGTAGAGCAGGCCGATCTTGGCATTGGGCATGTTGGCCTGGATGTAGTCGGCAAAGATGCGCGCTTCCGCCCGGTTGGAGGGCAGGCTTGCGGTGGTCCATGGGTTGTTCTTCGGGTCGTCCCACTTGGAGGCACCGGAGTTGATGAGCACATGAGGCACCTTCTTGGCGGCCAGGTACTTCTGAATGGCCGTGTTGTTGGCCGTGCCCAGTGTGTTGTAGATGAACAGGACCTGCTCGGACTCCACCAGCTTGCGCGTCTGCTCCACGCCCTTGGCAGGGGTGAAGGCGTCGTCCTCGCACAGCAGCTTGAGCTTGCGCCCGTTGATGCCGCCCTGGTCGTTGATCATGCGAAAGAAGCCCTGCGTGAACGGGCAAGCCACCCCATAGGCGGAGGCAGGGCCGGACAGGGGGGCGGTCATGCCGATCTTGATCTCCTGGTCGGTGGCGCCGGGGTCGTACTTCTTCTGGGCCATCGCGGAGATGGGTATCAGCGCCGCGGCGGCGCAGACGGCGGCGATTGCGCGCAGGGTTCTCATGGTGTCTCCTCAGGTCACTGCATCGAATGGGAACAACTGGGGGTGCTCCAGGGTGCTGCCCGGCGAGGGCTTGCTAAGCACATGGTCTGATAGTAGACCGTATGCTAACAGACGAAATGAGTGCAAACCCTCGCGGATTCGCTGTTCAGTGAATGGCTTTCGGCCCGCTTCAGCGGCCCTGGAACCGGGGCTTGCGCCTCTCCAGGAATGCCGAGACGCCTTCGCGCACGTCGGCGCTGCGCAGGGTGACATGCTCCAGGGCCAATGACGATTGCAGAACGCTCTCGATCGCCTGGCGCAGGGGGATGTTGGTGGCCGCCTTGGTGAACTGGATCGCCAGCGGTGCGCCCTCGGCGAGCTGGCGCGCGAATGCCTGAACCTTCTCATCTAGTTGCGCGGCTGGAACGGCATGGTTGATCAGTCCCATGCGCGCCGCCTCGGTCGCGGTCACCGCGTTGCCGGTTAGCAGGAACTCCTTGGCGCGCGCATAGCCGATCAGCAGGGGCCAGATCAGCGCGCCGCCGTCCCCGGCCACCAGGCCGATGCGCACGTGTGGATCAGCGATCCGGGCGGTCTCGTCCGCAATGATGATGTCGCTAAGCAGGGCCAGGGATGCGCCAAGCCCGATCGCGTCGCCGTTGACGCGGGCGATGATGGGCTTGGGGCAGTCGAGGATGCCCATGACGATGCCCCGGCCCGAGGCGTTGGTGTGGTGCGGTGCGGGTGGCGTTTCGAGCTGGCTGGCCAGCCACTGGAGGTTGGCGCCCGCACAGAAGGCGCCATTGGTGCCGGTGAACACGATGACCCGGACCGCGTCGTCGTGCGCGAGGTCCCGGAAGATGGTCGCCAGTTCGTCGTGCAGGCGCTCGTTCACGCCGTTCATCTTTTCGCCGCTGTCCATGGTGAGGGTGGCGATGCCGTCGACGACGCCGACGCGCAGATGCTGGTAGTTGCTGTAGTCCATGAGGCGTTCCTGAGCGTTCAGGCGGCGAACCGCTGGGCGAGTGCCAGCACGCGCTGGGCCTGCTTGAGGTGGGGCATGTCGAGCATCTTCCCGTCCAGCCCCACCGTGCCCAGGCCCGGGTTGCTTTCGAAGAGATCGACCACACGGCGCGACCAGGCCAGTTCCTCATCGCTGGGGGTGAACGCCGCGTTGATGGCGTCCACCTGCGCTGGATGGATCGCCATCTTCCCCGTGAAGCCGCGCTGGCGCGCACGGCGTGCATCCTGCGCAAGCCCTGCCTCGTCCTTGAAGTCGGGCCAGATGGTGTCGATGGGCTGCACTGCGGCTGCGTGGGCAGCCGCCAGGCAACCGGCGCAGGCCAGCTGGTAGACCGTGTCGTACTCGCCGTCGGGGCGCCGGTTCGTGCTGGCACCGAGCGCGGCCGCCAGATCCTCCGCGCCCCAGGTGAGCGCCGCCAACCGGCTCGAGCAGCCCTCGTAGCTGCCGAGCGTGAACAGGGCCTGGGGCGTTTCGGTGGCCACCGCCATGATGCGGATGGTGCCTCGGGCGACGCCTTCACGCACTTCCAAGGCATCGAGGAAGTTGGACAGCCGGGTGACTTCCGAGGCACTGCGCACCTTGGGCAGCACGATGCCATCGGGCGCGCCGCCGGCGACCATCAGGTCGAGGAGGGCCGCGTCACCGTCCAGCGGATTGATGCGCACCCACAGCTGCTGGCGCGAACGGTCGGTATGCGCGCGCAGGTAGTCCAGCGCCATGCCGCGCGCGATGGCCGTGCGGCTCGGGGCCACTGCATCCTCGAGGTCGAGGATCAGGGCATCGGCGGCGGTGTCGGCACCCTTGGCCAGCTTGCGCTCGCTGTCCGCGGGAACGAACAGCATGGAACGGACGGGACGGATGGCGGCTGGATGGCTCATTGGCGGTCCTTGGGCTGCGTGAACAGGGAGCGGCCGATGATGGACTTCATCGTCTCTATGGAGCCGCCCGCGATGCGCGTGATGCGCGCATCGGCGTAGGCGCGGGCGATGGGGTATTCCCACATGTAGCCCCAGCCGCCGAACATCTGCAGGCACTGGTCGACGACCCGTCCGTGCAGTTCCGACAGCCACATCTTGACCATGGCCGCGTCCGTTCCGTCCAGGGTCCCTGCCATGAATTGCTGGACGCAGTGATCGACGAACACCCTCCCCACGGTGACCTCGGTCTTGATCTCGGCCAGCTTGAACTGGGTGTTCTGGAAATCCGACAGGGTCTGGCCGAACAGCTTGCGCTCGCGGGCATAGTCCACAGTCCACTGCAGTACCGCCTCGACCACGGCGGCAGAACGCACCGCCTGCGTCAATCGCTCCTGTGCCAGGTTCTTCATCAGCATCTTGAAGCCGCCATGCTCTTCGCCGAGCAGGGCACTGACCGGAACGCGCAGGTTCTCGAAGAACAGCTCCGAAGTGTCCTGCGCCTTGAGGCCGAGCTTTTCCAGCCGTTTGCCCCGCACGAAGCCGGGCCGGTCGGTTTCGACGATGAACAGCGAGATGCCGCCTCCGCGCGCGTCCGGATCGGTCTTGCAGGCCAGCACCAGCACGTCGCAGATCTGGCCGTTGGAGATGAAGGTCTTCTGGCCGTTGATCACGTAGTGGTCGCCATCGCGCACGGCGCGTGTGCGCATGCCCTTGAGGTCACTGCCGGCCTGCGGTTCGGTCATGCCGATGGCGCCGATCAGTTCGCCACGCACCATGCGGGGCAGGTACTTGCGCCTCTGTTCCTCATTGCCGAAGGCGAGGATGTAGGGCATGACCATCTCGTTGTGCACGGCGAAGGCCGGACCGGTGTAGCCCGAGGCGGCGATCTCTTCGACCAGCGCGAAGTTGAACAGCGCGTCCGCACCGGCGCCGCCGTATTCCTCGGGAATGGAGCAGCCCAGCAGGCCGGCCGCGCCGGCCTTGCGCCACAGCTCGCGCGGCACCTGGCCTTCGCGTTCCCATTGCGCGTGGTAGGGGGCGATCTCCGCGTCGATGAAGCGGCGTGCCGTTTCGCGGAAGGCCTGGTGCTCTTCCCCGTAAATTTTTCGTTCCAGCATGGGTTCTCCTGGGTTCAGCCGCGCAGCAGGTTGGCGGCGATGATGTTGCGTTGAATTTCGTTGGCGCCGCCGAAGACACTCCAGCAGCGCCCGTACAGATATTGGTAGTTGATCGCGGCGGCCTGAATCCATGGATGCGGGGAACTCAGGCCATCGCCGCCGTTGCGCTCGGCCGGGTCGTAGCACGCGCCGTAGGGCCCGAGGCTTTCTCGCCAGAACTCGCTCATGCGCTGCAGCAGTTCGCTGCCGCGCACCTTGAGCACCGAGGCACCGATACCGTCGTCATGGCCGGCGACCCATTCCTGCAGATAGCCGCGCTCCAGTTCGACCAAGGCGACGAGGTCCGCCTCCAGCGTGGCGAGGCGCTCGGCGAGTACGGCTCGGGCCGGGTCCGATAGCGCAGGCGAGTAGGCGCGCACGGACTCGCGCATCTGGGCGATCATGCGCAGCTTGTTGCCCGTGTCGGCAATGAAGCTGCGCTCGCGCGAGAGCAGGAACTTGGCGAGCTTCCAGCCGTCGCCTTCCTTGCCCACCACGTTCTCGACCGGCACCCGCACGTTGTCGAAGAACACCTGGTTGGTGTGGTGCACGCCGTCCAGCGTGACGATCGGCTCGACCGTGATGCCGGGTGTCTTCATGTCGATGAGCAGGAAGGTGATGCCCTCCTGCTTGCGCGCCGTGCGCTCGGTGCGCACCAGGCAATGCATCATGTCGGCCCAGTGAGCCTCGGTGGTCCAGAGCTTGGTGCCGTTGACGACATAGTGATCGCCGTCGCGCACCGCTCCGGTGACGATCGAAGCCAGGTCCGAGCCTGCGTTGGGCTCGGAATAGCCCTGGCACCACCAGGTTTCGCTGGTGAGGATGCCGGGCAGCCAGCGGCGCTTCTGCTCGGCGTTGCCGAAGGTGTAGAGCACTGGGCCGACCATGTTCACACCGTAGGGGATCAGCATGGGCGCGGCGCCGATCGCACATTCCTGCAGGAAGGCGTGCTCCTGCAGCACGGACCACTCCTTGCCCCCGGCGGCGCTCGGCCAGGTGGCACCGAACCAGCCGCGGCGATGCAGCGCCTGCTGCCAGTTCACGTAGTCGTGCTTGGACAGGTACAGGCCGTTCTGCACCTTGTGCCGAGTGGCGGGATCGAGATGGGTGGCGACGAACTCGCGCACCTCGGCGCGGAAGGCCGCTTCGTTGAAGTCCTGCGGGCTGAAATGTTTGGCGCTCATGTGGCCTCCCGTACGTCTTCGTGAATGCCGCTGGCGATCCAGGGCGCCAGCAGGCTGCCGGTCACCTGCAGGCGGGCATTGCAGTGGCTGATGACCAGTTCTTCGGTCAGGCCCATGCCGCCATGCATCTGGATCGCCTCCTGGCCCACCAGTCGGCCCGCACGCGTGGTGACGCGCGGCAGGGCCTGGCGCAGCGCGTCGCGCCGGGTGGGGGCGTCGTCGTCGATGGCCTCGGTCCAGGCGCGGAGCAGGCCGCACGCTTCGAGGTAAGCCATGTGCATGTCGGCCAGGCGGTGCTGAAGGGCCTGGAACGTGGCCAGCGCGACGCCGAACTGGATGCGCGTGCGCAGGTAGTCGCGTGTGAGCGCCAGCGCGTGCGCCATGACGCCGACCGCATCCGCGCACTGCGCGGTCAGCCACAGTTCGCGGCCCCGGGCCAGGGTGGCGGTGCCGGCCGCGGCATCCCCGCAAAGAGCATCTGGCGGCAGCGCGGCTTCGTCGAAATGCAAGTCCGCTGCGGGCCGGCCGTCCAGCAGACGGAACGTCTGCATGCGGACGCCAGGCGTGTTCAAGCCCGCCGTACCCAGGCGCAGCAAACGCTCCTGGCCATCGGTGGTGCGTGCCGCAAGCAGCCACTCGTCGGCCTGCGCGGCATGGGGCACGGCCCGCAGATGCCCGCTGATGCGCACCGCGGCACCACTGCCAGAGATGCGAAGTGAACACCCTGGCGCGAGGTTGGGCGCGATGACGACACGCTCGCCCGCGAGGGCCTGCTCCAGCGCGGCGCTGTCGGCCGGGAAAGCGCTCGCTAGCAGCGCATTGCCGATCAAGGCCTCGGCCACCGGCTCCAGCACCAGGCCGTGCCCCAGGATCTGAAAGGCGCGGCCCAGATCCACCGCACCGCCGCCGAGGCCTCCTCGGTCCGCGCTCAAGGCCAGGCCCGGAAGGCCCAGTTCCGTCAGCAGTGCCCAGTGAAGCCGGTAATCCACGTGCGGCGCCTTGAGGCGGGCCAGCCGCACCGCCGGATCGTAGTGATCGGCCACAAAGCGCTCGAGGGTTCGGGCCATCAGGGCCCTGGTTTCTTCGTCCAGCCCAACCACGGTTGTCTCCTGAAAAAAAGGTCGGAAAAATTTAGTATGGCTACATACAGTATGCCATACTACCCATTATCGCCCCATCCGATCGAAGGCAACGTATCCAGGCAATGCCCGGCATTCGAGATGGGGACGACCCGACACTGAAAGGAAGGCGGCAAAGTGACAAGCAAAGATGCCTTTGGCATAACCGGATTCGGCGGGTACATCCCGCGCCTGCGAATGGAGCGCTCGGCGATTGCCGCGGCGCACAAGTGGATGGCCCCCTCGCTGCGCGGCTTGGCCAAGGGCCAGCGGGCCTTTTGCAGCTGGGACGAGGACAGCATCACCATGGCGGTGGAGGCGTTGCGCGACGCGACCCCTGCGCGCGAGTACGGGCGCTTCGATCGGCTGATGCTGGCCTCCACCACCTTGCCGTTCTCGGACATGCAGAACGCGGCGCTGGTGGCCGGCGCGCTCGGCTTGCGCGAGGACATCCGCACGCTGGACATCGCGCACTCCCAGCGCTGTGGCACGGCGGCGCTGCTGGAGGCGCTGGCCGGTGGCGGCGATGCCCTGGTGGTGGCCAGCGACCGCCTGCACGGCAAGCCGGCAAGTACGCAGGAAATCGGCTTCGGCGCGGGGGCGGCAGCCTTCAGCCTCGGCAGCGGCAAGGTGCTGGCCGAGCTGGTCGGCAGCGTCAGTGTCTCGGCCCCCTTCGTCGATCACTTCCGCAGCGCTGACAAGCGCTACGACTATTTCTGGGAAGAGCGCTGGATCCGGGACGAGGGCTACATGAAGCAGGTGCCGCGCGTGGCGCATGCGGCGCTGGCACAGGCCAAGACCGGTCCGGCGGATATCCGGCACTTCATCATGCCCAGCCCCTTCCGCGGCATCGCGGCGGCGCTCAGCCGCAAGCTGGAACTGCCCGCGGGCATCGAGGTGGACGCGATGGACGAAGCCTGCGGCTATGCGGGTGCGGCCCAGCCGCTGCTCATGCTTGCGGCCACGCTGGAGAAAGCGAAGCCGGGCGATCACATCCTGTTGATCGGCTTCGGTCAGGGTTGTGACGCCCTGGTGCTGCGCGTGACGGACGCCATCGCCGACTTCAAGCCGGTACGCGGCGTCAGCGGCGCACTGGCCGATGCGCAGTCCCATGACAGCTACCTGCGCATGCTGTCCTATGACGAGGGGATCGATCTCGAGTGGGGCATGCGGGCCGAGAAGCCCGTCAAGACTGCGCTGACCGAGCAATGGCGCTCGCGCGACCAGCTCGGCAGCTTCCAGGCCGGACGCTGCCGCCGTTGCGGCACGGTGCAGTTCCCGCAACTGGCCTACTGCGTGAGTCCGGAGTGCAATGCGCCGGCATCCGATTTCGACCAGGTCGGGCTGGCCGACGTGCCCTGTGCGGTGTTGACGCACACGGCCGACTGGCTGTCCTACCACCCGGCGCCGCCGCTGTACGTCGGCTTCATCCAGTTCGACAACGGTGCGCGGCTGCTCATGGAGATGGTGGATGTCGGCGCCGGCGGGGTGGACACGGGCACTCCCATGAGGATCGTTTACCGCATCAAGGACGTGGACAAGGCGCGGGGCTATCCGCGCTATTTCTGGAAAGCCACGCCGATTCAGGCGTGAAAGGACAAAGACATGGCAACCGGTATCAAGGACAAGGTCGCGATCTTGGGCATGGGATGCTCGCGTTTCGGCGAGCGATGGGAGGCGGGCACGCCCGAACTGCTGGCAGAGGCATTCGACGAAGCCCTGGCCGATGCGGGAATCGAGCGTCGCCAGATCGAGGCGGCCTGGTATGGGTCGTGCCTGGATCAGGTCAATGTGGGCAACTCGTCGATTCCCGCCGCGGTCGCGCTGCGGCTGGACACCATTCCCGTCAGCCGCATGGAAAACATGTGCGCCACGGGCACGGAGGCCCTGCGCGGTGCGGTCTATGCGGTGGCTTCCGGCGCCGTCGACATTGCGCTGGCGGTGGGCGCCGAGAAGCTCAAGGACACCGGCTATGGTGGCTTGCCACCAGGCTTCAAGGGCACGTTCAACGACCTGTGGATGCCCATGGGTTCGGCGCCCGCCGGTTTTGCGCAGCTCGCGGCCGGCTACCGTGCCAAGCACGGCATCTCGAAAGAAGACCTGAAACGGGCCATCGGGCATGTGTCCTGGAAGAGCCACCATAACGGAACGCTCAGCCCCAAGGCACACCTGCAGAAGGCCGTGTCGATGGAGCAGATCCTGGGCGCGCCCATGATCGCCGAGCCGCTGGGCCTGTTCGACTGCTGCGGCGTGAGCGATGGTGCTGCGGCAGCCATCGTGACCACGCCCGAAATCGCCCGCGCGCTGGGCAAGCGCGATCTGGTGACCGTGAAGGCGCTGCAGCTGTCCACCGCCTCAGGCGTCGAGACCGGCACCACCCAGTGGGACGGCAGCTACGTGCGCACGACGCGCAATGCCGCCCGCCGGGCCTACGAGGAAGCGGGCATCCGCAATCCGCGCGAGGAACTCGACCTGATGGAGGTGCATGACTGCTTCTCCATCACGGAGCTCGTCACGATGGAGGACCTGGGCGTCTCCGCAGACGGCCAGGCCGTCAAGGACGTGCTCGACGGCTTCTATGACCGCGAGGGCGGCGGCGTGCCATGCCAGGTGGACGGCGGACTCAAGTGCTTCGGGCACCCGATCGGCGCGTCGGGCCTGCGCATGGCCTATGAGGTCTACAGCCAACTGCTGGGGCGCGCGGGCAAGCGCCAGCTCAAGTCGCCGTCGGTGGGGCTGACGCACAACCTGGGCGGCGTGCCCTATCTGGGCATCGCGGCGATCTCGATCCTTGGTCTGGCCAGCTGACGCGATGTTCCCCACGACCCACCGGCAGGTACTCCTCGCATCGCGCCCGCACGGGATTCCCCAGACGGAGCACTTTCGCGTGGTGGAGGCGCCAGTGCCTGAGCTGCAGGCGGGGCAGTTCCTGGTGCGAAACCAGTTCCTGTCGGTCGAGCCTGCCATGCGTGGCTGGGTCAACGCCGCGGCCAACTATTCGGACCCGGTGCAGGTGGGCGAGGTGATGCGCAGCTTCGCCGCAGGCGTGGTGGTCGCATCCCGCCATCCGGGCTATGCCGAGGGCGACGCAGTGATGGGCATGCTGGGATGGCAGGAGTACGCCGTCAGCGATGGCGCGGGCATCCGCCGCAAGGTCCTCGAAAAGGACCTGCCGCTGTCGCTCTCGCTCGGCGTGTTGGGCATCAACGGCGTGACCGCGTATTTCGCCTTGACCGACGTGGCACAACCGCGGCCTGGCGACACGGTCGTGGTGTCGACCGCTGCCGGCGCCGTCGGCTCGGCCGTCGGCCAGATCGCCGCGATCATGGGCTGCCGCACGGTGGGCATCGCAGGCGGAGCCGCCAAGACCCGCCTGTGTACCGACGCATTCGGTTTCGACGCGGCCGTGGACTACAAGGCCTCCTGCTTCGCCGAGTCGCTGGCGGCGGCGTGCCCGCACGGGGTGGACGTGTACCACGACAACACGGGCGGTTCGGTCAGCGATGCGGTGCTGCCGCTGATCAACAAGCGCGCGCTCATCGTGGTCTGCGGCACCGCCTCGGTGGCGAGCTGGGACCCGTGGCCGACGGGCCCGCGGGTGGAACGCCACCTGCTGAACAAGGCGGCCCGCATGGAGGGCTTTCTCGTGTGGGACTACGAGCACCGCTACGAGGAGGCCGTCGCGCGGCTGGCCGGCTGGGTGCGCAGCGGCCGCCTGAAATACCGCGAGGAAGTCCTGTCCGGCATCGCGCAAGCCCCCGACGCCATCGCTGGCCTGTACCGCGGAGAGAACCTCGGCAAGCGCGTGATCCATTTGCCCGAGTGACGCGCGCGACGCTGCCCGGATCCATCAATACAAATCAAGAGGAAGACATGAATCTCGAAAAAATGCTGAAGTACCAGGTCCCATCGGTGGAGGCCCGGCTGACGGCACGCGACGCGATGCTCTACGCGCTGGGCATCGGCGTGGGCGACAGCCCAGAGGACGAAAAGGACCTGCAGTACGTCTACGAGCGCGCCGAGCCCTTCCACGTGATGCCATCCTTGGTCAACGTGATCTGCCATCCGGGCGGCTGGGTGATGGCGCCCGAGCTGGAAGTGAACTGGGTCAAGCTGCTGCACGGCGAGCAGGGCTTCGAGACGCATCGGCCTCTGAAGCCCGACACCACCTACGTCTCGCGCAACGAAGTGGTCGGCGTGCTCGACAAAGGCGAGGGCAAGGGCGCCATGCTGTTCCTGCGCAAGGAACTGCGCGAGGTGCAGACGGGCGAGTTGGCCAGCACCATCGACAGCACCTACGTGCTGCGGGGCGACGGCGGCTGCGGCTCGACGCTCAAAGAGACACCGATGCCGCACGCACTGCCCGATCGCGCGCCGGACCTGAGCGTGTCGCTGGCGACGTTGCCGCGCGCGGCGCTCATCTACCGTCTGAGCGGCGACTACAACCCCATCCACGCCGATCCGGCGATGGCCCGCAAGGCCGGTTTCGAGCGCCCGATCCTTCATGGCCTGTGCTCGCTGGGCGTGGCCACCCGCGCGGTCCTGCGCGCCTGTTGCGACGACGATCCGCTTCGCCTGCGGTCGCTGAAGCTGCGTTTTTCCTCACCGGTGTATCCGGGTGAAACCCTGGTCACCGACATCTGGCGCAATGGCTCCGAGGTGAGCTTTCGCACGCGAGTGGCCGAGCGCGACGTGGTCGTCCTCAACAACGGCCATGCCACGGTCGGCTGAAGCCGCATCCATTCGAGAATTCAAGACCTCCGAGGAGACAGCGCATGAGGCTGAAAGGACCGGTCCTGTCCACGGACGACATGCTCTACCTGAGCGACTACCCCAAGCAGGCGGAGCGTGAGTTTCGTGGACGCACGGCGATCATCGGCGACCAGGGAAGCATCACCTACAAGGAACTCGACGAGGCAAGCGACCGCTTTGCCGCATGGCTGCAGCGGCAGGATCTGCCCCGAGGCACGCGCGTGGCGTACCTGGGCAAGAACAGCGAGCTGCTGTTTCCCGTGCTGTTCGGCTGCATTCGCGCGGGTTGCGTCCTCGTGCCGATCAACTGGCGCTATGCCGTCCCGGAGATCGAGTACGTGCTGCGGGACAGCGGCGCTCGCGTGCTGGTGCATGCGCCGGACTTCTCGGATGCCGCTTCGCGCGCGAGCGCCGCGCTGCCGTCACCGCCGCTGCGGGTGCCGACCGTGGGCGATGCCGGGCTGGACCTGCGCGGCATTCTCGTCCAGCCTCTGGAGCAGGCGCTGGCGCCGTGGGAACCCGATGCGCCTTGCCTTCAGCTCTACACCAGCGGCACCACTGGCCGTCCCAAGGGTGTCGTGGAGACGCACCGCAAGCTGTCCATCGCGCGCTGGATGGAAGTGGGCGTGCCCGACTGGGCGGACTGGCACGGAGACGACGTCCTGCTTTCGGCCATGCCCAACTTCCATTCGGGCGGTCTGTCGTGGATGCTCATCGGCCTGCTGCGGGGGTTGACATGCATCCTGACGGCCGACGCGTCGCCTGCGAACCTGCTGGCGCTGAGCCGCCGGCACCAGGTCACGCGCACCTTCGTCGTGCCGGCCGTCATTCGCGCGCTGGTGGATCTGGTGGAGGGCAGCGAAGAGGCCGCGCCGCCGCTGAAGTCCCTCTTCTACGGTGCGGCACCCATCGACGTGGAGCTCATTCAGCGCTGCCAGCGCAGGTTCAATGGCTGTGGCTTTGCCCAGTACTACGGCATGACCGAAGTCGCCGGCTCGGCCACCTTCTTCCCGCCGGCCGAGCACCGGGTGGACCAGCCGCAGCGCCTGCGCTCCGTCGGCCGCCTGCTGCCGGCCTTCGAAATGGAGATTCGCGATCCCGAAGGCCGCGCCCTGGAGGCCGGCCGGCCAGGGGAGATATTCCTGCGCACGCCGACGCTGATGCTGGGTTACTGGAACCAGCCTGATGCGACCGCCGAGGCCATCGACGGCGAGGGCTGGTATCGCACCGGCGATGGAGGCTACGTCGATGAGGACGGCTATCTGTTCCTCACCGATCGCATCCGCGACATGATCATTTCCGGCGGCGAGAACGTCTATCCCGCTGAAGTGGAGCAGGCGCTTCGACGCCATCCGGCGATCCTCGAGGTCGTGGTGGTCGCGGTCGCCGACCCCAAATGGGGAGAGACCGTGTGCGCTGTCGTCGAACTGCGCCCGGGGCAATCGGTGACGCTGGAGCAGTTGCGCAACTTCGCACGCGATGACATCGCCGCGTACAAGCTGCCGCGGCGGCTGGAGGTGGTTTCCCAGCTCCCCAGAACGGCCACGGGCAAGCTGCAACGAGGCGCTGCACGCGCACAAGTGGATCCATCGCGCCATTAGGGCGACCGGAACCCGGCGACGGCACGCGGGCGCCTCCGGGAAGCGCCCGTGTCGTCAGGCGGTACGCATGCCGCGCTCCTGTGCGAGGCGCGCCCACTTCAGCGTTTCCTTGGCAATGCGATCCGAATAAGCCTGGGGCGTCGAACTTGCCACGCGGCCGCCGATGAGCTCGACGCGTTGCTGGAAGACGGGCTCCTGCGTCGCTGCAACGATCTCGCGATTCAGTCTTTCAACGACGGGCGCTGGCAAATTGGCCGGCCCGAGCAGTCCGGTCCATGCGGTTGCTTCGTAGCCTGGCAAACCCGCTTCGGGAACGGTGGGCACTTCAGGCAGCGCACGCGAGCGCGTGGGCGCCGCCACCGCCAGCGCCCGGGCCTTGCCGTTGCGGATGTAGGGTCCGGAGGTGGCCAAGCCATCGAACATCAGGTCGACCTGGCCGCCGATGAAATCGGTCATCGCCGGTGACGAGCCTCGATACGGGATATGCACGATGTGCAGTCCGGCCATCGCCTTGAGAAGCTCCATCTGAAAGTGAGTCACCGATCCGTTGCCCACGGACGCGTAGGAGAGGATGCCGGGGCGCGCCTTGGCATAGGCGATGAGTTCCTGCAGGCTACGCGCCGGGATGTCCGGGCGGGTGACCAGGAAGATCTCCAGTTCGAGCACCTGCGACAAGGGGGTGAACGACTTCACCGGGTCGTAGCCGACCTTCGACAGCGCCGGGTTCATCGTCAGGGATGAGCCCGCGAGCAACAGCGTGTGACCATCCGGTGCGGCACGGGCAACAAACTCGTTGGCGATCGCGCCGCCGGCACCTGGCTTGTTGTCGATCACCACCTGCTGACCCAGACGCGCGCGCAAGGCGTCGGCGAGCGCGCGGGCGACGGCATCGGTCGACCCACCCGGCGCGAACGGGAGGACGAGCATGATCGGGCGACTGGGTGAGAACTCCGCGGCGCGTGCACCGAGTTGCGCAGCGACAAGGCTGCCCGCCAGCGATCGGACCAATGACCGTCTCTTCATGGTTTGCCGTACCTTTCACGCAGGATGTTCTTGGCCACCTTGCCTGCCGCCGTCAACGGAAGTTCGTCGCTGAATGCCACGCACTTCGGCACCTTGTAATCCGCAAGCAACTCACGGCAATGCGCGCGCAGAGCGGCCTCGTCAGCGGTCATCCCGTGCTGCAGGACCACGATGGCGTGCACCGCTTCGCCCCAGCGTTCATGGGGGACGCCAATGACAGCGGCCATCGACACCGCCGGATGCCGGGTGAGCGCGTTCTCGACCTCGGCGCTGTAGACGTTCTCGCCGCCCGACACGATCATGTCCTTGATGCGGTCCACCACGTAGAGGTAGCCGTCCTGGTCCACACGGCCAGCATCGCCCGTGCGCAACCAGCCGCCGCTGAAGGTGCGCGCCGTTTCCTCCGGTCGTCGCCAGTAGCCCGCCGCCACGAGCGGACCCCGCAGCACGATCTCGCCGACCTGGCCGACAGGCAGGTCGCGCCCGCCCTCGTCGCAGATTCGAAGCTCGACAACGGCGCTTGCGCGCCCCGCAGACCTCGCGCGGCCGGTGTTCCAGGCCTGGGCGTCGTGGTCGTCGGGCAGGCTGGCGGTGGCGGCCCCGCACGACTCGGTCATTCCGTAGTACTGGTAGAGGCCGGCCCAGGGGAGGGCCGCCTGCGCACGCTGCAAAAGGGCCTGTGCGCTCGGCGCCGCACCGTAGCTCAACCGCCGTACCGAGCGCATGCGCTCCGGGTGGAACGCGGGGTCGTCCAGCACCATCTGCAGCATGGTGGGCACGAAGGGCACATCCGTCACGCCCTCACGCTCTATCACGTCGAGTGCTGCTGCGGCGCGGAACTGCGGCAGGATGACCAGTGTGCTTCCAGCGATCCAATGCGTGATGGCGCGAATCAACGATGCCACGTGGAAGTTCGGCGTGGTCAGCAATGCCACGCTGTCCCCCAGGGGAGGCAGTTCAGCCAGCCGGCCGAGCGCTGCAGTTCCGAGAGCGGCATGGGTCAGCATCACGCCCTTGGATCGGCCGGTGGTGCCCCCGGTGTAGATCAGCGCAGCCAGATCCTGCCCGCCGGCCCGTGCGTCATCCACCGCAGCGACGTCGACCGGCGTGTCCATGGGCAGCGTCGGGATACCCGAAGCGCGGGACGCGACCGTCTGAGCAAGTGTCTCGTGGAGGTCATCGTGCAGGAGCACCGTGGGCTCGCTGTCGAGCAACGCATCCACGATTTCCGGCGCACTCCAGCGAACATTCTGCGGACTGAACACGGCGCCGAGCCACCAGCAGGCGAACATCCATTCCACCGTCTCGATCGAGTGCTGGCTCAACAGTGCGACGCGGTCCCCGTGGCCCACGCCGGCCGCCTTCAGGGCACCTGCCCTTCGGGCGACGCGAACGTGAAGTTCGCCATAGCTCAAACGGCGACCATTGCACACCACGGCGGTCTTTTCTGGTCGGCACTGATGGTGCCGGTGAAGAAGTTGCGAGAGGTACATGTCGCGTCAATTCGCCGGCTTTCGCAACATCAGGGCCTGCCGTGTGCAGGTGCAGACCTCTTCACTGCGCTGATTGAGGCCTTGATGAAGAAAGGTCACGATGCCGGCGTTGGGGCGCGACTTGCTCTCGCGCAGCTCGCGCACCGTGGTGCGCGAGCGGATGGTGTCGCCCGCGAACACGGGCTTGGGAAAGCGCGCATCGGTCATGCCGAGATTGGCCACGGTGGTGCCCAGCGTGGTGTCCTGCACGGACAGGCCGATCACCAGGCCAAGCGTGAAGATGCTGTTTACCAAGGGCTGACCGAACTCCGTGCCTTTGCAATACTCGGCATCAATGTGAATGGCCGCCGGGTTGTAGGTGGCGTTGCTGAACCACATGTTGTCGGCTTCCGTGACAGTGCGTCGAATCTCGTGCTCGAACACCTGTCCTGTCTCGAATTGCTCAAACCAGAGGCCAGCCATCAATCGCTCCTTCGTTTATTTGGTATCATGGCATATGATACGGTAGCAGATGATTGTCTGTCTATTTCATCGATCGATACAACAGAAGTCGTTCAGGTTGCTCGTTGCGAACGCCTGGATATATGCCAAGAGACAAGCACAATGAGATGGATGCCATGAGCAATGTGCCGACCGTGCGCACGACGCCTGGTCTGCCACCGCCCCCGCCAGCTGGAACCGCCATGCTGCCGCCCGACACCTATGCCGGACGCGTTGTACTGATCACCGGCGGCGGAACCGGGTTGGGCAAGGCGATGGCGCTGGAATTCGCGCGATTGGGCGCAGCCATCGTGATCGCCAGTCGCAAGCCCGAGCACGTGGCAGCCGGGGTCGAGGCCGTGCGGATGATCGGCGGGCGCGCCATTGCGCTGCCACTGGATGTGCGTTCGCCCGAGCAGGTCAAGGCATGCTTTGACGCTGCCGAGGAAGCCCTGGGGCCCGTGGATGTGTTGGTGAACAACGCGGCGGGCAACTTTCCGGTGGCCGCCCAGGAACTGAGCGCCAACGGGTGGCGTGCAGTGACCGACATCGTGCTCGACGGCACCTTCTTCTGCAGCCAGGAATTCGCGCGCCGCAGGGTGGGGCAGGGCGGTGGCGGCGCTGTCCTGAACATCTCGGTGGCCTACGCGCAGGGTGGGGCGCCTGGCCATGCCCACAGCGCCGCGGCGAAGGCGGGTGTCCTGAGCCTAACGGAAACGCTTGCGGTGGAGTGGGCGCCCGACGGCATCCGGGTCAACGCGCTCACGCCCGGCCTGTTTCCACACCAGGACCATTCGACCGACATGCGTGCGCAGCGGCCAGAGGGCTATGAAGCCGAGTGGAGGCGCATTCCTGCGCTGCGCGTGGGGCAAACCCATGAACTCGGTTGGGCCGCCACTTACCTGTGTTCGCCCTTTGCGGCCTATCTGACGGGTCACAATTTCGTGCTGGATGGAGCCGAACGGTTGCGGCGCTCACTGCGCATGCCCGAGTTCGTGCCCATCCGGGCGCAGATGGCGGCGGTGCGCGAACGATCTGCGACTTTGGGAGGCAAGGATGAATTTTGATTTGCGGCGCTGGGCGGAACTGGATCCGCAGCGCATTGCGATTCGCACCGAGGGTGCGGCCATGCGCTATGGCGAACTCGAGGCGCTCGCCAATCAGGTGGCGCATACCTTGCGGAGCCTGGGCATCGTGCGCGGCGATCACGTCGCAGCCGTCGTGGGCAACGATCCGATGGTCTTTCCCTTGATCTGGGGGGCTTACCGGGTTGGCGCGTACCTGACACCCATTGCCGCCACCGCGTCCGCTGCCGACGCGGCCTATGTCATCCAGGATTGCGATGCCCGGGTGGTGGTGGTCAGTGCGGACGCGGCGGCCACCCTGGGTGAGCTGCCGGGGCGCGTGAAGACCCGGCCGGTCTGGCTGTCGGTACGAGGCGCAATGGCGGGATTCCAGCCGCTGGGACCGCTTCTGACCTCACATGCCGCCACGCCGGTGGCCGAGGAGTCCTCCGGGGCCTTGATGATGTACACCTCCGGGACGACCGGCCGCCCCAAGGGCGTGGAACGCGCCTTGCCGGCTCAGAAGCTGGGCACGCCGTCCTTCGCAGCGGACCTGATCGACATGTTCGACATCCGGGAGGGATCGCTTTACCTGTCCACTGCGCCGCTGCACCACGCCGCACCGTTGCGCTGGAGCCTGGCATTCCAGGCGGCGGGGGGCTCGGTGCTTGTGATGTCCAGGTTTGACGCTGCCCACGCGCTCGATCTGATGGAGCGGGAGCGCGTCACGCATTCGCAGTGGGTGCCGACCATGTTCAATCGGCTGCTCGCCCTGCCTGAAGAGCGCCGCCGGGCCTTCCACGCGCCGCACCACCGCGTGGCGGTGCATGCCGCAGCGCCGTGCCCGGTGCCGGTCAAGCGCGCCATGATCGCGTGGTGGGGACCGATCATCGAGGAATACTATTCCGGCAGCGAAGGCGTGGGGCTGACCGCCATCGGTACGCAGGAGTGGCTCGAGCGGCCCGGGTCCGTCGGTCGCGCCCGTAAAGGCTCGCTGCATGTGCTGGGGGAGGACGACCGGGAATTGACGGCCGGCGAAGTCGGACGCGTGTTCTTCTCGGGCATCGCCCCCTTTGCCTACCGCCACGATCCGGAGAAGACCGCCGCCCGCACCAGCCGGCAGGGCTACCAGACCTTCGGAGACGTCGGCTACGTGGACGAGGCGGGATACCTGTTCCTCACCGATCGCCTGGACGACATGATCATCTCGGGCGGCGTGAACATCTATCCACAGGAGCTGGAGGCGGCCCTGTGCGAAATGAGCCAGGTCAGCGAGGCGGCGGTCATCGGCGCGCCGGACGCGGACTTTGGTGAGCGACCGGTCGCTTTCGTGGTGCCACGCGCGGCACCCGAGGATGCCGAGGCCTTCGTCGCCGGCGTGGACGCGTGGTGCCGCGAGCGGCTGGGGCGCATCAAGCGCCCCAAGGAGATCCGCATGGTCGATGCCTTGCCCTACAGCGCCCAGGGCAAGCTGCTGAGGCGAGAACTCAGGCGCATGCTCGCCGGGAATGCCGAGGCCGGCCCGTCGTCATGAGAGCTTGACGGCCAACCATGTGCAGCCCGGGCGTTCGTCAGCCCGCGTGGCCGCAGTCAGTTCCCGCGTCGCAACAGCGGCGCGCTTTCCACCCCTGAAAGATTGAGAAGTACCTCGTGTCCCGCCAGAAAGTCATCATCAGTTGCGCCGTGACCGGCGCCATCCACACGCCCTCCATGTCGCCGTACCTGCCGGTGACGCCGGAGGAGATCGCCAGGTCGTCCATCGAGGCGGCCGAAGCCGGTGCGGCGATCATTCACCTGCACGCGCGCAACCCGCAGACCGGCAAGCCCGACCAGACACCGGAGGCATTTCGCCCGTTCCTGGAAAAGATCAAGGCCGCCTCCGATGCCGTGGTCAACCTGACCACCGGCGGCTCGCCCTACATGCCGGTACAGGAGCGCATTCAGCCTGCCCTGGTACTCAAGCCGGAGGTGGCCTCGATGAACATGGGGACCATGGGCTTCGGGCTCTTTCCGATGCTGGAGCGATACAAGAGCTTCAAGCACGATTGGGAGCGCCCTTACCTCGAAGGCAGCAAGGACCTGATCTTCCGCAACACCTACGGCGATATCGAGACGGCGCTCAAGGAACTGGCGCCGAGCGAGACGCGCTATGAGTTCGAGTGCTATGACACGTCCCATCTGTACAACCTGGCGCACTTCGTGGACCGCGGCCTGGTCAAGGCGCCGTTCTTCGTGCAGACGGTTTTCGGCATCCTGGGCGGTATCGGCGCCCATCCCGAAGATGTGATGCACATGCGGCGCACGGCCAATCGTCTTTTCGGGAAGGACTACCACTGGTCGGTGCTGGGGGCAGGGCGCAACCAAATGCCCGTGGCGGCGATGGCGGCGTCCATGGGAGGCCATGTGCGCGTGGGCCTCGAAGACAGCCTGTGGATCGGCGCAGGACAGCTGGCCCAGTCCAACGCAGACCAGGTCCGCCGGGTGCGCGAGATCATCGAGGGCCTCGGCCTCGAGGTGGCCACGCCTGCAGAGGCCCGGCAACTGCTTGGCCTCAAGGGCGTGGACAAGGTCGCGTTCTAGGCTGCGCGCCTACATCGCGCGAGCCAAAGCGCGCCAGGCGTCACTCAGCGCAGCCTGGTGTGTAGGATCGGCCAGCGCGATCAGGGCTTCCGCGCGCTGATGGACCGAAAGGCCGCGCAAGTGTGCCACACCATGTTCTGTAATGACCACATCGGCCAGGTGGCGGGGGATGGTGCACAGGGCGCGCGAGTTCAGCACGGGGACGATGCGCGAGACAGTACCCCGCCGCGCGATGGAAGGCAGGCAGACCACGAATCGGCCGCCCCGTGACAGGTTGGCGCCCAGCGCGAAGGCTGGTAGCCCTCCAGCGCCGGCCTGGATGACGCCGTCGGCCCGTTCGGCATTGATCTGGCCGAACAAGTCCACTTCCACCGCGCTGTTCACCGCGACGAAGCGTTCTCGGGCGGCGATGACGTGCGGGGCGTGCGTCTGACGCACGTCCGTGAGCCAGAGTCCGTCGAGCGAACATGCGAAATCGTGGAATGCCTCGTCGCCGAGCACTGTGCCGGTGACGATGGGCGCGTCAGCCGCCAATGCCCCTTTTTCCCAAAGTGTGCGCGCGGCCGGGCCCAGCATGCCGCTGTGGATCTTCAGGCCCCGATGTGACGACAAGGCCGTTGCAGCGGCCATGGGTACCCCGCCGATGCCGAACTGAAGCGTGTCGCCATCACGCACCACATCAGTCAGGTGCGCCCCGATCGCGGCCTCCACTCGGCCCGCGGGTCTCTCGTGGAGTTCGAGAACAGGCGTGGCCGCCTCGACCCATCCGTCGAGTTCATTCATGTGCACCCGGAAGCTGCCCCTGGTGCGCGGCATGCGGGGGTTCAGGTGAGCCACGCGCCTCCTCGCGCGCGGCCAGACCAGCGGCAGGAAGTCGCTGCACAGGCCCGCGCTGCACCAACCATCACGGTCCGGCAGGGAGAGCTGCGCGATCGCGACGTCCACCGGCTCACAGCGTTGCAGATGCTGCGCGAGCGCCAGATAGTCCATGGGCATCAACTCCGCTCGCCCCTCCTGCAGTCCTTTTCGCAACCAGGGCGTCATGAAGAAGCCGGTCTGCCTGGCTTCGGGATGCACCCCGAGGTAGTCGATGGTGTCGATCCCGGGAAACTGAAGGCCCAGGAAAGTAACTCCCGCAGCGCGAGTCGGATCGCTGATCAGCTCATCGCGCAGCAGGGCAGATTCGCTGCTCAAGCCGCTGACCCAGACGCGGTGGCCCGTCGTCAGAAAGTCTGTGAGGCGCTTCGTTGATGCATTGAATGACAATCTCATATCTATATGGTATGTTAGCAGACCAATAAATCATCAACACATTGAGAAAGGCGGCATCTGCATGGCTCGCTTGCAGCACTGGGCATCCGTTCAGCCAGACAAGATCGCGGTCCAGATGGCCGATGGTCTCGCGCTGAGCTACAGGCAATTGCATGAGAAGGCCGAGGGAGTCGCCCGCTGGCTGGTGTCGCTCGGTCTCCCCGAGGGTGCTTGCATCGGCATCCTAATGGAGAACCGGCTCGAAACCTTCGAGCTGTGGTGGGGCGCGCGGCGCGCCGGCCTGTACTACGTCCCGATCAGCACGCATCTGAAAGCGGCCGAAGTCGCCCACCTGCTGCGCGACAGCGGCACAAGCGTGCTCGTGACGAGTTCTGCCAACGCGGCCACCGCGGCGGCAGCGACAGCCTTGCTGGACTCTTCCGCGCCTGTGCGGCGCATCGCACTTGATGGTGATGTGTCGGAGTTCGAGCACTATGCGAGCTCAGTCGGCGCGGATCTGCCCGACTGCACCCTGCAGGGGCGCAGCGTGGGGCGGGAGTTCATGTATTCGTCCGGCACGACCGGTCTGCCCAAAGGCATCAAGCGCGCACTGGTCCCCTATGAGCGGAGACTGGAACTGCCCGAGTTGGAAAAACAGTTGCGGCGGATGTTCCAGATCGATGCCGAAACCGTGTATCTCCACCCGTCTCCGCTCTACCACGCGACGGGCCGCTTCGTGGTCCGGGTCATCGAAACGGGAGGCAGCTGCGTCGTTCTGCCCAGCTTCAATGCGCAGGCCACGCTCGCCGCCATCGAGCGCCATCGGGTTACGCATGGCCACTGGGTGCCAACGATGTTCGTCCGCTTGTTGGCGCTGCCTCAATCGGTGCGCGAAGGCTATGACCTGTCGAGCCTGCGCGTGACACTCCATGCGGCTGCGCCCTGCGCGTTGCATGTCAAGCAGGCCATGATCGAGTGGTGGGGCCCGATCGTGCACGAATACTACGGGGGCTCTGAAAACGTGGGCGTCACCTACATCGAAGCGGTGGACTGGCTGAGCCATCGCGGATCGGTGGGCCGTCCGATCACCGGGCAGGTCCACATCACGGCGGAAGATGATCCCTTGCGCGAACTGCCTGCTGGAGAGATCGGCACGATCTATTTCAGCGGCGGCCTGAACTTCGAGTACCACGGCGATTCGGCCAAGGCGCTGAGCGCATTCAACGACAAGGGCTGGGGCACCTATGGTGACCTGGGGCACGTGGACAGCGAAGGCTATCTCTACATTTCGGATCGCCGAACGGACCTGATCATCTCAGGTGGCGTGAATATTTATCCCCGAGAGGTAGAGGCCGTATTGCTCGATCACGAAATTGTGGGTGACGTGGCTGTGATCGGGGTGCCGAACAGCGAATACGGCCAGGAAGTCAAGGCCGTCGTGGAACTCAAGGCTGGCAAGCACGCGACCGAGGTGCTGGGCGCCCAACTGATCGATTGGTGCACCGGCCGTCTTTCGCGCATCAAATGCCCGAGATCGGTGGATTTTGTGGATGCGTTACCACGCAACGAGAACGGAAAGTTGCTCAAGCGGGTACTGCGCGAGCAGTATGCCGACCGCGCTGTAGGCGACCCCCACCAAGAGTCAAAGGCCCTTGCTTCATAGAGCGGCTAACAAAACGGCGCCAGGGTTCTCAAGCAGATGACGCAGCAAGCCAGAGAAAGCAAGCCGATATGATTGTCGATGCGACGCTCAAAGCGAGTACGCAGCTTGCCGAATGCGGCCAGCCACGAGTGCGTGCGCTCGACCACCCAGCGGTGGTGTCCGAGCCAATCATTGCGTTCGATGCCCTTGCGTGCGATGCGATTCATGATGCCCCGGCGCCCGAGGTGTGCACGGCATCGCGTGTAGTCGTAACCCTTGTCCGCATGCAGTTTCCCGGGCCAGCGACGCGGTCTTCCCCGCAGGCCGCCCACCGCTGGCAGGGCATCAACCAGCTCATCGAAGACCACCGAATCGTGTCGATTGGCGCCAGTGACACAGAAGCACCCCGAGGTGCAGGCGTGGCTGGCCAAGCACCCGCGCTTCGTCATGCACTTCACCCCCACCAGCGCATCGTGGCTCAACATGGTCGAGCGCTTCTTCCGCGGCATCTCGGAGAACCGCGTTCGGCGCGACGGCTTCACCAGCGTGCCCGAGCTGGAACTGGCCATCGATCTGTACGTGGCCCAGCACAACGCCAACCCCAAACCCTTCATCTGGACCGCCCGCGCGACCGACATCCTGGCCAAGGTCACGCGAGCAAGGGCAGCACTCGCGCGGGCCAAATGATAAGTACATATTTGAGTGGCGCACTACTCTAGCCAAGAGCGCAGTACATTCAGCAATGAAGACCATCCCATGATCCCGACCACGGAAATGGTTGGATGCCATCCTCACTCGCGAACGTCGGGTGCTGCTTTTCTTCGAAGGCTTCAGGGTCACCTTCTTCGAACCCAGCGACGGCGCCACGCTTTGTCCGCAGAAAATCGCAAACGTGGTGCGAGCCGCGCTCTCCGATTTCCCAAGGGCAGTCTCACAATCACCGGAACTTTTTAGCAATGGCTGTCCAGCACGAGCCAGTCATCCCATTTGCGCATCCGGTCTACGTCCGGCGTGTCATGGACTGCTTGAATAGTCTCGGGGTGCGACCATCTGCCGCGCTTTCGAACGCAGGCTTGACTTGGCAGGACCTTTTCGACAGTCGGCGCATGGTTGGCTTCTCGATATTCCGTAGATTCGTTGCATACGGGATCCAGTCGACTGGTGAACCCGCACTGGGCTTGATGGCTGGGTCGATGCTCCAGCCATATCACACGCCTGTCGGAATCGGGGCAGTGACAGGAAAAACGCTGGGTCAAGGACTCGAATTCTTGAGCCAGCACGCCAGCCTGATATTCGGGAGTTTTCGGTTCCGGTTAGAAAACGGATCTCGGTGGAGCACTCTCGAAGTAAAGCCTTTGCGCCACTTGTGTGAGACACACATCTTTGTCATACAGTCCATCGTCGGGTCGCATTGTCGGCTTCTGGAGGCGATGCTCGGGCGCCCTGCGGACGAACTCGTCGTAGGACTCCCTTACCCTCGCCCCCCTGGCGATGGTGGGCACTGTTTGCGATACGTCCGGAAGGTGGAGTTTGACGGGGACTGCCTGAGACTTCAAATGCCCGTGGAACTGCTACGGCTGCCTTGCGCTTCCGAGGATGCGGAGGTCTTTGCTGAGGCCTCGAAGGTCTGTGAAAGAGTGGACGCGGAGTTGCAAGACGGTGCATTTGTCCAACGTGTTCGGCGCTTTCTCCTCCAGCGGCTGGTGAGCAATCCGGGCGCGAGCGAACTGGCCTCGGATCTGGGAATCTCAGCTCGGACGCTGGTGAGAAGGCTTGCAGAGGCTGGAGTTTCGTACGCCGACATCAAGGAAGACCTGCGAAAGACCCACGCAACCTGGTATCTCCAACACACCGAGTTGTCGATCGAGGAAATAGCTTCGCAACTCGGGTATTCAGATCCACACAACTTCGGGCGCAAGTTCAAACATTGGTACCGAGTGGCTCCGAGCAAGATGCGCCGGTCTCTGAGAATGGAACTCCACGATTGCCCTCCGACTGCCTTGTAGTTGTTGCACAACGGGGGCCTTTTCCTGTGGCGTGAATCTACACAGTTATGGACTGACTTTGCTCAAGTCACTCTGTCTCTAACAGATTGAGCTGATGGAATGATGACAACTTCCTACGAGGGGAGTTGGCCCAGGTCTAGTGGGTGCACAGAAGTGCCAGTCACGGTGGGCCCTTCGCACCGGAGCCCTATGTTTAAGGCAACGCTGAAAAAGTCCACGTCCTCCGCGATCCTCCAATGTGCGTTGACTTCCCTATGAAGCAGCAGACTCTGGCCGTGGCGGCCGATCAGAACACGCAGTACGAGCAGTACCGCAGGCCGACGCGGCGCGATGCGTTCCTGGCGACCATGGAGCAGATCGTGCCGTGGTCGCATTTGTGCGAAGTCATCGAGCCTCACTATCCGAAGGCCGGCAACGGTCGTCCGCCCGTGGGTCTGGAGCGCATGCTGCGCATGTACTTCGTGCAACAGTGGTTCAACCTGGCCGACGCCGCGTGTGAGGACGCGTTGCTCGACAGTACGGCGCTGAGGCGGTTCGTCGGCATCGACCTGGGCCGCGAGCGTGTGCCGGACGCCACCACGCTGTTGAAGTTTCGTCGCCTGCTGGAGAAGAACAAGTTGGGTGAGGCCTTGTTCGCGAAGGTTGGCGAGGTACTTCGGGCCCGAGGACTGAAGGTGGGCGTAGGCACGATCGTGGACGCCACGATCATTGGCGCGCCCAGTTCCACCAAGAACAAGGACGGCAAGCGCGACCCGGAGATGCACCAGACGCGCAAGGGTCGGCAGTATTTCTTCGGCATGAAATTGCACATCGGCGTGGACAGCCAGACCGGCTTGGCGCACAGCGCTGTGGTCACGGCGGCCAATGTGCACGACAAGCACCCGCTGCCCGATCTGCTGCACGGCCACGAGCAGCGGGTCTGGGGCGACAGCGCCTACTCCTCGCAGCAGGCGTTGATCCGCTCGAAGGCACCGCACGCGGCCGACTGGACCAACCAGAAAGTGCGCAAGGGCAGTGCGACCGAGGACCTCGAACGCTTGGTCAACCGAATCAAGTCCAAGGTACGGGCTCGGGTCGAACATGTCTTTGCGGTGATCAAGCGGCTGTGGCGATTCGAAAAGGTTCGCTACCGCGGTTTGGCCAAAAACGCCACGCGATCCTTCGTCGCGCTGGGGCTGGCCAACATCTATCTCGCGCGCGGGGTACTGTATGAAAACGTCCGCCCATGAGGGCTGCAATGCGAGCCAATGGCTCGCCGCGCGGCCTGCAACCGGTCACCATGCGAAGCAATGTGCTCGGAACTCGCCTTGCCGCGCAGAAATTGGACGTCAATTCACGCTCGCGAACGAAGCGACTACTGGATGGGGAAGTCCAGGATCTTGTTCAGCGTTGCCTTAACCTTGGAGAAACCTGCAATGAAAAAATCTCTAGTTTCCCTTGCTGCTCTGGCTGTCGCCGGCGTTGCTTCGGCCCAGTCGTCCGTGACGCTGTTCGGCGTGGTCGACGCTACCGTCGAAGGCTATTCGAACAAGTCGGAAAACATCTACGGTCAAAGCGTCAAGGGCACGAAGAACACGCTGACGAGCTCGGGCTACAACAGCAGCCGTCTGGGCTTCCGTGGCACGGAAGACCTCGGTGGCGGTCTGGCTGCCAGCTTCTGGCTCGAAGCCGGCATCGGCAACGAAGCCGGCACCACCGGTGGCAACGTCTCGAATACGGGCGGGGTGACTGGCCTCTTCAACCGTCGTTCGACCGTGAGCCTCTCCGGCGCATTCGGTGAAGTCCGCCTCGGCCGAGACTATGTCCCGACCTTCTGGAACGACACCGTGTTCGATCCGTTCGGCAGCAATGGCGTTGGTGCCAGCCTGATCTTGACGGCCAACGGCTTCGGTCCTGGCTCGCCAACGGGCTTTACCGCGAACAACATGTATGTTCGCGCCAGCAATTCGGTCGGCTACTTCCTGCCCCCGAACCTGGGCGGCTTCTACGGCCAGGTCATGTACGCCTTCAACGGCGCAACGAAGTATGACAACTCGGCTCTGACGCCTGACATTGCCAACACCCAGCGCGCTGGCCGTTACATCGGTGGCCGCGGCGGCTACGCCAACGGCCCGCTGGACGTTGCTGCTGCCTACGGCGAAGCCACGATCGCGGACAACTTCTTTGCTGGCACGACCAGCGTGCTGAAGTCCTGGAACATCGGCGCTTCGTATGACTTCGGCGTCGTCAAGCTCTTCGGCGAGTACTCGCAAGCCAAGAACAGGACCGACTACTCGAACCCGCTGGCCATCACCAACGTGTTCGCGTTCACCGATCCGGGTGCCAAGGGTTGGCTCATCGGCGCAACCGTGCCGGTCGGTCCTGGCCTGATCCGCGCTTCGTACTCGGGCGTCAAGTACAGCGACCTGCCTGTCACCACCGCCCAGCTGGCTCAGATCAACCAGGTGTTCGGCCTGAAGGATCCGAAGGCTGACAAGTTCGCTCTCGGCTACGTGCACAACCTGTCGAAGCGCACCGCCCTGTACGCAACCGTTGCCTACGTGAACAACAAGGACAACTCGCTGTACTCGGCAGTCGGCTCGCCTGGCGTTGGCCTGGCAACCGCTGGTTCGTTCTACGCGGCATCGGGCACGACCGCCAACAACGCTCTGGCCCAAGCTGCGATCGGTGCAACGCACCCGACCAGCTCGCTCGGCTACGACTTGGGTATCAGGCACGCATTCTGATTTTCGTCAGCTAGCCCTGGGCTGCCCGGCTAACGCCGGGCGCCGGGCGATTCTGCATCCGTTCGAGATTTACCTGTCGGGTTCCATATCCGAGGCAGTCTGGTACCCGAGGGGTTGTCTGAGCAAATGAACGAGCCGAGACGATCAATGTCGAGCAAAACGTCGCTTATGCATCGTGCGAGTGTTGTCGACTTAAACGACTTGCGCGTGTTCGCCTATGTCGCCTCTCTATCAAGCTTCTCCCTCGCCGCGGATGCTCTCAAGATCCACAAATCAAGCGTCAGCCGCAGCGTTTTGCGACTGGAAATGGTTCTCCAGACGCCGCTAATTGAAAGAACGACTCGCAGAGTTGAATTGACGAGCCGCGGTAAGACACTGAAGCGTCATACGGTCGAAATCCTATCGCGCGTGGAAGATACCCTTGTGACGATCAAGAGTATGAGCATCTGACGGTCGCGGAAGTCTAGAGCTGCACAGGCTGGCCAAGATGGAGGTTCGCACGAGCCGCAGTGCCACGGCGTTGATCGGCCAGCACGCCCTCAATCAATGTTTTGAGCTGGTAGAGCGGCAAGCTCCTCGCGCCATCGAGGGGATTCATCAGTAGGGTGGTGCCGTGCAGGCTCACTCTCGTCTTCCTTCGGTGGCCACGTTGCCTGTGATCGCGCTGGTCGTGGGCATCGGCGTGGACTTCGCGCTCAAGCCGCTCAGCATCCAACTCGCGCGTCAGTACAGTTCACGACTGAACCAGATCGAGCGGTGGTTCGCGCTGGTCACCGAGTGCGCCATTCGGCGCAACTCGATCACCAGGGTGTGCGAACTCAAGCAGCAGATCGAATGGGGCGTGGAGCGCAGCAAGGTGAGGCAGCTCGACTGGTGGAAGTCGGTGCAGGTCTTTGGCCTTGAACTGGTCGCCACGCCCGCGCAGCATTTCTCGGGGCGCGGCATCAGCGACATCGACAAAACGCTTTGGGCGTCATGGGTGATGCTGGATGGTCCGTTGCGTGTCTTCTTCAGCGGTGACACCGGCTACTTCGACGGTTTCAAGGCCATCGGAGAAAAGTACGGCCCTTCGACATCACGCTGATGGAAAACGACGCCTACGATGCGAACTGGGCACACGTTCACATGCAGCCTGAGCAGACGCTGCAGGCCCATCTCGACCTCCGCGGCAAATGGCTGCTGCCCATCCACAACAGTACATTCGACTTGGGAAGGCACGCCTGGCAGGAGCCGCTGGAGCTCATCCGTGCACTGTCGGCCGAAAGGCAGGTTCGCCTCAGTACTCCTCGCATCGGCGAGCTCGTCGACATCGCTTCGCCGCATGCCGACGGTGCATGGTGGCGCGGTACGCGTCAGCCGCGCTTGCTGAAAAGTGCGCGATCGGTTGAGGACTATCGCTGAAGTTTTTCTGAAATTCTAGATGAGCAACTGAAAACAAGGGAGCGAGGGATGGCGAGTGGACGGCTGCTAAAAGACCTGTCGCGCGACGTCTGCCACGCGCCGAGGCCTTGCCGTCAACACGTGCCGACCAAGCTGACGGTTCCACCAAGCTTCGCAGCCACGCGCAAGGCGCCATTCATGCAGGCGGCGCGTATACAGCTGAAGGTCATACTCTTCGGTCACGCCGATCGCGCCGTGAACTGCATGAGCAATGGCGGAGAGCTGATGCGCGGCCTCACTCGCGCGGGCCTTTGCGACAGCAGAGGCCATCGGGGCTGCGCCTTGCTCCTGGCGCCAGAATGTGCCCTCGGCCGCTATGCGGGCTGCCGCCACCTCCGGTGCTCCGGATCCCTGAGCCTGACACAGAGACCGCGGCACCCACCGGTGCCGTCCTATTCAGTTCATCGACGTGTGTGCCAGAGGCCAGACTACGTGCGTAGCCCACTTTGAGCAACCACTGTTCGCACGTCGTTGAGAGGTGGATCCCGAGGTGCGTTGTCGGTAGCGCTTCTGGCTTCGCCTCGTCGATCCTACATTTCGGGCCGCTGCAGCCAGAAAACAAGTCGCGGACGTCTTGCCACTTGCGTCTACACGCTGTCTGTTACCTGCGGCACGGCCGTGAAGAGGTCGGCCACGAGGCCGTAGTCGGCCACCGAGAAGATCGGGGCTTCTTCGTCCTTGTTGATCGCCACGATCACCTTGGAGTCCTTCATGCCCGCCAGGTGCTGGATCGCGCCGGAGATGCCGGCCGCGATGTACAGCTGCGGGGCGACGATCTTACCGGTCTGGCCGACCTGGCAGTCGTTGGGGGCGTAGCCTGCGTCCACCGCTGCGCGGCTGGCACCCAGGGCGGCACCGAGCTTGTCCGCGAGCGGCGTCATGACTTCATTGAACTTCTCGGCGCTGCCGAGGGCTCTTCCGCCGCTGACGATGATCTTGGCGGCCGTGAGTTCGGGGCGGTCGCTCTTGGTGACTTCCCGGCCCACGAAGGCGCTCTTGCCGCTGTCGGCTACGCCGTCGGCGCTTTCCACTGCGGCGCTGCCGCCGGTGGCGGCTGCGGCGTCGAAGCCGGTCGTGCGAACGGTGATGACCTTGATCGCGTCGCTGCTCTGCACCGTGGCAATCGCGTTGCCCGCATAGATCGGCCGCTCGAAGGTGTCGGCGCTGTCCACCTTGGTGATGTCGCTGATCTGGGCCACGTCGAGCTTGGCCGCCACGCGAGGAGCCACGTTCTTGCCGTTGGCGGTGGCGGGGAACAGGATGTGGCTGTAGTTCTTGGCGATCGCGAGCACCTGCGCCGCGACGTTCTCGGCCAGGTTCTCGGCCAGGCTCGGGCTGTCCGCGACGATCACCTTGGCAACGCCTGCCACCTGGGCAGCCGCCTTGCCGGCTTCGGCGGCGTTCGCTCCGGCCACCAGGACATGCACATCCCCGCTCTGGCAGGCAATCCCTGCGGTCACGGTGTTCAGGGTCGCCGGCTTGAGGGTGGCGTGGTCGTGTTCGGCAATAACAAGTACGGTCATGTCTGTCTTCCTCAGATCACCTTGGCTTCGTTCTTCAGCTTGTCCACCAGCGTGGCCACATCGGGCACCTTGATGCCGGCGCCGCGCTTCGGAGGCTCTGCCACCTTCAGGGTCTTCAGGCGCGGCTTGACGTCCACGCCGAGGTCTTCGGGCTTGAAGGTATCGAGCTGCTTCTTCTTGGCCTTCATGATGTTGGGCAAGGTCACGTAGCGCGGCTCGTTCAGGCGCAGGTCGGTGGTGATGACTGCGGGCAGAGACAGCGAGAGGGTTTCCAGGCCGCCATCGACTTCGCGCGTGACGCTGAGCTTGTCGCCCGCGACCTCGACCTTCGATGCGAAGGTGCCCTGGGGCAGGTCCGCCAGGGCGGCGAGCATCTGGCCGGTCTGGTTGTTGTCGTCGTCGATGGCCTGCTTGCCGAGGATCACCAGAGACGGTTCCTCCTTGTCCACGAGGGCCTTTAGCAGCTTGGCAATGGCCAGCGGCTGGAGCTCTTCGGCAGTCTCCACGAGGATGCCGCGATCCGCGCCAATGGCCATCGCGGTGCGCAGCGTCTCCTGGCACTTGGCATCGCCGCAGGAGACGGCGATGACTTCGGTCGCCACGCCCTTTTCCTTCAGGCGCACCGCCTCTTCGACGGCGATCTCGTCGAAGGGGTTCATGCTCATCTTGACGTTGGCAATGTCCACACCGGTGCCGTCAGACTTGACGCGCACCTTCACGTTGTAGTCGACGACCCGCTTGACGGGGACCAGGATCTTCATTCTCAAGAACTCCAGATTAGGTATGCTAGCATACGATATAGTTGCGACGATTTCAAGCCTAGAGCGGGTGCGTCGAGGAGCACGGTCGGATGACGGCACATTGGCAGCCCACAAGTGGGCGTCTTGAACCGCACGCGCAGCGTCATCGACAACTGGCGCGAGGACTACAACCATCACAGGGGCCGCCCCGGCTAGCCACCGCTTCGTAGCGGCCGAGTTGCGGGGCAAGAACATCCGTTCGATCGCTGGTAGACTTTGCACATGCTCAAGAACAACCTCAAGCGGGGAGCGCCTAAGGGCGTTGACGTCAGGGGCGTGCCGCGCAGCCTCGAGTGGGAGATGCGCTTCAACTTCTTGATACATGACGTCTCGCGGCTGCGTCGCAGCGCCTTCGATCGCTCCATGAAGCCACTGGGCATCACACGATCCCAGTGGTGGGTACTGGCGTACTTGTCTCGAGAGGACGGTATGACGCAGTCACGCCTCGCTGAAGAACTTGACCTCGGCAAGGTGGCGATCGGGGGCTTGATTGACCGGCTTCAGAAGTCAGGGTTGGTACGGCGGGTTGCGGATCCCGCGGACAGGAGAATCAATCGCGTTTTCCTGGAGCCCTCGAGCAAGCGCATGATTGCCCGCTTGCGGAGCGTCGAAGCTCAACTGAACGAAGAGATTCTCGAGGGCGTCACTGAACGGGAGCTGGAAGTAGCGGCTGCAACGCTCGCAACGATCAAGCACAACCTGTTGAAGTACCTGGTGCCGCCCGACCAAGTGTGAACAACGCGGCAGGGATTCCCGTCGAGACGTGCCTCCGCAAGCGATCTCCCGGTCCGCTGACACTGCGACTATTTGATCTTCGCGCCCAATGACGCAAGCGCGCACCGTGCTGTGTCGCAGAGAGATCTGCTCTCCCCAGTTGGCCATGCCTTCGCCGACGGTCGACGAGCCTCAGCATTATTTAGTCGCCTGAGATCCGGGCCTCGCCGCTCCGCGGATCGAAACGGGCGTCATGGAACTGGCAGATGGCCTGGTGCGACGTCACCTGCCTCCGTGCAGCAGTTGGTTCAGGTGGATGCACCGGTCCACGGCCAGCAAGTCATTGCTGATGCGCACCAGCAGCACGCTTTCTTCGCTCACCTGGCGGACTAGCTTGCGCGCGGGTCCGATGTGGCCGAACCGGGCAACCACGGTCCATTTCGCTCGGTCAGGCCTGGTGTTCCCAAGCCATCGCAAGCAGACGGCGAACCGCTGTCATCGGATCACAGCGGCGTGCAACGACTTCATCAAGCAGGCATTGCAGGCCCGGTGCCTCATCGACGAGCGCGCCCCCCCTCAGTATCTCGGCCACGCGCTCCACGAGCTGTGCCCTCACCTGCGTCCGTCGGCGCTGCATCGCCTGCTCCGGATGATCCACGAGATGCGCTCGGTGCAAATCCATTGCCTGCAACACCGCGGCGACACCCTCGCCCTCAACGGCCTTCGTTTGAAGCAACCGGGGACGCCAGGCTTGCGGCGGCAAGTCCATGGCTCGGAAATCGATCGCCTCGCGCAGTACGGCGGTCGCACGGTCCGCGCCTGGGGCGTCGGCCTTGTTGACCACAAAGATGTCGCCCACCTCGAGCAGCCCGGCCTTCACGGCCTGCATCGTATCGCCGCTGAGCGGCGTCTGCAGCACTAGAACGGTGTCTGCATGGCGCAGGATGTCGATCTCGCTCTGGCCCACGCCCACGGTTTCGACCAGGATTGCATCCCAACCCATCGCATCGAGCACGATCAGCGCGTCGCCCGCGGCACGCGCCAGCCCGCCCAGACTTCCACGCGCAGCCATGCTGCGGATGAAGACGCCGGTATCGACATTGTGCTGCCCCATGCGCACTCGGTCGCCGAGAATCGCACCACCGGTAAACGGGCTGGAGGGATCGACAGCCAGCACCGCCACACGTCGCCTCCGTGCCCGCAAGTGCACGATCAATTGGTCGACCAGGCTGCTCTTGCCCGCACCCGGCGGTCCGGTGATGCCGAACACCGGCGTGCGACCGCCCTGCGCGTGCAGCGCCGCCAGCGAGGATTCGATCGCAGGGTCGCCGCGCTCGATGCGACTCAGCAGGCGTGAAGCTGCGCGAACGTCTCCGCCCGACACGGCCGCTGCGAGTGCCGGTGAGCCTGCGTCGAAATCGTGCTGGTTGGCACTCATCATGAGGGCGCGCCGGGCAGCGACTTGCTCGTCACGCGCTGCAGGAAATCGACGATGTCAGTTAGCGTCGAGCCCGGGCCGAAGATTCCTCGCACGCCCATTTCACGTAACGCCGGCTCGTCGTCCGCGTGGATCAATCCGCCCAGCATCACCGGCACATCGCCCACGCCGGCCGTGCGCATCTTCTGCATCAGGTCTCTCGTGTAGTGTAGGTAGGTCGCAGTGCTGTAGCTGAGTCCGATCAGATCGGCATCCTCGGCGATCAGCGCATTGATCACGCCTTCAGCCGTGTTGTGCTCGCCAAGGTAAATAACCTCGACCCCCCGGTCTCTTAGCAGCTGGGCCAGGGTGCGGATGCCCTTGCTGTGGACGTCGGTACCCAGCATGGCCAGGAGGCAGCGGATTGGATCTCGGGACATGGCTCAGGGACTCGGGTAGGTGAAGGGCGATTCGACGGCGCGGAACGGGTCGTAGGGAAGGCCATTGGCAACGCGCACGGTGCCCCAGACCTCGGCAACGGTGGCGTCGGCGACGAGTGCATCGACCATCGCCTGGTGCGAGTTCTCCCGCCGCTGCGCCACGCGATACAGGTCGCCTATCTTTTCGCCCAGAAGTTCCCGGTCGCGCGCCGCCTTGCGCTCGACAAAGCGCCGTAGATGGGCGTTCATGCGCGCCGGGTCGAACGAGAAGCGGCGGGGCATGGTCGCATTCTTCGGCTTGAACCTATTGACACCCACGACGATGCGCTCCTCGCGGTCGAGCTCCTGATGGTGGCGGTAGTTGTACTCGTCGAGCAGGCCCTCGATCATCCCGTCCTCGATCGCCTTGATCAGACCGATGCCCTCGATTCGTTCGAGGAGCGCCAACGCATCGACCTCCACACGGCGTGTCAGCGACTCGACGTACCAACTGCCGCCCAGTGGATCGGCGGTGCGCGCCGCGCCGATCTCGTGGGCCAAGATCTGCTGTGTGCGCGTGGCGAGTTCCCGCGCCTCCTCCGTCGGGATGCACAACGGCTCGTCGTAAGTGCAGGTCTCCACCGACTGCACGCCGCCGAGCAACGCGGCCAGCGTTTGCACGGCGGCGCGCGTGAGGTTGTTCAACGGCTGCTGGTACACCAGCGACCGCCCCGACGTGTGGCAGGCTACGCGCAGCCGCTGCGCGCGCGGGTCGGCCGAGCCGAATCGCTCCTTCATCGTCCGTGCCCACACGCGGCGCAGCGCGCGGAATTTGGCGACCTCCTCGAAAAGGTCGATGTCCGCCGTGGATACCCAGGCCATGCTCGGCGCCACCTGGTCGACGTGCACGCCTCGTGTGGCGAGGTCGTGCAGCGTCTGATTGACGATCGCCATGCCGATCGCGATCTCGCCGGCCGCAGTGGCGCCGCGCTCGCGGATGTCATAGGCCTGGGGGCAGCCTAGCGCCCATCGAGGGCTGTGACGCGCACTGTATTCGAGGCAGTCGACCGTCGTGCGGTGGCCCAGCGCGGCCGGCACGATCGCCTCGCTCCAGCCGGCCAGCCGCAGCTGCAAGTGATCTGGCATGTGCGATCCCTGCAGCTTCGAGATGTCGCGGCCCTGCCGCGTGGCCAGCGCGACGACGAGCGGGTAGATCATCATCGTCGAATGCCAGGCGACGTCGGTCTTCGTGATGTCCAGGCCCTCGAGCAAGATGCCCAGGTCATTCACCGTCGGCACCGAGCAACCCTCCTGTCCCGCGTCAGGCGACAACACCGGATGGTCGGGATCGATCGCTTCCTGGGTCAGCGTGTCCAGCACGACGTTGATCCCGGCGGTGCCCATCTCCAGTGCACGCTCGATACCTTCGCGCGTGTCTTCTGGGGCGCCGTAGCCGACGATGTTACGAAGCGTCCACATGCGACTGCGGTACATCTGCGGGTAGGCGCCGCGCGCGTACGGGTAGATTCCCGGATCGCCCAGCTCCTGCCCGTAGTTGAAATCCGGCAAGTCTTCAGGCCCATAGACGGCTTGTGTCTCGATGCCGCTCCAGGTGCGCGTGCGCGAAAGCCTGACCGAAACGTCTTCGAGGCGAGCTTCCACGTCGGCTTCGCGAGCGCCAGCGTCCTTCGGGTTGCGGTCGTTCATGCCGCCCCCCGTTCCGCCGCAAGCTGGTCGCGCAGCAAAAACTTCTGGATCTTGCCTGTGGCTGTGACGGGCAGCGCGTCGACGAACCGCCAAGTCTTGGGCACCTTGTGCCGCGCGATGCGTGCCTCGAGGAACGCCGCTAGCGCCTTGCCGTCGCAGCTGCGGGCCGGCTTGAGCACCACCGCAGCGGCCACCTGTTCGCCCCACTTCTCGTCGGGAACACCGAAGACGGCCGATTGCAGCACATCGGGGTGCGAGGCCAGAAGGTCCTCGATCTCGCGCGGATAGATGTTCTCACCGCCTCGAATGATCATGTCCTTCAGCCGTCCGGTAATCCGCAGGTAGCCGTCAGCTCGCATCACCCCGAGGTCACCCGTATGCACCCAGCCGTCCACATCGATCGCGTCTCGCGTCGTCTCCGGCATGCGGAAGTACTCCTGCATTGCGCAGCGCGTCTTTACGCAGATCTCGCCAACCTGGCCGAGCGGCGCGATGTCGCCGTCGGCCTGGAGAATCTTAACTTCGGATAGCGGCAGCGGCGCGCCCACGCTCTGCGTCAGGAGTTCGATGTCATCGCCGCGGCGCGTGAGGCACATCGCGCCGCCGGCCTCGGTCTGTCCGAACAGAACCATCGCCTCGCAGCCGAAACGCTCGTGCACCGCGTGCACCAGATTGGGAGCAACGACGGTGCCGCCCGTCACGACCACCTCCAGCGCTGTGAGGTCGGTCCGCGCGAACTGCTCGCTCTGCATGGCGGCGAGCAGCATCGTCGGCACGGCCATCGTCACGCCGACCCGATAGCGCTGCAGCGCATCGAGCATGGCGTTGGCGGTGAACTCGGGCAGCAGAACCTGCGTCCCGAGATTCGCGAAGCAGCCGAGGGTCATCGTCACGCTGCCGCCCACGTGGAACATCGGCAGCATGTTGAGCCACGTGGCCCCCTCGAGCATGCCCAGTCGTCCCGTTGTGAATCGCGCGTTGTTCACCACGCCCGCATGTCGAAGTACTGCGCCCTTGGGCTTGCCGGTGGTGCCAGACGTGAAGACGATCAACGCCGCGGCGTCGGGCGCTACTTCAGGAAGCGCGAGCGATGGGCCCCCGGAGCTCTCGATGAAGGCGTCCCACTCGTCCAGCCAGAAAATCGACTCGAGCCGCGGCAAGGAGGGGCGCAGTCCGTCGATCACTGCAACATTGTCCAGCTTGCGGTATACGCGGTCGAGGAACAGCCCGCGCGCTTCGCTCTGTTCGAGCAGGTAGTGCAGCTCGCTGCCGCGGCATGCCGGGTTGAGCGTGACCAGCACGATGCCGGCGAGTGCTGCGCCAAGATGCAGCATCAGGATCTCGCGGCTTGCTCCGCCCCACGTGCCGACGCGATCGCCGGGCGAAAATCGAGTTAGCAGTGCAGCTGCGGCTCGCTCGGCATCGGCCTGCAACTCGCGGTAGCTCCAGCGGCATTCAACACGGTCGTCAGCCAAAGCTGGCACGACCAGCGCAGTGTGATCGGGCCGCTGCTGGACGGTATCACGCAGCAGATCACCGATGGACCATGGGAGGAAGGTGGCGTCAGCTTCGGCCACCACGTAAGAGGTCCTTAGGGCAGGGGCGGATACAGTGTTCATGCGGATGCTGCTGAAAGGGCGGGGCTCACGGGAATCGGCTAATGCGGCGCGGCGTGCGCAAAACTGGCGGATCAATTGCTCGGCGGCGCGATTGCGTCGTACTCGACAGGAATCCGTCGCGCAAGCTTCTCTGCCAAGTCATTGATTCCTGAGTTAAGGCCCGATCGATGCAGGTGCGAAGCCAGGCACTGCTCTTCGATCGGGACCGGCGTCAATTGGAGGTAACTATCGGTATATAAAACATATCATATGGTATGATACTAGAAGCAGCGAAATTCGCGACCCCGGGAAAGCCCCAGTCGACATTCGCGCATACGCGACCACTTGTTGCTGGCCCGTGCCGCGACTGGTAGGCGCGCGGTCGTCCACGTCGCCTGCGGCGGCACATCGCTTGCGTACAGAGTGATCGTTTCCTCGGTTCATGTCGCCCAGGGGCGAGTCTTGCGGATGCATGTGATCTCGCAGGCACCGCCGATCATGGTCGGCTCGCTCGAATTCCGCCGTGTGTCGCGTTCCTGCTTGCACGACCCGAGGCGGCGCGCCGCTGCACAAGATTCCCCCACCCTTCGCGCCGCCACTGTTCAGGAACCCTTTTGGCGGCCGCAACGCCTTGTCGGGGCGATCGCATCTTGTGTGCAGAGCGCTGCGGCGCGAGGAGGGTGGTCATCGCAGCCCTCCTTGCCGTGTAAGCCTCTCAGATCACTGCGTCGCACGTATCGAGCGCCGGAACGATCTCCGTAGGATCGGATCGTTTATGGTATGAATGAATACAATATCGATTTCGCCCCGAGGCGCTTTGCGGCTTCAGGCGGAGCGGGCGAATCGAAGGGCAACAAGATGGTGATGGAGAGTAAGCAACTAAAAAGAACTGCGTCGCGCGGGACGAAGTATGGCGATAGGGTGGCCGCTGTTGGCAAGGCGAAGGCACCCGGTAGTCGCGGCCCCACCGAAGCGGCGAAGCCGACCTACTCTAAGGTTGCAGGAACGACGGTTTCGGAGGTTGCGGCGACGTCGCGCGTCAACCTGGCGCCGGCCGGCGTGCGGGCCGGCAAGGCGGCGAAAGTGAACGATCTGGAAAACTGGGATCAACGCCTTGGTTTCCTCATGCACGACGTCTCGCGCTTGCGCCGCAAGGTATTCGACAGTTACGTGCGGCCTCTCGGCGTGACGCGCTCGCAATGGTGGGTCTTGGCGCACTTAGCCCGTCACGACGGCATGATCCAGAGCGACCTCGCCAGAATGCTTGATCTCGGTAAAGCCGCATTGGGGGTGCTTGTGGACCGCTTGGAAGAGTCGGAATTGATCCAGCGCCGCGCCGATGAGTCCGATCGTCGGGCAAAGCGCATCTATGTCTCGGCCAAGGGCAATGCGCTGATCGCGCAAATGCGAAGTCCCAGTCATGAGATGAGTGAACGGATGCTCAAAGGCATGAGTCATGAGAATAGGAACGTGCTGGCCGAGTTGCTGACGCTGGTTCGGCACAACTTGGTCGCCATTGACTTGAGCATGGGCGAGTCGGCCGACTCGGAGGCTGGATGAACTTGCGCGCCATCGATGGTGATGGGCGCCGCTCGGGCGCTGGCGCACGTTCGGTCGTAGGCTTGAGACCTTCGGCAAGCTCGTCGACGGCGCCGCAGAAGCTCTTGGCGGCCGGCAGGTGCTGAGCTGGTCGGAGACGACCAGGTGGGCGAGGCGCCCGATCGACCGGCGAGAGCGGAACCGGGCGGATCGGCGTGCGGGGGCAGTGGACCATCGAGAGCGCGAACTGGCAGGTGTGGCAGCCGTGTGTTTCCCCTGAGGGAAACGGCAACTTGCTGCAGCTTACTTTTCAGTGGTTTTACTTTTAGCGAAGATTTCAGCTTCCTCAGCCCCCAATGCAAATCATGTGAGGCGACGTTGAATGCTTCCATAAAGCAAAAAAAGTCCCTGAAGCACGGGGCCAAGCAGCTGGCGGGAGGAAAGTGCGAGATGCCAGCTGGTGCTGTGGGGTGTTGAAAGCCGACTAAGAGCAGATATAGCTCGTCGCCACGTTGGGGTCGCCAAACGTGAACGTAGCCTTCATGGGGTAAACGCAGAGCGGACGACTCTTGACCGGCGTGCCTGCTGTGCTTTGAATGACGATAGCGTCCGGTACCGTGCCGTTTTCCACCCAGGCGGTCAGCAGCGGGTAGAGCTGACCAGCGGCGATCCGAGGGGCATTTAGGGCCGAATTGACTGTCCCGTTGGGAGTGGGTTCGGGACCGTGTCCGGCTCCTGGCACAAGATAGAACTTCCAGAAGGCTTGGACCACTGCCAGACCACCAAGCTGCGTCGCTACCCGGTTGTAGTAGTTGATGGTCCCTTGAGGAGGAATCAGCTGGTCGTTGAGTCCATGCCAGGTGATGAGCTTGCCTCCTCTCGCGACGAACTTTGACAGATCGGGATTGTCGGTATTGATACCACCGAACTGCGTCTGCAGTGCAAGGCCCTGGTCGTACGCGTTGGAGAGCCGCGCATAGGTCAGGTTCTTCCAACCGTTCGCACCGTTCCCGGTCGCATTGAAGAAAGCGGGTGTCGTGATTGTCGGGTCCTGCAATTCCAGCGCGACAAGGTCAGAGGATGTCGTGAAGGGTCCCGTGGGGCTGGCGAGACCGGTGCCAGTGGTCCCTCTTGAGAGACCGTACCACCTTTGGTTGCCAGCGATCGATAGTGACCAGCCGTTGTCCACAGCAGGGTCCGGAACGCTGCCGTCGAAGGTCTGGCCGTACCAGATCTTGTTGATGGCTGTTGCCTGAGCGAGGTTGACGCACGCAGCGGTCGCGTTGGTGCCGGTTACGCCAGCGTTGCCGGCGACCCCCGAGCAAAGAGCTGCCGCGTCCCTGGTCGGGTCGTAAGTGCAGGACGATGGATCAGGGATGTAGCCGAGATGCTGGCCGCCGACGACGTCGCATGCCGCCGTTGCTTGGGCACCCACTTGGTTGAACTGGTCGTTCGTGAGGGGCGTGCCCGCGAGGTCTCGCTGCATGACGACTTGGGGATACAGCTCTCCCGTAATGAACCTCGTCCAGTTGATCGCAGGTCGAGCTACCAACATCGCGTCGTAATCGTCCGGATAGGTCTGCGCGATCTTGAGACCTTGGCGACCACCCGTTGAGCCACCGTCCCAGTACATCTTGAGCGGCGCAGTTCCGTAATATGCGGTCGCCAGCGCCTTGGATTTGACGGCCTGCTCATGCAGCGAGCGCACCGCGAAGTCGTTCCACAGCGCCGTGTTGATGGTCCCGTCGGGATTCATCGCGAATGCACCTCCAGACCCCGAGTGACCTGTATCGGTCGCAGAGGAAACCGCCCCCTCCGTTCCGGAGATGGTTGGCGCTGAACCGACTGAAGAGGTTGATGCCAGCGATCCGATGCTAGTGAGCGGTTGATAGCTTCCACCGGCCCATCCTCCGCCGCCCGCGTTGTGAACCCGCTTGTTCCAGTTCACGGGTGAAGGGAGCCAGACCTCGATGCCTATGCCGGGCGAAGTAGAGGGGGCGCCTGCGGGGCCGGGATTGCCTGGGCCGACGTTGAGCTTGACCATGCACATGTCATTCCCTGCTGTTGCGGTCGAGCTTGTGGCAGTTCCGGTTAGCAGCAGAGGGTCGCCCTTCTTGAAGGACTTCACCAACAACACCGTGGTGTTTGCGTCCGGCTTGAACGCTGTCTTCATCGAGTCGTCGCACGACAAGGTTTGCGCCGCCGTAGCGGCTGTGCTTCCTCCTCCTCCTCCTCCTCCGCAGGCAGTAGTGAGCGCGCTTGCTGCGACAAGCGCCAGCGAAAGTGCCGTGGGCGTGGCGCGGGACGCCCTTGGTGGAAGGGGTGCTGCTGGAATCATCGATGGTCTCCTGTTGCCATATTTGGAATAGGCACTATATTTCTCATATCTGGAAAATGTGCACTCTTGTGCATGTGCGTCGCCATCTTCGGAGCGCGGTCCAGCAGCCACAAATTAATATTTGTTCTGATTCATTAGTTGAACTGATAGCGTGGACCACTCGGCATCGGCCCTTGTCAACCTTCTGCTGGCGCGCGGCAAGTTCCGCCATCTGCAAGTTCTGCTTCGCTTGGCGGAGCTCGGCAGCGTGCAGCGAACTGCAGATGTGATCGGCTTGACCCAGTCTTCGGTGACGCAGACGCTGCATCACCTGGAAAGCTTGCTCGGTGTGAAGCTCTTCGAGCGCCATGCACGGGGTGTCCGGCCAACGCCGGCAGCGCGCGACCTGCTTCCTATAGCCCGACAGCTCGTGCTTGGCATCTCAGAAGGAGCCGAGGCAGTGGTGGCGCGACGCACGTGCGGAGACGGGGTGGTGCGGCTGATCGGATCTACCACCGCTACACATGGCCTATTGGCCTGCACGTTGCCGGAGTTCAGCAGGCGCTATCCGAGGATTCAGATCCACTTGCGCGAAGCGGAGGGCGAAGATCAACTGCTGGCGATCGCCCGGGGTGAAGTCGACCTCGTTGTGTGCCGAAAACCTGCCGTGGAACCCGAAGGATGGAAGTTCGACCCGGTGATTCAGGATCGCTTTCTGATCGTCTGTCGCGCCGAGCATCCGTTGGCTCGAAGACGAGAAGTTCAGTGGTCAGAACTGTCGCGCGGAACCTGGCTGCTGCTACCAACGGGCTTGGGAGCGCGGACGCGATTCGACGCCCTGTGTGAACAGCACTTCGATCGTGTGGCTGACGTGTACCCCATAGTGACCCAGTCGCTGTCGATGCTGCAGCCGCTATTGCGGGAACATGACCTACTGGCCATCCTGCCATTCAACTTTGTGCGGTCGCAGCTGCGAGATGGAAGTTTGGTGGAGGTCAAGGCCGAAGGGGAATTGGCGATGGATCCCATTGGACTGCTCCAGCCTACGGAATCGGCGGGGCAAGCGACCCTTGTCTTGAGCGAATTCCTGAGGATGTCGTGTCCGGAGCTCGGAGAAAAGTCGCCAGGGCCCGTTGGTACGTCCTGAGAATCGACGCCCCCTCCAAGCTCCCCTGGCGGGCCCGACCTGCAGGAGGCCGCACTCCCAAAGGCGTGTCGGACACCATCCCTAGGTGCTGGAGCCGGGTGAACTGGAGCCCCGCGTTCGATTGTTTTTGTGCGGATCGGGAGGTGAAGCCGACGACTTCTTTTTTCCTGTGCGGGTCGGTACTGTCTTGGCGTGCAGCTCTTTGAACAACCAATCCTTGAACCTCCTGATCTTCTCGACCTGGCGCTGGTTGGTTCGCTGTGAGAAGAAGTGGTTTTCGCGGGTGATTACTTGGAACTCAAGACTCCCGGCCACGACTAGGTCTCCCCGGGCGAGTTCACGCTCCGCAAATCGCGTAGTTTCCAAGGCTACCCCCAAGCCATCGACAGCAGCGGAAATGGACAAGGCCCCCCGGTCAAACGATTGACGAGGCCGCTGAGGCAGCTGTAGCTTGTTGAGGTTGAACCAGTCTCTCCAAGTCACCTGGCTGAGCTGAGAGTCAATCAGCGTCAGTTCACAGATTGCTACCTTCCAGGGGCGGCGGTCGGCGTTCAACGAAGGGGAGCACATGGGTGCAATTTGTTCCTTCCCCAAGGGCAGCACTTCTACGCCTGGCCTCTCAAGCGCGCGTCCGTATGAGATTGCAACGTCGACTTCTCGCGCTTGAGTGAGGTCCATTGGTTCGGCACCACTCGTCATGCGGATAGATATGCCCGGGTGCTTGGCCATGAAATCGGGTAGCCGGGGCCCCAACCACTTGGCGGCGAAACTGGGAGCGCAGTACAGCGATAAGATTTGGCCCGATGGCGCCAGATTCACTTCCGCACAGCACGCTTCCATTGCATCCAGGACACGCGTTAGGCTCTCGAGGAGGCGATGACCTTCTGGCGTAAGGTCGACGCGTCGATGGCTTCGATGAAACAGCGGCTTCCCAAAGACTTCTTCGAGTTCACGTACTTGGTGGCTAATGGCAGAGGGGGTGAGGTGCAGTTCGTGGGCGGCGAGGGTGAAGCTTTCGAGTCGCCCCGCAGCTTCAAATGCACGAAGCAGTACGAAGTTGGGGATTCGTCTCATTGGGGGGCCGGTCAGTAGTTGGTGTTCGAGATCGCGAAAGCACGTCTTGAATGAATAGGGTTCATTTGAACATGAACACCTATCGTTTGTCATTCATCTTTCGAAGTTCGAAGATTCGTTCATCCAACCGCGGTCTCTTCCTCGTTGGACCCTCAACTCAAAGGACTCACCATGTCAGCCGTACTCGATCGCCCCCTGGAAGCGCCGACCTCGAGCAAGTTCGTCCTGCCTAAGCTGCCGGACGGCCGTGTCTCCGTGTACCAGCCTCAGCAGCAGGGCCTCATCTATCCCGAATTGCCCACTTTCTCCAACTTCGCCGAGGAGCGCCTGCATCTGAAGCAACGTCTGGTGGCTGCGTGCCGCGCCTTTGCGCTGGAGGGCTTTGACTACGGGTTCGCCGGTCACCTAACGGTGCGCGATCCGGAGCATCCGGAGCTCTACTGGACCAACCCGATGTGTGTTCACTTCGCGCAGGTAAAGGTGTCGAACCTCATCCTCGTGGATCACCAGGGCAATGTCGTGGAGGGACGCTACGCGCTCAACCGCGCAGGCTTCGTCCTGCACGCCGCCGTGCACGAAGCACATCAGGACATTGTGTCGATGTGCCACGCCCATACCGTGTATGGCACGGCCTTCGCCGCCTTGGGCAAACCCCTCGCCCCGATCTCTCAAGATGCCGCGGCCTTCTTCGAGGACCACGTCGTCATCAAGAACGAGGCCGGCCAGGTCGCAGTGGAAGAAAAGGCGGGCACTGCCGTATGCGACTGGTTCAAGGGCGTTCGCGCGGCCATCCACCAGAACCACGGCCTGCTGACAGCCAGTCGCTTCAGCATCGAGTCGGCTGCCTTCTGGTTCATTGCGCTGGAGCGCTGCTGCCGCCAGCAACTCCTCGTAGAGGCCACCGGACAGACACCGGTTCTTGTACCGCCGGACCGTTCGCGCTACAGCCGCGAGCACGTCGGGTCTGAATACATCGGGTGGCTGCACTTCCAGCCGATCTACGAACATCTGGCTGTGACGCAGCCGGACATGTTCGACTGAACATTCCCGCCTCCTTCCAAGTCTGTCTTCGCTCGCCCTGGTCACTGAGGCCGGGGTGGGGCAGTCCCTTTTCTATTATTTGGAGACAAACCATGTACAGCGATGTCGCGACCCCACATGTCGGCACGCGGGACGAAGAAGCAGCCACCTATTCGAAGGTGGCGTGGCGCCTGCTCCCTTTTCTATTCCTTTGCTACGTCTGCGCTTATCTCGACCGAATCAACGTGAGCTTCGCCAAGCTGCAAATGGCCCATGACCTGGGCCTGAGCGATGCGATCTACGGACTCGGCGCCGGCATCTTCTTCGTCGGCTACCTCATGTTCGAGGTGCCGAGCAATCTCATCCTATTGAAGGTCGGAGCGCGTCGATGGATTGCCCGCATCATGGTGACATGGGGTCTCATCTCGGCAGGCATGCTGTTCGTGAGTGGCCCAACCAGCTTCTATGTCCTGCGCTTTCTGTTGGGCGTGGCTGAAGCCGGCTTCATTCCAGCGATTCTTCTGTACCTGACCTACTGGTTCCCCAACAAGCGACGCAGCAAGGTGACGGCCCTGTTCCTCACCGGCATCCCGATGTCAGGTGTCATCGGCGGCCCGCTGTCGGGCTGGATGATGACTCACTTCCAGGGGCTGCATGGAATGGCTGGCTGGCAATGGTTGTTTCTTCTTCAGGGACTTCCGACGGTATTGGTTGGCGTCATCGCCTTCTTCTACCTCAATGACAAGGTGGCGGACGCCAAGTGGCTGAGCACTTCCGAAAAGTCCATCATCCAGCATGACCTGTCCTTCGAGCAACAAGGCCAGCACCTGCACTCCATCCGTGATGGGTTAACCAATCCCAAGGTGCTGCTGCTCAGTGGCATCTACTTCTTCTTCACGATGGGCCTGTACGGCGTGAGCTTCTGGCTGCCCAGCCTGGTAAAGGCAAGCGGCGTCACGGATCCGCTGGACATCGGACTCTTGTCCTCCATTCCCTATGCCGCGGCGGTCATCGGCATGATTCTCATCAGCCGCAGTTCGGATGCAACGGGCGAGCGACGCTGGCATCTGTCTCTGGCCGGCGTGCTGGGCGCTATCGGGCTGTGCGCCAGCGTCTTCTTTGCCCAAGAAACCACCCTTGCCATGGTGGCCCTCACCATCGGAACCGTTGGCGTGATGGCGACCATCTCGCAGTTCTGGGTCCTGCCCCCGGCCATCCTGGGTGGCGGCGCGGCCGCAGCCGGCATTGCCCTGGTCAATTCGGTGGGCAGCATCTCCGGTGTCGTCAGCCCTTACGTCATCGGCTGGGTGCAAACGGCATACGGGGCGACCGGTGCGGGCGTATTCGGCCTGGCAGTCAGCCTGGTGATCGGCAGCCTGCTTGTGTTCACTGTGCCGGCCAAGCTGGTGAACGTGTCGAAATCAGGCCGCCAGGCTTGAGACGGCGGGCGCGTCATGCGGCAGCGATTGCGCTCGTGCGAGAAGCTCGCCCAACTGGGCGACCACATTGGTCTTGGCGCGGTCGATATGAAGGTCGCTCAAGAGCGCCGCGCGCTCGGCGTCTCCCTGGGCAATGGCATCGGCGATGGCTTGATGCTCGTCCCAGATGGTGGAGCGATGCTTGGACGTGCGATGCACTGCGCCCATGACGCGACGCAGATGCATCCAGTAGCGGCTGGCACTCTCGGCGATGAGCGGATTGCCCGATGCGCTGTAGATGGCGTTGTGGAAGGCGAGGTCGGCATCGATGATGGCCTTGAGGTCCTCGCCTTCCGCCGCCATGCGGCCACGCTCGATGAGCGCGGAGTCGATGGCATGCCGGGCCTTCGCGGCCAGACGGGCAGCGAGCGCATCCAGGGCGCCGCGAACCTCGTACACCCGGCCAACCCAATCCGGGTCCAACTGGGTGACTTGCACTCCGCGGCCTGGAGCGTCCTCGATGAGCCCGTCCTTTTTCAGCAGCCGCAGCGCCGCCAGGACAGGAGAGCGCGATACATGAAGCTGTTCGGCGATTTCCTCTTGGGTGATGCGTTCCCCGGGCGCTAGGGAGCCGTCCGTGATGGCGTCGAGCAGCACCCGATAGACCGTATCCACGAAGTCCGTTCGAGCAGGCAGCTTGTCGAGTTGAAGTCGCATGTCGGCATTCTAGTTTGGATACAGAGCGCAAAGTACAGAAATGGCCTCACTACCAATACGAGTCACCGCGACAAAGCTTCTGGACGGCCTGGTGCTGCTGATTGCAACCAAGACCGCGACGCTTTCAATCATTCCGGCAGGGCAAGACTCCCCACCGGGCCTGGAAGTCGCTGCATGGGCTGGTCTCGCGTCGGTGTATGCCGGCTGCTCGTGGGCATGCGGCGCAGGACGTCGCGTACCTGCGTGGGCCGCCCCGCTCGCAAGGGCCTGCCTCCTTTTCTGCGTCTTCCTGTGCGTTTGCCTGATGCGCCACTTTGCTGGGCTCGCCCTACAGTCTCCCGTCCATTTTTTCGATTGGATGATCCTCGCCGTGTGCTGCGCCAGCGGCGCATTGCTCGAACGGCCGTCGAGTGGCGATTGACCGCGTGAAGGTCATTCGTTTCCTTTTCCCAACCCCCTACGTACCAACGAACATGAAAGTTTTCTACGACAAAGACGCCGACCTCAGCCTCCTGAAGGACCGCAAGGTGGCCATCATCGGCTACGGCTCACAAGGCCACGCCCACGCGCAAAATCTTCACGACAGCGGGATTTACGTCCGCGTCGGGCTGCGCGAGGGTGGCGCTTCCTGGAAGAAGGCCGCGGCGGCCGGCCTCGCCGTGCGGACCGTGGCGCAGGCCGTGCGCGAGGCCGACGTGGTCATCCTCCTCATTCCCGACGAAGACATCGCGAGCGTGTATGCCACCGAGGTCGAGCCCAATCTGCGGGAGGGCTCCACCCTGGCCTTCGCGCACGGATTCAACATCCACTACGGGCTGGTGAAGCCGCGGGATGACCTGAACGTGGTGATGGTGGCGCCCAAAGCGCCGGGCCATACGGTTCGTTCCACCTACAAGGAGGGCGGCGGAGTGCCGAGCTTGGTAGCCGTCTGGCAGGACCGCTCAGGCCGCTCGCTGCAACTGGCCTTGGCGTATGCGGTGGCCATTGGCAGCGGCAAGGCCGGCATCATCGAGACCGACTTCCGGGAAGAGACGGAGACGGACCTCTTTGGCGAACAAGCGGTGCTGTGCGGCGGCACGGTGGAACTTGTGAAATGCGGCTTTGAAACCCTGGTGGAGGCCGGTTACTCGCCGGAGATGGCGTACTTCGAGTGCCTCCATGAACTCAAGCTCATCGTCGACCTGATGTACGAGGGCGGCATTGCCACGATGAACTACGGCATCTCGAACAACGCTGAATTTGGCGAGTACGTGACCGGCCCCCGAATCGTGACGGAGGAGACCCGAAAGGCCATGCGGCAGGTGCTCAAGGACATCCAGACCGGCGAGTACGCCAAGGCTTTCATCCTTGAAACCCGCGCCGGCGGGCCGGTGCTTCGCTCCCGCCGTCGCTTGGACGCCGTGCATCCCATCGAGACCGTTGGCGCCAAGCTGCGGTCCATGATGCCTTGGATCGCGCGCAACAAGCTGGTCGACCGCGAAGCCAACTAAGGCCCCTCCGACACAACCCGAGGCACGAGATGAGGGTAAACCCTATCTTCGATGCCTCGATTTGCGCCTATTCTTTGGATACAGAGTACAGAACACAGAGTTCGGTAGGCGGTTCCCCCATCCATTCCACTTTCGAAAGATCACGATGACCATCAAGCAAGAGCAACTGGAGCGCACCACCAGCACGGGCGGTGCCACGGTCAAGAAGCTGATTCCGTTCGGCGGCTACTACACCAACAAGGTGCCGGGTCATGATCCCGAACTGACCGAAGTGGGCCCGGGGACACCAACCGGCGAATACCTGCGTCGCTTCTGGCACCCGGTGTGCATGACGATCGAACTGACAGACACGCCCCGCTTCCTGAAGATCCTGGGCGAAGAACTGGTGTGCTTTCGTGATGGCAGCGGCCGGATCGGCCTGCTGCATGCGCATTGTGTGCACCGCGGCGCATCGCTCGAATACGGCAAGATCGAGGAGCACGGGATCTCCTGCTGCTACCACGGCATGGTTTTCGACGTGGACGGCACCTGCCTGCGCGTCCCGTTTCCGGAAGGAGAGGAAGAGGAGGGCGAGCGTTATCGCTGCTCCATCCGCCAGGGCGCCTACAAGGCCTTTGAACGCCACGGCTTGGTGTTTGCCTACATGGGCCCGCCCGAAGAAGAGCCGCCTTTCCCCGAGTGGGAGGGCAACTTCACCGTGGCCGAAGGCGACGAGCTCGTGCCCTACAGCAATTTCCAGCACGCCAACTGGCTGCAGGTGCAGGACAACTCGGCTGACAACTACCACACCATGGCCCTGCACGCGAAGCGGCAGGTGACCGGCGAGAACTACCAGGGCACCACTTTCGATGAGGTTGGAGCAGCCTCGATGGAAGTGCCGCCGGACATGCAGTTCGTTCCGATTCATGGTGGCCGTGGGCTTGCCTGCGCGGGTGCTCGCCGTTCCGACGTCGACCACATGTACATCCGCATCCAGCACCAGGTGCTGCCCAACTTCAGCTTGCATGCGTACACATCGGAGGACGGCCATCAGAAGAAGCTGTTCGGCCGCTTCCACATGATTCGATGGACCGTGCCGGTGGATGACGTCAACAGCAAGATGATCGGCTGGCGAGTGATGGGGCCTGGCATCGACACGAGAGGAATCGGGGACAAGAGCCTGGTCGGCTACGAGACCATCGATTTCCTGGAAGGCCAGGTGGCCATGCGCCGCCCCGAGCGGTTCGGCCAGTACAAGCTCGAGGACATGCCCCCCATCCCGGAAGACCACCGTGCCCGGCACAACTACAAGGAATGCCAGTATGCGCCCGGCGACTACGAGGCCATCATCAGCCAGCGCCCGATTGCAGTGCACTCGCTGGAGAACCCCACGAAGTTCGACGCTGGGCTGTACATGTTCCGCAAGCTGCTTCGCGATGCGGTGCGCGGGAACAACCCCAACGCCGGGCCCGAGAAGTTTGCCGAGTGGCTGCGCGAAAGTGATGGCGCACCCAACAGCTACTGCTCGGGCAATGTGTTCGACCTGCCAGTCGGCCGCACCACGGAGGAAGAGGTCACGTTGCGTCGCCACCTGGCGCGTTCCGTCGTCCAAATCCTGAATCAGGCCGATGGCATGAAGGGCAGCGAGCGCACCGCCTTCGTCAAGCAGAAGCTCGAAGAACTCCAGCAGGACGTACTGGCCCGGAGGCAGTCATGAACGCGCCGATTCCTCTGAGCGTGCTGACGGAGCCGGTTGTTCCCGCGCAACTTCAATTGCAGGTGTGCGGCATACGGCTCCAGGCCGAGGGCATTCACGCATTCGACCTCGCGCATCCTGACGGCGACGAGCTTCCGCAGGTGCAGGCAGGCTCGCACGTGGATGTGCACCTGCCAGGCGGGCTGGTCCGCTCATACTCGCTGGCAGGCGATCCAAGTGACTGCTCTCGGTGGACCTTGGGCGTCCTTCGCGAAGCGAAAGGGCGAGGTGGCTCCAAAGCACTTCACGACCAAGTGCGAGTAGGAGAGCTCATCACCGTGGGCGCGCCGCGAAATGCCTTCGCACTGCTGGACGAAACGGAACATGCGATCTTGATTGCGGGGGGCATCGGCATCACTCCGTTGAAGTCGATGGCCCACGTCCTCGCCAAGGAAGGACGCTCGTTCGAGTTGCACTATTGCGCGCGCACCTCGAAGCATGCGGCATTTGTCGAGGAACTGTGCGACTTGATCCCGGATGAGCGCCTGAGCTTCCACTTCGACAATGGAGACCCCGCCGAGGGTCTGGACATCAAGGCACTGCTCGCCAAGCATGAGCCAGGCCATCACGTCTACTTCTGCGGTCCCGGCGGTTTCATGAAGGCATGCACCGAAGCCGCAAGTCACTGGCCCAAGGGCACTGTCCACAGTGAGCATTTCAAGGCTCCGGAGCCTGCAAAGACCAACAACACACCAAGCGGCGGCTTTGAAGTGAAGCTTGCCCGAAGTGGCATCAGCGTTCAGGTCGGGCCGGATCAGACCATCGTGCGCGCGATCGAACTTGCGGGCCAGAGAGTTCCGACGTCCTGCCTTTCGGGCCTCTGCGGAGCATGCAAGGTCGACTATCTGGAAGGTGATGTCGACCATCAGGACTTCATTCTCAGCGACGAAGAGAAGCAACGCTGCCTGACGGTGTGCGTGTCTCGCGCGAAAAGCTCATGCCTGGTACTGGATCTGTAGGGCCTGACTCACGACCCGAGGCCAGGGTGAACTTTCATTTCAGGCGTTAGAGATCCGCCTGCCGTCGCAGTGCCGAGACTCGGTGCAAGAGCCTGCCCGACCACTTCGACAAGCTCGTACACGCCAGACGTTGGCTGTTGAGACTGTCTCCGAAGTCGTGCGCTAGACAGCACACATTCACGTCCCAAGGCCCAGAATTAATTCGACCATCGAATTTAGGTGCGAGGAGACCAAGAGACGTATGCCATGCCAGTGGCATGTGAATGCCTTGCGGCGGCTGTTGGTCGGACCAACGGGGGTCCAGATCTTGACCTGTCTTGACGGGCCAAGCCACGGCCCCGCATCTCGTCTTGGGAGACACGTCGGGAGATCTAACGCACCAGAGGCGATTCCGCCCCACTTGGGGTATTCCCTAGTGACCGCGGCGCCTACCGATGGCACATTAATTCGGCCATCAAACTAATTACGGCGATGAGGCTCGGATCGTTGCCTTGCCCTTGCATGACAGGGGGTCGCCCGCCGGCGAATTGGGAGTTGGTTGAGGCCGGTGGACCAGGCGGAGAGCGCTGAAGGTCTGGATTTGAAAGGCGTCGGTTCTTCTGCCCGTCAACTCACACGAATGGGAACGCAGTGGAAGCACGCAAAGATGTCCGATGCTTCGATCAGCAAAAGTCTTACTGAAACTAAGGAGATACAAGATGGAATTTCTAAGCGTTAAGGGAAATCAGATCGTCAATCCCCAGGGAAAGAGCATTCGACTCAGAGGTACCTGTGTCGGTGGCTGGATGAACATGGAGGACTTCATCAACGGCTACTCTGGTGCGGAGCACACGCTCAGAGTCGAGATGGCTGAGGTTCTGGGACCCTCGAAAGCCGAGTTCTTCTTCGAGCGTTTTCACGACCACTTCTTCAATGAGTCCGACATCGAGTACATGCGGCGCCTGGGCATGACGGTCGTCAGGTTGCCGCTGAACTATCGGCACTTTGAGGACGATATGCATCCCTTCGTCTACAAAGAGAGTGGTTTCCAAAGGTTGACCCAAGTATTGCGCTGGTGCGAGAAGCATGGCCTCTACGCGATACTCGACCTCCACGCGGTCCAGGGTTCCCAGAACGTGCACTGGCATTCGGATAACGCCAACAGACACGGCCTCTTCTGGAGCAACGCTAACTTCCAAGACAGGTTCGTCGCCCTCTGGAAGGAAATTGCGACCCGCTACCAGAACGACGCGGTTGTTGCGGGATTCAATGTGATGAACGAGCCTTGCGTCAACAATCGTTCCGGCGACCTGCCTTGGAACATCTACAAAAACTATCGTCCCGCCTGGGATCTCATGAATGCGGTGCACAGGCGGGTCGTTGGCGCAATCAGGGAAGTCGATGCGAAGCACATCATCTTTCTGGAGGGCGACCGATATTCGATCCAGTTCGCGGGCCTTGAAGCGCCGTTTGCGGAAAACCTTGTCTACAGCAGCCACAACTACACAGTTGCAGGTTTTGGTCCAGGTCAGTACCCCGGAACGATCAACGCCGGTCCCCCACGAAGCTCCGGCCCAGAACATTGGGACTTTGAAAGGCAAGAGAGCACATTTCTGAATCAAGAGGGTACGGTGTACACAAAGAAGCACAACGTACCGCTTTGGGTCGGAGAGTTCGGATCGGTCTATAACGGACTTGCGTCGGAAGTGCCGGATCGACTTCGAGCGATGGATGACCAGATTGCGATCTTCGAGCGTCATGATGCCCATTGGACTACCTGGACCTACAAAGACGTTGGAGTGATGGGTCTGGTGGTTCTCGACCCCGAGTCTGAATACCGCGCGCGGGTTGGCGACTTCATCAAGAAGAAGGAACAACTTGGAGCAGATGATTGGATGGCATGGATGCCCCCGACGCCGGTGAAGCAGGCAACCGCGCGTCTGGCTCAGCAGATCTACGATGTCATCGGAGACGACGAGATAGAGCGAGACTTCAGCCAGACATGCTTTAGTGCGGCCGTGCTTTGCTTCTATACCAGTGCTTTGATGCAGCGAACCTACGCGCGGCTGTTCAAGAATTCATCCGAGGCGGAGATCGATCGAATCCTGAGTTCTTTCTCGCTAAAGAACTGCCGCGTAGATGAGCGCCTCACGGCTATCGTGAAGAAGCACTGCGCTGCCTGACAAAGGGAGAACTGATCCGTTGACGGCGGTCGCCCCTCGGGGGCCTGACCGTCTTCGGATCAACCTTGGAGATCACCATATGACAACAGCGACCGCCACCCCCTGCGGCCACGTCACCGCCACCGCCAGCTACCCCGATACGCGTCTTCTGATCAACAACGAATGGTGCGACGCGGACGGCGGCAAGACGCTGGACGTATACAACCCCGCAACTGGCAAGGCGATTGGCAAGGTGGCCCGTGCCGGCATTGCCGACCTGAACCGCGCGCTGGAGGCCGCCCAGAAGGGCTTCGAGATCTGGCGCAGGACCCCGGCGACCGAGCGTGCCGCCATCATGCGCAAGGCCGCTGCCTTGCTGCGTGAGCGCGCCGCGGACATTGGTCGCATCCTCACCCAGGAGCAGGGCAAGCCCTTTGTCGAGGCTCGCGCAGAATGCATCGCCGGTGCTGACATCATTGAATGGTTTGCCGACGAAGGCCGTCGCGTGTATGGCCGCATCGTGCCGTCGCGCAACCTGGCGGCCCAGCAGCTGGTGATCAAGGAGCCGGTGGGCCCCGTGGCCGCCTTCACGCCCTGGAACTTCCCCATCAATCAGATCGTGCGCAAGCTCGGCGCGGCGCTGGCCAGCGGCTGCTCCTTCCTATGTAAGGCCCCGGAAGAAACCCCGGCCTCGCCCGCTGCGCTCCTTCAGTGCTTCGTGGACGCCGGCATCCCGGCCGGCGTGATTGGCCTGGTCTATGGCGACCCGGCTGAAATCTCCAGCTACCTGATTCCGCAGCCCGTCATCCGCAAGGTGACCTTCACCGGCTCCACGCCGGTGGGCAAGCAACTGGCCGCCATTGCCGGCCAGCACATGAAGCGCGCCACCATGGAATTGGGCGGCCACGCCCCCGTGATCGTGGCGGCCGATGCCGACATCGCCCTTGCGGTGAAGGCTGCCGGCGCGGCCAAGTTCCGCAATGCGGGCCAAGTCTGCATTTCGCCCACCCGCTTCCTGGTGCACAACAGCATCCGTGCCGAGTTCGCCAAGGCGCTGACGGCGCAGACCGAACAGCTCAAGATCGGCGACGGCCTGGCCGAAGGCACCACGCTCGGCCCCCTGGCCAACGCGCGCCGCATCACCGCCATGGACAAGATCCTGCAGGACGCCCGCGCCACCGGCGCCAAGGTGCTGACCGGCGGCGGGCGCGTGGGCAGCGAAGGCAACTTTTTCGCGCCCACGGTACTGGACGAGGTGTCGCTGCAGGCCGATGTGTTCAACAACGAGCCCTTTGGCCCCATCGCCGCCATCCGCGGCTTCGACACGCTGGAAGAAGCGATTGCTGAAGCCAATCGCCTGCCTTTCGGCCTGGCCGGCTACGCCTTCACGCAGTCCATCAAGAACGCGCACCTGCTGTCGCAATCGGTGGAAGTTGGCATGCTGTGGATCAACCAACCGGCCGCGCCCTCGCCCGAGATGCCGTTCGGCGGCGTGAAGGATTCGGGCTACGGCTCCGAAGGCGGCCCGGAAGCCATGGAGGCTTATCTGGTGACCAAGGCCGTGTCGATCATGGCCGTCTGAATCCCTCGCAGGGGAAGACGGCGTGGAGGGGCCCGCCGCGCTACGGCCTATCTCATTGCACGTTGCAGGCGCGCCTTTCCTTTGCACTTTGCGCGATGGCATCCAGGGTAGCCGCGTTGTCCAGACTGGCCTTTGCTGCACGTTCGATGGCGTCGAAGTCGCGCTCCGCAATGACCTTTGCGAACGCCTCTGCGGCGAAACGAAAGCCGCTCCCGGCGCCACAACGAATGTCCTCAAACGGAATCGCCAGAGGCGTGCCGCGGCGAACGCGCAGTTGGCTGGGGAGGTACCCGAAGGGGTGGCCGCCGGCATTCACACTCGTATGGTTCAAGAATTCTGTTGTGATTGAGCCTTGCGTGCCCACGATATGGGCCAGTCGATGATTCGCTGTGTCCATCGCGCATGAGAGCTGGGCGCGAGCGCCGTCAGCATAGTAGAGGGTGGCCGCCAGGCTCATGTCAACACCGGACTCGTCCCACGAGGCATCAGCTTGCACGCGCTGCGGTGCACAGCCCATGACCAGTCGGATCAGGCTCAGCGGATAGCTGCCGGCGTCCAACAGTGCGCCGCCGCCCAGTTCGGGATTCATCCTGATGTTGCCTTGCGGGCTGGATAGGGTGAAACCAAAGCTCGCCTGGATTGAGCGGACCCTTCCAATCGCGCCCTGGCGCAACAGGTCAAGCATTGCGCCGGTTTGCGGCTGAAAGTAGTAGGGAAAGGCCTCGAGCAGCATGACGCCGTGCCGCTTTGCGGCATCGAACATGGCCCCTGCTTCATCGCGACGCAAGGCCAGTGGCTTCTCACACAGCACGTGCTTGCCGGCCTCGGCGGCCTTGATCGCCCATTCGGCATGCAAGCTATTGGGAAGTGGCACGTAGACCGCGTCGATCTCGTCGTCGGAGAGCAATGCCTCGTAGCTGCCGTAATGGCGGCCGATGCCTTGGGCCACAGCGAAGGCAGCTGCTGTGTCTGGACTGCGGCTTGCGACGGCAACGACGCGCGCTTGCTGGCTCGGCGCCACGTCGCGCGAGAACTGCTTGGCGATATTGGCGCAACCCAGGATGCCGATGCGAAGAGGTGAGGTAGCTCTAGTAGGGGTAGGGGTCATGATGTAGTTCGGCGATTTAGGTCAAGTGGCGAACGAGTGGTGAAAGCTCTAGACGACCACCACCGGTTGGTCAGGCGAAAAAGAGGATGATTTGACGTCGCTGGCAAGTGGACGGATCCGTGAAAAGGCCGGTCTCCTGGGGGCATCCGCCGCATGCACTGAGCGCGTTTCAAACAGAATCCGGGGCCGGCACGTATTGCGAGTGAAGGGCAGGCTGGTGGGGGTTGAACATCGCGTGTAAAACGAATGCGGCACCGCCAACGGCGGTAGCCAGATCCGAGTGCCGGGCCGTTTTCACCACCGGGGCTATCAGACCGGCCCTTTCTGCGTACCGGGAGAGTACTTCGGACGCTGCATCGAGAAGCGTGTCTCCGCCGAAGGTCACCGTCTCGCCGCCCAACACGATCACCTGCGGGTTGAAGGTGGTCCAGACGTTCTGGAGCAGCACGCCGAGATAGGCACCCGCTCTCGCGAAAGCGGCCCGGGTCGCCGGATTGCGGCTGCTCATGCGCGCGCGCAGCGCACGCCGGTCGATGACGTCGTCCTGAAAGCAACCCGCCGCGGCCGCGATGGCCTTGAGCCCGATGTACGCCTCCGCACATCCGAGCCGACCGCACGAGCAGGGCTGCCCTTCGATCACGAGCGTGGTGTGGCCGATCTCGCCCGCTGAACCGCTGGCACCCGTGAACAGCGCGTGGTTGAGGATGATGCCCGCGCCGACGCCAACGCCGCAGCTCACGTAGACCAGCGGATCGTCGACCGGTCTCTCGCAAAACTCGGTCTCGCCGACGGCCGCCAGGTCGGCTTCGTTGTGATAGTAGACAGGGACGTCCGCCAGGCCCGCCTGTGCCAGTTCGGCGCCCAGCCGGCGGCCGATCTCGACATGGCGCCAGCCGATGTTCGGCGCGAATTCCAGCATGCCCGAACGCTTGTCGACCGGGCCATGCAGCCCGACACCGATGCCCAGCAGGCGCGAACCGCCGCGTGCCATCTTGGCGGAAAGCGCGGTGGCCATCTCGACGAGTTGGTGACAGGCCTCGTCCGGGTCCTTCGACCGGAGCGCAGCCTGGCTCGCCTCGAGGATTTCCCCGTGGATCGAAGTCGCCACGACCCGGATTGCATCCGGTCCAAGGTCGACGCCGAGCAGGACCATGTCCTTTCCTGCGAGCTTCAAAGGCGTGGGCCGGCGTCCGGCTGTGCCGGTGACGAACGCATCGGCTTCGACCAGCCATCCTTCATCGATGAGTTCCTTGATGAGCAGACTGACGGTGGATCGCGTCAAGCCGCTGCGCTCAGACAGGTCAGCGCGGGAGATGCCAGCGTGCTCGCGAAGCAGGCGAAGCAGGGCAATGCGATTGATGCTTTTGACATAGGCCTGGTCTCCCGTGACCGGAGATGGCGTGGAAATCTTCTTCCTTTGCTCTCGCACGTGCTTTATGCCTGTTAGTCGAACTAATGGTCTCGCGCTTCGATCTGATGGGTGGGTCATAAGCGATTCTATTGGTTCGCTGCCGAGATTGGAGCCTGTAAAAGGCTAGCTTCAATCGCGAAATTTTGCACTATCAGTGTATTCCCTAGTGATCATGCCGCTCCCTCATGGCACATTTGTTCGCCCATCAAACAAATTGGAGACACGATGAGAAGCATCAAGTTGGTTTCTTCTGCGTTGTTCGCCGCGGGGATGTGGCTGTCCTCTGCCGGTGCCCTGGCCGACACGACGGTTCGTCTGATGCATGTGGACCAGAACCCCGAGACCGGCGCCTTCTACAACGACGTTGCGCGCCGTTTCGAATCGACGCACCCCGGCGTGAAGGTCGAGATCCAGTACCTCGAGAACGAGTCGTACAAGAAGAAGCTGACCACGCTGCTGCAGTCGCCCGACCGGCCCAACATCCTGTACAGCTGGGGCGGCGGGACGATGCGGGACCAGATCAAGGCCGGCGTCGTCGAGGACATCTCGGCGCCCATGGACGCGAAGTGGCGCGAGAGCTTCATGCCGGCTGCGCTGCAGGCCTTTACCGTCAACGGCAAGGTCTACGGCGTACCGCTGCAGCTGGGCCAGGTCGGGTTCTTCTACAACAAGGACCTGTTCGCGAAGGCCGGGGTGGACGCCGGTTCGATCAAGACCTGGGACGACCTGCTCGGCGCCGTGAAGAAGATCAAGGACTCGGGGACCACGCCGATCATCGTCGGCGGCGGTGACAAGTGGCCGCTGCACTTCTACTGGTCGCACCTGGCCCTGCGGATCGGCGGCAAGGCCGCCTTCGACTCCGCCATGCAAGGCGAAGGCAAGGGCTTTGCGAGCGACACCTTCGTCCAGGCGGGCACCTTGTTCCAGCAACTCACCGACCTGAAGCCGTTCCAGCCGGGCTACCTCGGCGCCACGTTTCCCCAGTCTTCGGGCCAGTTCGGCGACGGCAAGGGGGCCATGGTGCTGCAGCTGAACTCGATGCTCGGCTCGATGAAGGCGAACTCCGCGAACAAGCTCGGCATTCCCGAGGACAAGCTGGGATGGTTCCCCTTCCCGGCCGTGGCGGGCGGCAAGGGCGACCCGAGCGACACCCTGGGCGGCATGAACGGCTGGCTGGTCACCAAGGGCTCGCCGAAGGAGGCCGTCGAATTCCTGCGCTTCTTCTCGGAGGCGAAGAACCAGCGCATCCCGGCTGAGCGCGGCTCCTACATCCCGGTGGTGAACGGAACGCAGGATGCCATCGCGAACCCGATCCTTCGCCAGTTGGCAGAGAACGTCTCGAAGTCGCACTACCACCAGATCTACTACGACCAGATGCTTGGCCCGTCGGTCGGTGCGGTCGTCAACGACGTGTCGGTCGATCTCGCCACCGGGAAGATGAAGCCGGCGGACGCCGCGGCTGCCGTGCAGGCCGCCTGGCAGCGCGCCAACGGCACCAACTGAGCGATCCGCGGGAAGGATCCAACGTGACGATGATCGATCACAGTGCGGGCGCTGCCATGCCCGCCGCCCCGACAGGCTGGTCGCGGGCCTGGCGCCGCAAGCCATCCAAACGAGTCGGCGGCACGACGACGGTGGTGCTGTTCTTTCTGCCGCCGGCGATCCTGCTGTTCACCTTGTTCGTTGCCTTCCCGATGGGGGCGGCCGGCTGGTACAGCTTCTTCAGCTGGAACGGCTACGGTGTCCCCACCAATTTCATCGGCCTGCGGAACTTCGTGGACCTGTTCCGCAACCCCGCGTTCCACACGGCCCTCGGCAACAACCTGCTGATCATCGTGGGGTCCCTGGCGGTGCAGTTGCCATTGGCCCTGGCGATGGCGGTGCTGCTGGCCGACAAGGTGCGCGGCACCACCACCTTCAGGCTGATCTTCTTCCTGCCCTACATCCTGGCGGAGATCGCGGCCGGCCTCATCTGGCGCTTCGTCTACGACGGCGACTACGGCCTCCTGGCCAAGGTCTGGGAAGCGTTCGGAGCGAGCGCGCCCTATGTGCTGTCCGAACCGGACCTCGCCATGTACGCCATCCTGGTCGTCGTGATCTGGAAGTACTTCGGCTTCCACATGATCCTGTACATCGCCGGACTGCAGCAGATCGATCGAAGCCTCTATGAAGCTGCTCGCATCGACGGCGCGTCGCGCTGGCAGATCTTCACCCGCATCACGGTGCCCTTGCTGGGCTCGACGATCAGGCTGTCGGTGTTCTTCGCGATCCTCGGATCGATCCAGCTCTTCGATCTCATCATGCCGCTGACCAAGGGCGGTCCGTCCGACAGCACGCAGACCATGGTGACCTTCCTCTACAGCTACGGGGTGACTCGCATGGAGATCGGATTCGGCAGCGCCGTCGGTGTCGTCCTGTTCCTGATCTGCGTGGTCTTCGCCTTTGGCTACAAACGGATCCTGATGCGCCATGACTAGTCACGATACAACCCCTTCGAAGTCGGCGTCGATGTCGCCGGTCGTTCGCTACGCAGCGCTGTTCCTCGTTGCCGGCCTGGTGCTGATCCCGTTGGTCGCCACCGTGCTGGGCGGATTCAAGACGCTCGGCGACCTGCGGGTCAACCCGTTCGGATTTCCGGCCCAATGGGAATGGCGCAACTACTGGGACATCCTGGGCGGGAGCCGCTACTGGCAGCTGATGGGCAATTCCGCGGTGATCGCGGTGCTGACGGTCATCCTGACGGTGATGGTCTCGGCGATGGCGGCCTTCGTGTTCGTGCACATCAAGTTCTTCGGCTCGACCTTCCTCATCAACTACCTGCTTCTCGGCTTGATGTTCCCGGCGGCGACCGCCATCTTGCCGCTCTTCATCCAGATCCGGGACCTGGGCCTGCTCGACAACTACTGGGGCGTCGTGCTGCCACAGGTGGCCTTCGGCCTGGCGTCGAGCATCCTGCTGTTTCGCAACTACTTCAAGCAACTGCCGGCGGAATTGTTCGAGGCGGCCTTGATCGACGGCTGCGGCTACTTCAGGTTCTTCTGGCACATCGTGCTGCCGCTGTCGCGCCCCATCTTGGCCACCGTGGCGGTGATCGTCTTCGTGCACAGCTGGAACTCCTACCTGCTGCCGCTGGTGGTCTTCAACCGCGAGACGCTCTACACCTGGCCGCTCGGGATCATGGCCTACCAGGGCGAGTTCTCGACCGACTGGAACCTGGTGCTGGCATTCATCACGCTCACGATCCTTCCGGCCGTGATCATGTTCTTTGCCGCCCAGAAGCACATCGTCGCCGGCCTGACCTCCGGCTCTGTAAAGGGTTGACGCCCGTCGCTCGTACGCCCCACAACCAGGCAATCACAAGGATCAAGCATGTCTGCAGTCAGCATCCGGAGAGTTCAGAAGAACTATGGCGCGGTTCAAATCATCCGCGACGTCAATGTCGAAATTGACGATGGCGAGTTCGTGATCCTGGTCGGACCCTCCGGCTGTGGAAAGTCGACGCTGCTGAGGATGATTGCCGGACTTGAGGACATTTCGGCGGGCGAGATTCGCATCGGTGAGAGAGTCGTCAACGATGTCGAGCCGAAGGAGCGCGACATCGCCATGGTGTTCCAGAGCTACGCGCTCTATCCGCACATGACGGTCGAGGACAACATGGCGTTCTCGCTCAAGATGGGCGGCGCGAAGAAGAGCGAGATCGACCCGAAGGTCGCGCGTGCGGCCAAGATCCTGAGCCGCGAACCGCTGCTCGGTCGCCTGCCGAAGGAGCTCTCCGGAGGCCAGCGCCAGCGCGTCGCGATGGGCCGGGCGATCGTCCGCGATCCGAAGGTGTTCCTGTTCGACGAGCCGCTGTCCAACCTCGACGCCAAGCTGCGCGTGCAGATGCGCACCGAGATCAAGGCCCTGCACCAGCGCCTGGGAACCACCATCGTCTACGTGACCCACGACCAGGTCGAGGCCATGACGATGGCCGACAAGATCGTGGTCCTGCATGGTGGCATCGTCGAACAAGTTGGAGCACCACTTGAGCTGTACGACCGTCCGGCTAACTTGTTCGTTGCCGGTTTCATCGGCAGCCCCGCGATGAACCTCATCGAGGGGAAGGTGGAGCGAGACGGCTTTGCAGTCGACGGCGCCAGCGGCCTGACGCTCCCGTTTTCCAATGCGCCGACGGCGAGCCCGGGGCTACCTGCGGTCTACGGTATCCGGCCCGAGCACTTTTCGCTCGACGCCGCAGGGCTTCCCGTCACGGTCGAGGTGGTCGAGCCGACCGGGTCGGAGACCCAGGTGATGGCGCACATCGGTGGGCAGGAGATCACCGCGGTCTTCCGTGAACGCATCACCGCCGGTCCCGGCGAGGTCATCCGGATCGCCGTGCAGAGCGAACACGCGCACCTGTTCGACGCGGCGACCGAGCAACGAATCAACTGAAAGAGCAGGAGCTGGTCAATGGATTTTCTGAGAGTCATCGACTTCCGCGCCAGCATCGCGCAACCGGATGATCCCGTGATGAAGGACCTATCGGCGGGTGACCTTTCGCGTACCAGGTCCCCGGCATCACCCCTGTAGATCTTGCAATGCAATCGAACCTCCATCCATCGTTTCTTCCTGCCGACGTTTCCGGCGCCTTGCTCGTCGGCCGGGTCTGGCGTTCAGGCCCCGTCAACGGACCTTGCGTGGTGCTGGTTCGAGACGGTCGAGTCGTGGACATCACCGCCTCGGCGCCCACGGTCTCCGACCTTCTCGAGCGCCAGGACCTTCTTGAATTCATCCGCAACTGCCCGGGGGAGCCTCTGGGTGAAGTGGCCGGGTGGCTGAACAAGACCATGAAGGCCTCGGGAGAAGCTGGCGCCGAGAAGCTCCTGGCCCCTTGCGACCTGCAGGCCATCAAGGCATGCGGCGTCACCTTCGCCGTGAGCCTGCTGGAGCGCGTCATCGAGGAGCAGGCCGGCGGCGATGCGACCAAGGCCGTGCAGATCCGCACTGAGCTGCAACGCACCATCGGGACGGACCTGTCGGCCATCCGACCCGGCTCGCCCGAAGCGGAAACGCTCAAGCGTGAACTCATCCGCCAGGGTACATGGTCGCAGTACATGGAAGTCGGCATCGGCCCCGATGCCGAAGTGTTCTCGAAGGCGCAGCCCATGTCGGCGGTCGGATTCGGCGCGGACGTCGGATTGCACCCCGGCTCGTCGTGGAACAACCCTGAGCCCGAGATCGTGCTGGCCGTCACCAGTCGCTCGCAGATCGTCGGCGCGACGCTGGGCAACGATGTCAACCTCCGCGACATCGAAGGCCGCAGCGCCCTCCTGCTGGGCAAAGCCAAGGACAACAACGGCTCCTGCGCCATCGGGCCGTTTCTGCGCCTGTTTGACGAGGACTTCACGCTGGACACCATCCGCGCGGCCACCGTGAGCCTGACCATCGAGGGGCAGGACGACGGCTTCCGGCTGGAAGGCGCAAGCCGCATGGCCGAGATCAGCCGCGACCCCGCCGACCTGGTGCGCCAGACCTGCGGTCCACATCACCAGTATCCGGACGGCTTCTTCCTCTTCCTCGGCACGATGTTCTCCCCGATCGAGGACCGCGGGGCCGAAGGCAAGGGCTTCACGCACCGCCTCGGTGACCGCGTGACGATCTCGACGCCGTCGCTGGGCGCCCTGGTCAATCACGTGCAGCGCTCCGATGCCATCGCCCCCTGGACCTTCGGCGTCCGGGCTCTTTACCGAAATCTGTCCTTGCGCGGCATTGCCGCTTCCTGAGGCGAACCGATCAACAGAAGGGACTCATCCATGTCTGCCATCTATCCGAGCCTTGCGGGCAAGCGCGTCGTCATCACGGGAGGGGCCTCCGGCATCGGCGCGGCCATGGTCGAAGCCTTCGCCCGGCAAGGCGCCAAGGTGTTCTTCCTGGACATCGCCGACTTGGAAGGCCGGGCGCTCCAATCGAAGCTCCGCGACAGCGCGCACCCGCCTGTCTTCCATCGCTGTGACCTGACCGACATCCAGGCTGTCCAGGCGACCTTCGCAGCGATCGAGGCATCGGGTGGACCGATCAACGTCCTCGTCAACAACGCAGCCAATGACGATCGACATGAAGTCGACGCCGTCACGACGGACTACTGGGACCAGCGGATCGCCGTCAACCTGCGGCACCAGTTCTTCTGCGCACAAGCTGTTTCGAGCGGAATGAAGGCGGCGGGCGGCGGCGTGATCCTGAACCTCGGCTCCATCTCCTGGCATCTTGCGCTGGCCAACCTGTCGATCTACATGACCGCCAAGGCAGGCATCGAAGGACTGACCAAGGGATTGGCGCGCGACCTCGGCAGATACGACATCCGCGTCAACTGCATCGTTCCGGGTGCGGTGCGCACGCCGCGCCAGATGCAGCTGTGGCAAACACCCGAGAGCGAGGCGAAAGTGGTGGCCGCGCAGTGCCTGCAGCAACGCGTCGACCCGGCACATGTCGCGGCGATGGCGCTCTTTCTGGCGTCGGACGATGCGGCCCGATGCTCCGGGCGCGAGTACTTCGTGGACGCTGGCTGGTACGGCGGATGAACGGCATCGATCCGCATTGCGTCTGGCCACTGGGTGCACAACTCGGCGAAGGCCCAATCTGGCAAGCCTCCGAACGTGCGGTGTATTTCGTCGACATCAAGGGCCGCCGAATACATCGATGGTCGGTGGACTCCGGTCGGCGTGACAGCTGGCCGACTCCGGGACAACCGGGGTTCCTGGTTCCGATCGACGACGAGCAGTTCATCTGCGGCCTGAACGATGGACTCTACTTCTTCGAGCCGTCCAGACCTGCAAGCCAGCGGTTTACGCCTTTGGTGGAAGTCGAGCCGGAGCTTCCCGGAAATCGCCTGAACGATGGTTACGTGGACATCCAGGGGCGAGTGTGGTTCGGATCGATGGATGACAGCGAGTTGGAGCAGTCTGGAGCGCTGTACAGCCTGGCCGCTGGTGGCGGACTCGTGTCCCACGACGCAGGCTATGTCATCACCAACGGCCCGACGATGAGCCCTGATGGCCGCACGCTCTATCACACCGATACGCTCGCGCGTTGCATCTACACCTTCGACGTGGGTGACGATGGACATCTGGCCCACAAGCGGAAGTTCCTGCAAGTCGAGCCTGATGGATACCCCGACGGCATGGCGGTGGATTCCACAGGTTGCCTGTGGGTCGCCATGTTCGGAGGCTGGCGCATCGACCGATTTTCGCCGCAGGGCGAATACCTGGAAAGCGTTCGCTTTCCTTGCGCCAACATAACCAAGCTGGCCTTCGGCGTCGATGACCTGCGCACCGTTTTCGTGACGACCGCCACCAAGGGACTGTCGCGGGACGATCTTCGGCGTCAGCCGCTGGCGGGCGGCTTGTTCTCTTTCCGCTCACCTATCAGCGGTCTGCCTCAGAACCGCTTGCACACAAGGATGGCTGCATGACAGAAGGTACCCGCACCACTCGCCGGTTTCGATCGCAGGACTGGTTCGCCAATCCCGACCACATCGACATGACGGCGCTCTATCTGGAGCGCTTCATGAACTACGGCATCACGCCGGCGGAACTGCGCTCCGGCAAACCCATCATCGGGATCGCCCAATCCGGGAGCGACCTCAATCCGTGCAACCGGGTCCATCTGGAACTGGCGAAGCGCGTGCGCGACGGCATCCGCGACGCCGGAGGCATTCCGATGGAATTCCCCGTGCATCCGACCTTCGAGAATTGCAGGCGGCCCACCGCGGCCATCGACCGCAACCTGGCCTACATGGCGCTGGTCGAGATCCTGCACGGCTACCCGATCGACGCCGTGGTGCTGACCACGGGCTGCGACAAGTCGACGCCCTCGCAGGTCATGGCCGCGGCAACCGTGGACATCCCCACGATCGTGCTGTCGGGCGGCCCGATGCTGGACGGCTGGTTCGAAGGAGAACTCGTCGGCTCCGGGGCGGCGATCTGGAAGAGCCGGCGGCTTCTGGCGGCGGGCCGGATCGACGAAGCCAAGTTCATGGACATCGCGACCGCATCGGCGCCTTCGGTGGGGCACTGCAACACCATGGGAACGGCCTCGACCATGAACGCCCTCGCCGAGGCGCTGGGCCTGTCGTTGACGGGCTGCGCCGCGATCCCCGCGCCCTACCGGGAACGCGGGCAGATCGCCTACGAAACCGGGCGCCGCATCGTCGAGCTGGCCTGCGAGGACCGGCGGCCCTCGTCGATCCTCACGCGGGATGCCTTCCTCGATGCCATCGTCGTCAACGCCGCGATCGGCGGCTCCACCAACGCGCAGCCGCATCTGATGGCCATGGCGCGCCATGCGGGCGTGGATCTGCGTCCGAGCGACTGGACCGAGTTCGGCTTCGATGTGCCGTTGCTGCTGAACATGCAGCCGGCGGGCAAGTACCTGGGCGAGGCCTTTCATCGCGCGGGAGGTGTGCCGGCGGTCATGTGGGAACTCCAGCAGGCGGGCCTGTTGCGCAGCGCACGGCCGACGGTCACCGGCAAGACGATGGAAGAGAACCTCCAAGGCCGGGAAAGCGTGAACCGCGAGGTGATCCGCGAGTTCGCGCACCCTCTCAGGGATCGCGCGGGCTTCCTCGTCCTCCGCGGCAACTTGTTCGACTTCGCGATCCTGAAGACCAGCGTGATCTCCGCCGAGTTTCGTGAGCGCAACCTGAGCCGGCCGGGCGCCGAGGGACAGTTCGAGTGCCGGGCGATCGTCTTCGAGGATTCCGACGACTATCACGCACGCATCAACGACCCGGCGCTCGCCATCGACGAGAACTGCATCCTCGTGATACGCGGTGCGGGTCCCGTCGGCTGGCCCGGGTCCGCGGAAGTCGTGAACATGCAGCCGCCGGATGCGCTGCTCAAGCGCGGGATCACCAGTCTCCCCACCCTGGGAGACGGGCGGCAGTCGGGGACCTCGGACAGTCCGTCGATCCTCAACGCCTCGCCCGAGAGCGCCATCGGCGGCGGGCTGGCCTGGCTGCGCACGGGCGATGTCATCCGCATCGACCTGAACGCCGGGCAATGCAACGCGCTGGTGTCCGACGAGGAGATCGCGCGCCGCAAGAGTGAAGGGCCGCCGGCGATCCGGCCGAGCCAGACGCCGTGGCAGGAGGTCTATCGCGCGACCGTCGGACAACTCGACTCGGGCGCGTGCATGGAACTGGCGATCAAGTACCGCGGCGTGGCCGGCGACCCGCCTCGTCACAATCATTGATGCCTCCATCACGACGCACCATCCGCCTTTCGCAGCCCATTCCAGGGCGAATGCACGGCAGGCCGCGACCAATCGCTGCTTGAGATGCTGGCGCTCTTCCTCATAGGTCGAGAAGGCGGCGAGCTCGGGGTAGATCAACCCCTTCTGCTGCGGCTGATAGGTAATAGTCCGACGTAGGCCGTTCTTGTTTAACTTGGCGAGGCCAGACAGCATGTGACCTGAAGAAATGGCGCACCAATAGGTGTCCATCAACAGGAGTGCATGTACATCATGAAGAGTGAGGCGGAGCCGAGACGGCGGCATCACGATCGAGCGTTCAAGGCCAAGCTCGTCGAGCAGAGCATGCAACCCGGGGCGTCGGCATCGGCCGTTGCGCGGGAGCATGGCATCAATGCCAACATGTTGTTCACCTGGCGGCGCGAGCACGCGCGCGCGGGGATCGTGGCCAGGTCTTCGGAATCCGCGGTGTTGTTGCCTGTGCGGCTTGCTGGCCCCGCTGAGGAGATGCTCGCAGAGCAAGGCGTGCAGGAGTCGTCCGGGTCGGCGCCGGCGACGAATCGCTCGTCGCGTCCAGGCGTCATCGAACTGGAGCTCGCCGGAGCCCACCTTCGCCTGCGCGGTACCGTCGACGAAGCCAGTCTGTGCAGCGTCTTGCGCGCGCTGCGCCAATCGGCATGATCGGCCCACGCGCGGGCACCCGGATCTGGCTGGCTGCGGGGGTCACCGACATGCGCTGCGGCATGGACTCACTCGCCGTCAAAGTGCAGACGGTGCTCACTGAAGATCCTTACGGTGGTCATGTCTTCGTCTTCCGCGGCCGCCGCGGGGATCTGGTCAAGCTGCTGTGGAGCGATGGAGACGGCATGTACCTGCTGGCCCGGCGGCTGGAGCGCGGCCGCTTCATCTGGCCGCAGGCCGAATCCGGTTCGATTGCGCTGAGCGCGGCACAGCTGTCGATGCTGCTGGAGGGCATCGATTGGCGCCGACCTGAACGGACCTGGCGGCCACGCGCCGCTGCATAGCCGACACATCGATCGTTGACAGGGCAACTCCCGTTGGTGGTGCCGCGTGTGCCTGGAACAGTCATGCCGTGACTGCCGAAGAACTGCTCGCCAGCAACGCCGCCCTCAGCGGCGAGGTGCTGCGTTCGCAAGAGGCGTTGAAGATCGCGCTGCTGACGATCGACAAGCTGAAGGTTGAACTGGCCTATCTGCGTCGCATGAAGTACGGCCGCTCCAGCGAGCAGCTCGAGCACGCTCAACTCGAACTGGTGGGTGGGCAGGCATCGCCGGCCGTGCCGTTGGAAACTGCTCCGGCGATCGACACCGAGAACGCCCAGGACGGTGCGCAAGGTACGTCCAACATCAACTCGCTGCAGGACGCTCGCGACAAGCGCAAGGCCCGCCAGCAAGCCGCCGCGCGTGGACTGCCCGATCATCTGCCGCGGCGCACCGTGATGCACATGCCCAACCAAGCCGACGGTTGCAAGTGCGAAACCTGCGGCGGTGGGCTGCGCGAGATTGGACAGGACGTCTCGGAGGTTCTCGACTACGAGCCCGGCACCTTCCATGTGGTGCGGCATGTTCGCCCCAAGTTGGCCTGTGGCGGCTGCCGCACGATCTCACAGGCGCCGGCCGCGAGCCGCCCCATTGCACGCGGCCTGGCCGGTAGCGGCCTGCTCGCCCACATGCTGACGAGCAAGTTCTCCGATCACACACCCCTGTATCGGCTGTGTCAGATCTATGCCCGGGACGGTGTGGAGTTGTCTCGCTCCACGCTGACGGATTGGGTTGGCCAGGCGGCACGTTTGATGACGCCTCTGGCCGACGCGGTGGGCCGGTATGTTCTACGCGCCGGGAAGATCCACGGCGACGACACGCCCATCCGGGTGCTCGGCGGCAAAGGAAGCCAGGCGCGCACCGGGCGGCTGTGGGTCTACGTGCGCGATGATCGACCTAGTGGCGAGTCGGCCGCTCCAGCGGTTTGGTTCCAGTACTCGGCGAACCGCAAGGGCGAACATCCCGTGCGCCACCTGGAGAGCTTCCGAGGCATCCTGCAAGCGGACGCCTTCGCCGGCTATCACCCCCTCTACGAGAACGGCCAGGTCATCGAGGCTGCATGCTGGAGTCATTATCTCGACTGCCGTTTTATCCGGGGTAGAAGCCTTCAGCCCCTGTCTCTACCCTTGAGGAGACCGGGTCTTCGAACTCCAGATAATTTACGGTTAGCGTCGAGAAGCGTTGACGCGGTGAGGCACAGATTTGCAGATTCCGCTGCATACACGGTCGAGTCCCGAGGCATACGTCGCCGGCCGAGAGTGGCGTGATGCTCTCGTTCCCGTTTGTCCACTTCATCCGAGCGGCGGGTGCGGTCTGGCTCGCCATGGCAGCTACGCAAGGGGGACACCGCAAGGGGTTCGCATCGCCCGTTGGTACTGCCCTCAGGGCCACCGAACATTCAGTCTGCTTCCCGATTTTCTTGCAGCGAGGATGCCGGGCCTTCTTGCGGATGTCGAAGCTGCCGTCAACATGGCGGCATCGAGCAAGAGCATGGAGGTCACCGCTTGCGCGTTGCGCGGCCTGGATGTGACGCTGCCGAGCGCACTGCGCTGGCTTCGCCGTCGAGTCAGGACGGTTCACATCGCACTCGACGCCGTTCTGCGCTTGACTTCGATCGCGCCTCTCACTGCCTTTTCGTCATGTGTCACGCCACCGACTCAGCCAATCTCAGGGAACGTACTCTTCTTGCTGCGTGGCGCGCTCGCTCCGCAGTTTTTGCAATGCATATTGGCGCCATTGGGCTTCCTTTCGGTTCAGGGTGGAGAGCGTTTGCATGCGAGCAACCAACACAAGATGGGGACTGACGAGGAATTCGATTTGCGCTACGTTGTCGCCACCGATGCCAAGCATCAACCATGCGATACGAATCCGTCAATTCGAAGTCAGCAATCAGCATTCCGACGACCGCGGACATGCGCCGAGTCTGGCGTGCCAACCATTGCGTGCAAGACAGCACTGCCGGCCTGTACCTGGCGTGGGTGACGCGATTCCGCGCCTATTGTGCTCAACGCGGGTTGGATGAGCGTGTCGAGCTAACGTTGCGCGGAACGCGCCGCTTTATCGCTTGGTATGGTCGCCAGCGAGAGCTTGATGCCGATCGACTGAGCGGCGCACGCTCCGCGCTCTACGCGCTGACCCGCGTGTACATGGTGATGAAGATCCCACTCCCCAATTGGCAGCCAGCAGCGAACGTTCGACCGCCGTCCTCGGCAGTGCTACGGGATTACAGCGATCACCTCGCGCATCAGCGCGGCAATCCGGAAGTGACCGTGCGCAAGCGGTTAGATCAGGTCAGCAAAGTATTGGAGTTCCTTGCACGGCAAGGCAAGACCTGGAGAACGATGTCGCTGCGCGACATCGATGAGTTTCTAATCGAGTTCGCACAACGATACGCGCGGTCGACGACAGCCGATATTGCTGGCGGCATTCGGTCCTTCGCGCGCTTCCTGCTTGCCACGGGACGCATATCGGTCGATCTGGCCGAAGCCGTGATCTCGCCGGTTCAACCCAGGTATGACCGCCCGCGGCGCGCGTTGCCATGGGAAGACGTGCAACACCTTCTCAGAGCCATCGATAGGTCGTCGGCTCGAGGGCTGCGCGATCACGCGCTATTGCTGATGATGAGCACATACGGGTTCGGCGCCGGCGAGGTCATCCGGTTGCAACTTGAGGACATCAACTGGGAGGCCAACACGCTTAAGGTCGTGCGGCCGAAGACAGGCGTCTCCTTTACGTTGCCACTGCTTCCCGCCGTTGCCAAGGTTCTGGCACGCTACCTGCTGCACGGACGACCATCGTACGCATCGACCCGGCATTTGTTCGTGCAGATGAAGATGCCCTATGGCCCCCTGACGGCTTCCTCCGCTGTCCGCCACGTGCTCGTCAAGCATGCCCATGCAGCCGGAATCGACGCAGAATTTCTCGGCAGTCACGCCCTACGCTATTCAAATGCCGCGCGTCACCTTGACGTGGGTACACGCCCACGCGTGCTCTCCGACTTGCTCGGCCACCGCGATTCCGAATCGGTGTCTGCGTATGTACGCATCGCGACCGAGTCGCTGCGAGAAGTCTCGCTGCCCGTACCAACATGACAACGATCGTGACCGCCTCAGAACTCGCCCGCGACGCGCAGGATTTCCTGCGTTTCAAACGCGCGATGGGGCAGAGCTACCTCCGTGGCGAGTTCGTCATCGGCGGCTTCATTCAATTCGTTGCCTCGCATTGGGGCCGCGACGGCGGAGTGAGACTCGATGTTGCTGTGGCACGCTGGACCGCACGTATCGCGGGACGCAAGGCGGTTACCGTGGGTCTTGAGTTCGGCGTCGTTCGCCAACTCTGCCTGTATCGTCGGCGTCACGATCCGTCGAGCTATGTTCCGGAGCATGCGCTGGCGCCGGTCAAGGAGTCGCACTTCCAGCCGTACATTTTCTCGCATGACGAGGTTCGTCAGTTGCTAGCCGCCGCGACCAACCACAACGGGCGCTTCATCTGGAGTCCCATGTTCCGCGCCTTGGTTTTGGTGCTTTACTGCACGGGCATGCGGTTGGGCGAAGCCGTGCGATTGCGGATGGTCGATGTCGATCTCAAGCGAGGAACGTTGCTCGTTCAGCACAGCAAGGGGCGCTCTCGCATCGTGGCAATTCGTGACGACCTGGTAAGGGAACTCCTGCACTACATCGAAGCGCGTCAGCAATTGTTGGGCAACACCCATCGACCCGATCCGGCGGTACTGTTTCTGCGCAAGGATTCTTCTCCATTGACGGTCAAGTCCGCCTCGGAGGCATTGCGGGTATTGCTACGCAAGTTTGGCATGAAGCCGCAGAGCGGACGAGTCGGTGCACGGCCGTATGAGTTGCGTCATGCCTTCGCTGTCCATCGACTCACGGCATGGTCAGTCGAAGGGGTTGATGTGCACGCCAGGCTACCGTGGTTGTCCGCGTACCTGGGGCACCTGAACGTGCTCGGCACCGAGGTCTATCTCAAGGCAACGCCGCAATTGCTGGATTTGGCCAGCAGTCGCTTCGAGGAGCACCTGCATCATGCGAGGCGGCCGAGATGAGCAAGGCAGCTTCTCGGACTCTGTTCGCCCTCGTCGAGTCGTTCTTCACCGAGTATCTTCCGTGTCAACGCGGCGCCAGCGTTCATACGGTGCGCGCCTACCGGGATGCCCTGAAGTTGTTGTTCGAGTTTGTTGCCCAACGCAAGCGACGCAATGTCGCCTCTGTCGAACTAAGCGATCTCGACGCCGACACGATCGGGCGCTTTCTTGATCATATTGAGGCCGCGCGCTCGAACTCGGCTGCCACACGGAACTGTCGACGGTCCGCCATCCGTGGTTTCTTCAAGCACTTGATCCGCAACGACCTCACGCACTCCCAGCAGTACACACGAGTGCTGGCCATTCCCTCCAAGAAGGCTCGCCAGCGCCCTGCCACTTACCTCGAGGCCGACGACGTACGTGCGATCATCGGTAAGCCCGATCGGCGCACCGCTGATGGCTGGCGCGACTACACGCTTTTGCTATTTCTCTACAACTGCGGCGCTCGAGTGAACGAGGCCATCGACGTTTGCTGGAGCGATCTCCACCTAACCGCGCCGCGACAGGTTCGCCTGCGTGGCAAAGGCCAGAAGGAGCGATTGTTGCCGCTATGGCGGGAGACCGCCGACGCATTGCATCGACTGAGTGGGATGGCGGGAACTCATGACCAGCAGCATGTCTTCCTCAACCGCAGAGGCCAACCATTGACGCGCGACGGAATCGACTACATCCTGCACAAGTATGCTTCAGCCGTCGTAAGCGAGCGCCCGGCGCTATCACGCAAGAAGATCACCCCACACGTACTACGCCACAGCTGTGCCGTCGCGTTGCTGCAGTCGGGAACCGACGTGACAGTGATCCGCGACTACCTCGGCCATGCGAGCGTCGCTACCACCGGTCGATACATAACGACAAACCTGCAGATGAAGCGTGAGGCAATGCAGGCCTTCTGGCATCATGCCGGGCTCGAACGCTCGAGCGCCAAGCCGTGGAAACCGAAGCCTGACCTGCTCGCGTTCTTGCAATCGCTTTGACCACGCCGGATTTATGCGGGGCCAGGACCATACGCAGCCCGCGCCAGATCTGCCCATTGGCCCGGTTGCCCCGGATAAAACGGCAGTCGAGATAATGGCTCTTATCCCGATCTCTGGATAAGGCCCACGCGCGCCGTAAGGTGTGGGACATCCACGAACGCCAGCATAAGCTGGCCGGCACGTTGGCGCACCAGGCGCTGCTGCGCATCGGCAAGCTCTTCAAGGTGGAGGCCGAGATCAACGGCAAGCCCCCTGAGGAGCGCCTGCGGGTGCGGCAGGCGCGTACGCGCCCGATGCTCGACGATCTGAAGCTCTGGCTGAACGACGCCTTGGCGCAGCTCTCGGCGAAAGCGCCCATGGCGCTGGCGATCGGCTACACGCTTGGCAACTGGACGGCACTCACGCGCTTCCTGGATGACGGGCGCATCGAGGCACATAACAATGCCGCCGAGCGTGCGTTGCGAGGCGTTGCGATCGGAAGAAAAAATTACTTGCATCTGGGATCGGACACCGGCGGTCACAGCGCCGCGGTGATTTACACCTTGATCGGCTCGGCAAAGTTAAGCGGGATCGACCCACAGGCGTATCTGCGTCACGTGCTCGATCGAATCGCCGATCATCCAGTCAACCGCATCGACGAGTTGCTGCCCTGGATCGTGGCGCCGCAGCTCCAGCAGGCGCGCCCCGCCCGGCACGAGGACCTCGCTCAAGCCGCCTGAGTCCGGCGCGCCGGGCAAAATGACGCCCATGCTGAGCATCTCGCGGATCGAAGACTTGCCCATGGCCACCAGCGCCGAGCTGTACCACCTCAGCTGGGTGATCGTGAGTGTCCGGTCTTACCCGTCGCTTGACGGAGACGGTGCCGGGACTGTCAGATGTCGAGCACGCGCCTGAGGCCGCCGTAGGGCACGCTCCAGGACGCCTCGCCGGTATCGACAGTGGCTGTTTTGGGGTTGCTGCGGGTGATGACGCCAACGTGCGTCTGCAGATGGCGATCGGTGAAGGAGACCTTGTCACCGCGTGCGAAGTCGGCGCGCGTGGGTTTCGGGGAGGTTGCAGGCGGTGGTGAAGCTGGCGGTGTTTGCGGCCGCGGCTGTGCGTCGGGCGGCGGGGGCTCGATGGCGGCGTAGGGCAACTTCCACTGCACTCGTTGCTGCGTGTCGTGTAGCGTCACCTGCGCATCGCGCATTTCGACGATCCGGCCTTCGCGCATCGTGTCGCGGCGCTCATCGTAGAAGCGCACGACCTGCCCAAGGTGCAGGTCCTTGCGCACGGCCACGATGCGTCGCGGGTCGGTCATCAGTCGCTCCACGAGCGCGCTGAGTTGGTACAACTCGAGACTCGTCGCTTGATTCAGCGCCTCGATCAACGCCGCGTCCTGCATCGGTGGGGTGCGGGCATTCATGCCGGCCTCCAGTTCATCGGCAGCAACTCTTCCAGCCGATCCTGGCGATGACCGTTGATGCGCTGGAGCACGTCGCGCAGGTACGCGTAGGGTTCAATGCCATTCAGCTTGCAGGTTTCAATGAGGCTGAAGGCCACGGCCGCGGCATGCCCACCGCGCTCGGAACCCGCGAAGAGCCAGTTCTTCCTCGACAGAGCCACAGGTTTCATTGCGCGCTCGCTCACGTTGTTGTCTGCCTCCAGGATTCCATGCTCGACGAAGGTGTTCAGCGCCGCCCAGTTGCTCAACGCATAGCCGAAGGCCTCGCCCAGGGGGGACTTGGGCAGCACTGTGGGTGCATGACCTGCAAGCCAGTCGTGCAGATCCTGCATCACGGGCTTGGTCTGCAGCTGCCTCACTTCAAACCGTCGGTCCGGGTCGACATCGCGGATGTCGCTCTCGATGCGGTAGATCTCGGCAAAGAACTTCAGCGCCTCATGCGCTAGCCCTGGCGGCGATCCCTTGGGCGCGTCCTTGACGATCTTCGCAAACCGGCGCCTTGCGTGAACCAGGCATGCCGCGTGGGTCACGCCGTCGCGCCAGGATTGTGCATACCCCGCGAAGTCATCGGCTTGCAGGAACCCCCGCCAGGCGCCCAGCATGCGCCGCGCATGCCCGCCCGAGCGGTCGATGGTGAAGTCGTACAGCGCCGCTGGTGCGACGCGGCGCCAGCGCTGCTCGGGGTCTGGCAGCCAGCCGCCAGCCAGGTACACCCACAGCCGCGCGGTGATGGTCCTGCCGCGACTGTGGCCACGCTCGGCCTTCAGCGCCAGCGTCGTGTCGTCGGTGAAGATGACCGCGCTGCCCAGCACGTAGCGCCGCAGCACGGGCATCAGCGGCATCAGCAGTTCGGCCGCTCCCAGCGTCCAGTCGCACAGCGTCTGGCGCGCCACGCGGGCATCGTGCCGTGCGAGGATGCGTTCGATGCGCGCCAGGGGATTGTGGTCGGCGTACTTCGACACCATCACGTGAGCGAGCAGGCCAGGGCCGGCGTTGCTGCGCGCGAGCGGCGAGGTCTGTGCGAAGGCAGTGCGGATCGTGCTGCGGCCGGTCTCGTCCTCGCAGCGATACTTCAGCCGCACGTGCTGCAGCACCTCCAGCTTCGCGGGCGTGTACTCCAGCGTCTCGCTGATCTCCTCGCCGATGCGAATCACGCGCTTGAAGCCTGCCTTGTCCTCGTCGCTGAGGTCATGCTCGATGCGCTGTCGCGGCAGCTGTGCATCGATGGCCGGGCGTCCATTGCGCCGGCGCCGGTGGCCCTTGACCTCCTCGAAGGCCTCAGGGGGAACCGGGATCTGCACGACCTCGTGCCAGAGCTCGGGCTGCAGCATGCCCAGCGCCTCGCCGCGTGGACCGAAGACCTTGCGCTTGAACTCGGCCAGCTGAGCCGCCAGCGAGACCATCTGTGCGTTGGCCTGCTGCCGCAGCGCCTGGAAGGCCGCGCCGGCCTGCACCAGCAGCTCCTTGAGCGTCTCCACATCGTCGGGCAGGTTCGCGCGATCGATGGGAGCGTTCAGCAGTTGCATGGACACGCATGTTCGCAGCCCACAAGCACAACGGGCAACCGGTGAAGTGCCGATTGCCCGCTGCCAGTTTGATGGTCTGCAAATTCAAACGACGGCGCTGACCTCCAACGTCTTCAGGCGCCGTGCGCGACTCAGGTCGATGCCCTCGAGCCAGGCGACCAGTTCGCTCATCGCGATGCTGCCACCGGCCAGCCGAGCGGGGTCGGTAAAGCGGCCCGCCTCGAGACGTTTATAGAGGACCCAAAAGCCGTGGCGATCCCATACCAGGAGCTTCGCGCGATCCCGGCGCCGGCCGATGAACACGAACACCTGCCCCGACAGGGGGTTCATCCCCATCGCAGCCGCCACGATCTGCGACAGCCCGTCGATGGACTTGCGCATGTCCACCGCCTCGGTGAACACATAGGCACGGATCGCCGAGGACAGGATCATGCGAGGCGCCCGATCACCTGATCGAGCACGCGATCGGCTGCCTCGCCATGAAGACGCAGCGTCATGCCTTCCAGGGTGATCTCGACCGCTGCAGCCGACGATGCTGCCTGGCGCGGTGGCGTGACAGCGACGAATGCCGGTGTCTCAGCGCAATCGCGTGACGACGAGGGCCCCAGCGACGCCGCCCTCGCGCGCTTCTTGCCACTGACGCGATGCCGGTACGTCGACAGCGCCAGAGCGTTGGCCGCGCAGTATTGCGGCACACTCAAGCCCTGCTCTATGCGGCGCCGTTCATGCCCGCACCAGAACGCATCGTCGTGCTGGATCATGGGCCGCCCAGTTCTCCAGTCGATCCGCACTGCAGCCTCGCCGCGCTCGGATTCGCCCACCGATTCCTCTACCACTTCCGTCATCGAGATCTCCTTCAACAAAGGAGTCGACGATCGTTGTTGCGATGACTTCCCGCAATCACGGGGGATCGCGGACATTCACGGGTGATCGAGCAACTGCTGGCCGACCCGCGGCGCATCGTCCAGGCGCGCAGCCAATTGCATCTCGGCCAGCAGGTCCACTACCTGGACTGGGGTGATGGCAAGTGGCGCAAGGTAAGGGTCGTGTCCATGAAGAACGATCGAGTGACGGTACTCGACGAGGCCAGCGCCAAACAGTTCAGCTTGCCGTACGCGGCCATCATGACCACGGATCCGAGCGCGACGCCGAAGGGCGAGCAAGGCCCGGCCCCAACCCAACCAAAGCCCAGCCCGCCGCCAGAGGTCTCGCGGCGCGAAAACGTCCATGTCGGCCAGCGCGTGAGCTTCGTTGACCAGAACCTGCAGCGACACGTTGGACAGGTCACGCGCATCAACCAGCGCACGGCCACCGTCCATGCCGACGGGCGCGCTTGGCGGATCGCCTTCGCGCTGCTCCAGCCCGTCATCAACGTCCCCGTCTGACGCTCAGCAAACCCGGTCCGCCGGCAGCGACAACGGTACTGACCGGACTATTACGCTGATAGACCGAAACACGGCCGTCAGGCAGCAAGGGCAAGGCGGGCTTATTCTGAATGGGGCGTTCGAGAACGGTTGACATGGCGAATTCCTTGTGTGGGCTTAAGGACCAGACGCGCGGATGCTAGTTGCGCCGGTGTGGACGAATGTTCGACCGACCTGACGTGAATGACAAACGATGAGGGTTCACATTTTGTGAGCGGTATTCACATCAAAGTCATTGCCTAGGCGGGAATTGCGCTCATCAGTCCGGCCTCAAGCTCAGGACCCGACAGATCGATCCCGCTCGACCGATGCTCGGGCGAAAGCGTCCTAGCAAGGCGCACTTTGGCACCTTGCCGTAAGCGCGACGGTCGCGGACGGCGATGGGGGGAGGTAGTTCGCCCACGCTATCTGCGCCAATGCGAGAGCTCACGGACTGCTCGACCGTTGAACACGGGTTCTGGCTCGACTGGAGCCCACCGCGTCGGAGCGAGCGTTGCTTCAGCACGGATGGTTCGATGGGGGAGGCAGTTCAATGTCAACGGTGAAGATATCGCGTTCTCTTATATGACGCTGCGAAATCTATCTTGTCGCAGGGGCATCGACAACACATGATTTACGGGCGTGTGACACACGCTTAGTACAACCATCTTGAAATCCGTGAAGTCAATCCGAAGCGAAATCGGCGCGCCAAGGCCTCTTGGAGCGAGCGATGGCGTTGAGCATGTTCGCTCACAGGAGACACGAGTTGCATCGCGACCAGCCTACCGGATCGGGATGCAACTCTCTCCAACGCGCCTGCTGAAGTTTGAATGAATCAACAGAAATAAGGAGACATGCATGAATAGTCGTCGTTCCCGCCAGAGGTGGGATGTCAGGGTATTGTTCGGCCTGATCGTCAGCGCGGGCGTGGCGGGTTGCGGGGGCGGTGGCAGTGGAAGTGCTGCCGTAGTAGGGGGGCGCAGCTGCGCCGAGATGGCGGGCCTCACGGTCAGCGCATCCGATATCGGCTTGGCGACTCAAGGCGCGAAGGTGACCGGAGCCACCTCCATCGCCGCATCTGGCACGGGGTCGACGGCGGTAGGCGCGTTCTGTAGGGTGACGGCTGAGATTGCGCCGGTGGACACGACGGCCTCCCCCATCAAGATGGAAGTCAACTTGCCGGAGACCTGGAACGGCAAAGCGCTAATGTTTGGTGGCGGTGGCCTCAATGGCAGCATCCTCAGCACCGCAGGAACCATCCGCCTCCAACCCGCCAACGTAGCGATTCCCCTGGGCCGCGGTTACGTCACCTTCGGGAGCGACTCCGGGCACAGCGGTACCACATCGGACGGCACCTTTGCGCGCAACGATGAGATGTTGCGCAACTATGCGTACGAGGCGCTGAAGAAGACCAAGGACGTAGCCACCAAGCTGGTGTCCGTGCGCTACGGCAAAGCGCCCGACAAGCTGTATTTCCATGGCAGCTCTAACGGCGGCAAAGAGGCCATGGCCATGATTCAGCGATATCCCAACGACATCGATGCAGCCATGATCTTTTGGCCAGCCACGATGTTCGGTACGGCCCAGGTGCAATGGGCACGCATCTCAAAGGCGTTTGCACAGCCAGGCGCCTATCTATCCATGGCCAAGCGCAAGCTGGTGTTGGATGCGGCGATGTCCGTATGCGACGGCCTTGATGGCGTTACCGATGGCCTCATCAGCAACCCAAAGGCCTGCCAGACTAGCTTCGACCCAAGCACAGCCAACTATGCCGGCAAGCCGGTGCGTTGCGCGTCGGGCACGGATGAAGGCGACAGCTGTCTGTCGGATGCCCAAATCATGGCACTCAAGACCATGGCTACGCCGATGACCTTCTCCTACCCGCTTGGCAGCGGCGAAACACAGTTCCCTGGCTACAGCGTCTGGGGCATGGACCTTGGTGCGAAGACATCGGATTCGGTGTCGTCCACCGTCACGCAGCAGGGGCTGGGCAGCATTGCGCCAACCTATCCGGCTGCCGCAAATATGCCCTATCTGCACATCATCACGGAGCAGTACATCAAGTACTTCGTAGCGCGCGACAGCAATGCGAGCTGGGCCACCGTGGACCCCGCGAATCCTGTGCCCTACGTGGACCGTATCTCTCAGCTGACCGCCTTGCTGGACCAGCCCAAGACCGACCTGAGCGAGTTCTACATGCGCGGTGGCAAGATCATCCTGCTGCACGGCAATTCGGACCAGCTCATCCCTTATGAAGCCAGCGAGGATTACTACAGGCGTGTAGTCGCCAAGATGGGCAGTGGGGTCGTGAACAGCTTCATGAAGTTCTACGAGCTGCCGGGTACCGCACATTCTGGCGTGGGCACGTCCTTTACGCCCACCTGGGATGTCCTGGGCGCGCTGGACACGTGGGTGTCCACAGGGCAGGCTCCAGTCGCTCCGGTCATTACTGACACCTACGCCGTACCAGGCCGCACTCGGCCGCTTTGCGAATACCCGCAGTACCCCAGGTATCAGTCAGGAAACGTCAACAGCGCGACGAGCTTCACTTGCGTGAACTGAAGCGCGTGTGTCAAGGCTTGGCTGTGGCCCCGTGTCACTGGCGGCGGCGGGGCAGCCGCTGCCAGTAGCCGGTTGCCCGTGTCCGCCGGTGCGCATCATCGACACTGGCCCCTGGGTTGGACAGTGCGGCGTGCAGTTGCAGCCCCTGGTCGATGCGCTCAAACGCGAATGCTCTCACACCAGACGTTTTTTCCCGGCCAGGCGCCCGATCCGCGCCCGAGGTCAATCACGATCCGGCGCTCGCTCGAGTACCGCCATCGCGATAAGTCTTCTATGGGCTATCCATTTAACCGGAGCTAGGCGCATACTGCCGCGATGGAGCTTCCAAGCGCAGGCATTCACTATCCCGGCTCCCTCGGCGAGTTCCAGGCGTGGTTTCAGTCCGACGCCGACTGCTTGGACTATCTGGAGTGGCTGCGTTGGCCATCGGGGTTTGTCTGCCCGGCATGCGATCACGCCGGTGGATGGCGGCTGGGAGACGGAAGATTCATGTGCGCGGACTGTGGCGACCGCACGTCCGTGACGGCGGGGACCATCTTCGACCGAACCCGTACGCCGCTCACGGTCTGGTTCGCGGCCTGTTGGCACTTCGCCTGCGGCAAAGACGGCATCTCGGCCTTGAGTCTGAAGCGCACCTTGGAGATCGGCTCGTACCAGACGGCCTGGGCCATGCTGCACCGGTTGCGATCGGTCCTGGTTCGTCCCGATCGGGAACTCCTGCGGGGCAAGGTAGAAGTGGACGAAACCTACATCGGTGGGCTCGATCCTGGGTTGCCTGGCGGGCGTGCGCAGGGGAAGAAGATTCTGACTTGCGTCGCAGTCGAGATCCTGGAGCCCAAGGGATTCGGCCGCTGTCGCATGGCGCCCGTCGCCGATGGTTCGGCGCAGTCGCTGCTGGGCTTCGTGTCGGCGAACGTTGAGCCGGGGGCAACGGTGATCACCGATGCCTGGCAGAGCTACCGAGGATTGGAGAAGAAGGGCTACGTCCATGACCGTCGCAGCCAGCGGGCCGCCAGCGCACGCGGTGAAGACCCTGGTGCGCTACTGCCAGCTGTGCATCGGATCGCGTCCCTGGCAAAACGCTGGCTGCTCGGCACCCACCAAGGAGCGGTGGAAGCCGCGCACCTACCCAGCTACCTCAACGAGTTCGTCTTCCGCTTCAACCGCCGCCGCTCGCGCAGCCGCGGGATGCTGTTCTACAGGGTCATGGAACTCGCCGTCGCACATGACCCTGTCCGATACAAGGACCTCGTGCGGACCAAGGGCCCCAAAGCCAAGAAGCCCAAGCCGCCGGGCAAACGCGGGCATCCGCCAAGCCTGGAGCGCCCTCGGCAGCACCGGCCGTGGCGGCACAACTCCGGTTAAATGGATAGCCCAGAGTCTTCTTATCGCAATAGCTATCTCGGTCGCCTAAACTGGATGCATGAAAAGTAGTGCTCCGGACGCCAGGCCGGCTCCGAAACGAAGGCCACAGGATGAATTTCCGAGCGCCGACGCGCTTGCGGCGCTACGTGCCTGGTATGCGGGCTTGGACGCTCGCGCAGCCGTCGCGCGATACCTTGGTCAGGACAAGGCAACAGGGCAGTCCTCCCGCGCGGTGCTTGGCGCCATCCGCCGTGGCTTGGCTGGCTACGCACGGGCCAGGCACAGGGACGACCTCGCGGCACTGATGGAGCATCCCGCGGCCGAGCGGGACGCGCGCGCCTCCGCGGTCAAGGCTGCGATCGAAACCCTGCGCAACCTGTCCGTGCCCGAGCCACTCGTGACGGACAAGGTTGGGCGTTGGCTGCCGGCGCGCGCCGCGCGGGCCATCACGGCCTGCGGCATCAAGACCCTGGCCGACCTGACCGTGCGCGTGCCGCATCGGCGCCGCTGGTGGGCCACCGTTCCAGGACTCGGCGCCCGCAGCGCGAGCCAGATCGAGGCGTTCTTTGCAGCACACCCGAGGCTGACCGAGCAGGCGAGGGCGCTGGTTGTTGTTCCCCGCACCGAAACCCCACCATGGGAGCGCTTTGTCGCTCCGACGGAGGTCGACGGCTCCCGAGGCGCATTCAGAGCACCGCAGGCGACCTGCACGCTCTCCGCGCGGAACGACTACGAAGCCGTGCGAACCTGGCTGGAACTGCAGGAATCCGCCGCCACTCAGCGCGCCTACCGCAAGGAGGCGGAGCGCCTCATGCTTTGGGCGATTCTTGAGCGCGGCAAGGCGTTGTCGTCGCTGACCACGGAAGATGCGATTGCGTATCGCGCGTTCCTTCGCCGGCCCACACCTCGCGATCGGTGGGTCGGGCCGGCCCGGCCGCGGTCGTCGCCCGAGTGGCGCCCGTTTCAGGGGCCGCTTTCCGGCCGTTCGGTCGCGTATGCGCTGTCCGTCCTCGGGGCGCTCTATCGATGGCTGATCGAGCAGCGATACCTCCTCGCCAATCCGTTTGCCGGCGTCAAGGTGAAGGGGGCTCAGCGAGGGGGCGCCTTCGATTCGTCGCGTGTTTTCACGGAGCACGAATGGACGTTGATCCGCTCGTGCGCTGATGGCATCGAGTGGATCGGCGGATGGAGCGAGGAGGGCGCCCAACGCCTGCGGTTCGTTCTGGACTTCTGGTACGCCACGGGCCTTCGTCCCAGCGAAATGGTCGGCGCGCGTCTGGGCGATATCGAAGAGGACGCGCAGGACGATCTCTGGCTCAACGTCGTCGGCAAGGGCAGCAAGCACGGCAAGGTCGCGCTGCCGCTGCTTGCCCGCGGAGCGATTGATCTTTATCTCGCTCATCGACGGTTGCCCATCACGCGATCGCGCTGGGATCCGAAAACCGCGCTCGTCGCCGGGCTCGCCGAAGACGCTAGCGGGATCACCGCGGCGCGCCTCTGGGCCATCATGCGGCGGTTCTTCCTGCATGTGGCTCATACGCTTCGCGAAATCAGCCCTGTCACCGCCGAAAAGCTGCGGCGCGCAACGCCGCACTGGATGCGACACTATGTACCCTTCCCGACTATGTCTTGTGAAAGACGCGCACGGACCGGTATGACGCGGTTTCGTTGGTTGCGCCGCGCAACTGCCGCGCGCTTGCCCGACATAGTCCGGCGACCTACAGGCTGTTGAGGAACTCCATGAGTTGATCGCTGGGCCGATACCGAATCGATCGCCCCTGAAGTGGTGTGGCCTTGGCCAGAGCCTGTTCCTTCATCGCGAGGGATGCGTCGAGATAGATCTGCGTGGTCTCCACGCTCTCATGCCCGAGCCAAAGGGCAATCACGGAGCGCCTCACGCCGGACTGCAGAAGGTCCATGGCCATGGTGTGCCTCAAGCGGTGGACGGTAACGCGTTTCTGTCGCAGCGACGGACAGGTGCTCGATGCCGTAAATCGATGTTTGTTCAGCAGGTACTGCACCCCATGAACACTCAGGCGCTCGCCCTTGGCACTGGGAAACAAGACTTGCCCGTCGCCGCGCTGTCGCTCGCGCAACCAGGCGGTCAAGACGGCCTGCGTTGGCTTGGCCAACGGCGTACATCGCTCCTTGCGGCCCTTGCCGATCACGCGCAGATGCGCCCCTGTCCCGAGGATAAGATCGTCGCGCGTGAGCGCGGTCATCTCGGACAGCCGCAAGCCGGTCTGCACCGCCACCAGTATGAATGCGTGATCGCGCCGCCCCGACCATGTGTGTCGATCCGGAGCAAGCAGCAAGGCGTCGACTTCCGCGCGGGTCAGGAACGGGACCAGGGTGCGCGTGTAGCGCTTGCTCGGAATGGCCAGGACGCGCTGGATCTGCGCGGAATGCGCCGGAGCTTCGAACGCCGCAAAGCGAAAGAAGGAATGGATCGCTGTGAGTCGCAGATTGCGGCTGCGAACGCTGATGCCACGGCGCTTCTCCAGGTCATCGAGGAACGCTGCGATCAAGGGCGCATCGATCTCCTCGAAGTTCAGGCGTGACGGCGGCTTGTGCAGCCGCTTCTCGGCGAAATTCAAAAACTGGCGGAAGGTGTCGCGATAGGAACTGATGGTGTGTGCACTGGCCTGGCGCTGCAGCATCAAGCGCTGTGTGAAGAAGCGCTCCAGCAGCGAGGCAAGGCTGGCGAGTTGGATCATGGCCGCCCCTCCCAGCAGTGTTCGAGGCGACGCATGGCCTCACGCATCAGTTCGGGGGACCCGTTCAGATACCACTGCGTATCGGCGACGTGGACATGTCCGAGATAGGCCGACAGCACCGGCAGAAGGCGCTCGGGGTCCTGGTCCCGTTGGTACCAGCGCACGAGCGTATTCGTCGCGAAGCGATGACGCATGTCATGCAGGCGTGGCCCGTGGCTGTCGGACGGGCCGCGCAGGCCGATCTGCCGCGACAGCGCATAGAAAGTCCGATGCACATCCCCGGTATCAAGTCGATGACCCCACTTCGAGGCGAACACGTAGGATGACACGGGACGGGCCCAAATGAGTTCACGCTCGGCAAGGTACTGTCTGAGCACGTGGCAGGTGGACGCGTGCAAGGGCACAAGGCGGTCCTTGCCGCACTTGGCACCGCGGATGGTCAGCACCGCGGCATCCAGGTCGACGTCTGAAAGCTTGAGGTTGAGCGCCTCGCCGAGTCGCAGGCCCGTGACGCTCAGGAGTCCGAACAGGCAGTGGAATAACCTCGGCCTGAGTGCGTCACGCCGATAACGGCAGCGCATGGCGAGCGCTGCACGCAACAAGCGGCTGATCTCTTCGTCGGAATACAGATAGGGGCGTACCCGCCGGGGTTCAAATGGCAACAAGCCTGGCGGCGGAATCTGCGTGCGCGGATCTGTCGCGCTGCGATAGCGGGCGAATCCGCGAACGAAGCTCAGTCGTTGCGCCCAATGGGTCGGCGTCGCATCACTGGGCTGCTGCGCCCATGCCAGAGCCAACTCCGAAGTGATGTAGGCCGCGTGGCGTCGGCGCATGAAGGCGGCGAACTCGAGCAGGCCGTCGCCGGCTTCCCTGAGCTTGAAGCCCAGGTCGCGCCGCATCGCCAGATAGTCTTGGACAGCTTGTTGTAGTGTGTTCATCGCGCATCCCCCGGCCACGGCAGTGCCAGCTTGCGCAGAGCCTGGATGTCGACCTTCGTGTAGATCATCGTTGTCTGTGGATGGCGATGCCCCAGGAGCTCACCGATCTCGCCCAGCGACGCGCCGCCGCGCAACATCTCGGTGGCCAGTCCATGACGAAACTGATGCGCACCGAAGGTGGGGGCGTCGACATCGCTGCGCTGCAGGCGATGCCGCACGATGGACCCAACGGTGCAGCCCCCTTGGAAGCCGCAAACCGGCGCTCGCGCGCGCAGAAAGACGCTTCGACTGGTGCTCGGAGGTCGACCGCTCTTCAGATAGACGGCGATCGCTCTGCCGACGTCGGCTGGCAGGGGCAACTTGTTGCGATAGCCACTCTTGCCGTGCACGCTCAGCTGCCCCGCCTTCCAGTCGATGTCATCGAGCTGCAAGGACGCCACCTCACCAGCACGCAACCCCAATCTGGCAAGCAGCAGCACGATGGCATAGTCGCGGCGCCCGAGCGCAGTGCGCCGGTCGATGCTGGCCAGCAACTGACGCACCTGAGCCGGCCCGATTGCGCGCGGGATCGATGCCATCGACCAGTTGGGGACGACGGGAACAGCGGCCGCCAAATCCACATCGACGTCACCGCAAAACCGGGCGTAGTTCAGGAACGAACGCAGCGCGGTGGTCATGAGCTTGGCGCGCTTCCTGTGCAGACGTGGCGCCTGATGCCGCACGAAGTTCACGACATCGGCGGCACTCAAGCACGACAGCTTGACCACCCCCGCCCCGAAGCGATGCTCGAGGAAGGCGTGTACGAACGGAACGTAGTTGACGATCGTGGCTGTGGTCAGGGCACGCTGCTCGCGCAGATACGCCTCGTAGGCGAGGACACATTGATCAACAGAGGACGGCGTGGGCACCGCGGTCGTCTCTTCGGGAACCACTCCCTCGCGTCGCAGAAAGCCCAACAAGTGCGTGAGCGCCCCATGGTCATCGCGCCTGGGCCGCAAGCGTCGGGCTCGATGCTGCAAGTACCGCGTCAGATGATCGGAGGTCAGGTCTTGCAGGGCCACCGCCTTCCTGCCAAGCCATTGGCTGAAGCTGGCGCCGAGCAGGACTTGGCGGTGAATCCACCACGCCGTGTATCCCGTTGCGATCAGCGAGTCGGCAAATCCGCCCAGGTACGGCGCGATCGGCCCGTCCGGAACTCGCGACAGAACCACCTGATTGCTGATGACGAACTTCATGGCGAACCCCTTGCCCCACCGGGCTGTGTTGAGGGGTCCGAGACTATGTCGCGCTTCTCAAGCGCAACCCGGCGTGCCACGAGGCTGTCGGCAAGGTGCAAGACATAGTCGGGAAGGGTAGATAGTGCCTCCTATGTCGCTGAAGAGATAGGCGGCACACGCATGCAACCCATGCGCTCGCGCGAGGGGTCGAGCTGACCACGGTGCGAGACAACCTGCGACACGCTTCGGTCGCGACGACGTCGGTCTACCTGCACACCGACGAGGTGAAGAGGGCCAGGCAGATCGGGGATGCCTTTCCAGCGCCACTCCAAGCGATCTTCCCAAATCGCGCAACCGACACCTTCTGACAAGCGATCTCACCTTCAGTGCTGCGGTACTGCGCAAGGTATCCAAGGTAAAGGTGGCGCATGAAGGCACGCGCTGGCTACGTTTCCCGTCGGCCGTGATGCGCGACATGAACTCTATGGTCAACGGGGCAAGTTAGCCGGGCATCGTCTCAGCGGTGAATGGGATGTTGACCTGCAACCTGCCGTCGGGCGTCTGCGAAAAATGAAGGCCCCCGGCGGCAAGCACGTCTTCCAGAAGATCTCCGATGAGATCGAACGACCTCATGTCATTCCACCTTCCATAGCCCTCCGCGATGGCCCGGCATCGGGTATGCAAGAGCTCGAAGTACGGGGCAAACCAATGTTCGCGCAGCGCGGCAGCAGTCTCCGGGCGGTCTCCTGGATCGACGCCATGCCCGTCGAGATTCCCCAAATGGTAGGCCGCGAACTTGAGCAAATTGCCGTACTCGGAATAGACCTCCGCAAGCACCTGATCAAGTTTGTGGTGGATTCGATATGCCTTGATCCGATCATTGGCGACATTCCGAGCCTGGGCCAGATGCCCTAGGAAGGTCCTCTCGTATCCATCCGTGGGGTCCTCGCCAAACTCGGCGCTCAGACGTGTGGCGGCATACTCGTCCCAGCACGCGAGGATGCAGTCCCATCGATAGTGGGTGCGACTGTCGGCATGGCTCTGGCGTAAGAGGACACCTGGAAATGCGGCATCGAACTTGCGCGTGATTTCAGCGTGCGCACATTCATGAGCAATCAGGTGCAGCGCAAAGCGGTAGTTCTCGTGCTTCGCGTCTTCAATGCCAGCGACGAAGGCCGCATTGAACACGATGTGGCTCTTTAGGGCACCCGCTCGCAGAACCGACGGCGTCATCGCGACCCCTACGGCCAGGCCGTCGCTCGACGTCAATTGATGTTTGGATTGATAGCCACGATCGAGATCAAGGAGAGCCTGAGGATAGTCGTAGGCCACCGTGACACCGTCAAGCCCACTGAGATCAAAGTTGCAGCTCAAAAGGCGCACAGACTCGCCGACTGCTCCAGCAAGACTGCGAGCTTGCTCCTCGCTTGCGAACGCACGCGCGCTCACCATAAACGAGGCGGGCGCCGTCGGGGTGCCGATATCCAGATCCGTGGTTGAGTTGGCTTCAGTCATAACGGAATCGACGCGCGAATGGGGTCTATGAAAGTCAACTCGATATCGGTCGAGGCTACTTGAGTCCCTTGAATCCAGGCTTGTAGATGTTACGCAGAGTGTCGCCATTCATCGACAACAACTTGCGCTTCTTCGCCTCATATTCATAGGCGGAAGAAATCTGCGTCGAATTCGACTTCAGATTCACCACTCTGTACTTTCCAGTGTGCGGCGGAACAGACTCGATGATCACGTCGCCGTGCTTGGTCGTGAAGATCCTAATACCCCGCTCGAAGAGCATGTCCTTGATCTCCTGCCGAGGGTGATCAAAATGGTTGTCATAGTTGCTCGTGCAGATCGCGACACGGGGTTCGACTTCTTTCAGGAAGCGCCGAGTGGTGAACCCGTTGTCAGCCCCGTGGTGGGCAAGAATGAGAACGTCGGTCTCTCGATTGAAGATGGTGCAGCGCCGAAGCATCGCTGCAATGGCCGGATCTTCAACATCCCCCAGGCTTGCAACATTAAAGCTGCCCTCGCGAAACAGCTTTACGGTGGAGTTGTCGTTCGAGGATTCGCGCAGTTCCTTGGGGTGGTAGACGATGTTGCGATAGCCCAGCTTTTTCCCGCTTTCCAAAGATTGAAGGTACGGCGGGTCCATGCACTGCGCGATCACCTTGACGCCGGTGTTGCGGCGAATTGCTTGGTAGGACCTGATCGCCTGCAGGCAGCTCCGCGCGGAATCGGTATGCGGCGGATATCCCGGATACTCGATGCGGCTCGGTCTCAGCGCCTCCAGGATCCACTTCAGACCGGAACTGCTGCAGTGATCATTGTCCCAACTCGTGATGTGAAGCGTGTCAACGCTCTCCTTTCCGCAGATCTCCATCTCGCGACGCACTTGCGTGATATTGATGTCTGTTGCCATGCCCTCGACGAGGGTGAAGTGCTGGTTGGCAAAGTATGAATAAGACGCGCCGGCCTGACCGAGTTGGTAGGCGCGAAAGCGTGTGCGAACCGATTTCAGGGCGTCCATCATTTCCATCCCTTTCCCGAGTTGCTGACGCCGGCGTCGAAGAGCCCATACTCTCGCTCGACGCGAAGCGACACGTTGTAGCCGTGATTGAAGATTCGATCGAACTCGGAGTGCTGAAGACGGCGCAATGTCGTGGGAAAGCGCGCGACGTACGGCGCCGAATCCTCGCCTCGGCTGTCCCGCACGGGCGTATCGATATAGATGTAAGCGCCACCTGAGGGCGTTGTCCGAAGGTAGCCGGCAAATCCTCGCACTCGTAGCGCGCGCGCCTGATCTGACATGATGTCAGCGACCCGCTTGAGTCGGAAAACACTGAGCTGTGCGTGATCGAATCCCTTCGCGAGCGGCGCACCAGCGTCCGAAGCGATCAGATAGTGGCCTTCGAGCTTCGGCCGCTGGCGCCCAGCATCAAAGAAGGGCTCCAGGCCGAGGTTGTCGTACACGCCACCATCGTAGAGGTGGAGGCTCTCGTATTCGATCTTCACAGGCTGCTCGCTTCCCACGGGCGCGTCCCAAGGACGTTTGCGCCATTCGAAGCGCTTCGCGTCAAGGCGCAACGGGCCAAACCCACCGGGGAACGCAGCGGAGACGGCGAGCGCGCTTGCCAGGGGAAACCGGCTAGCGCCTGCGTAGCCCAAGTTGTAGTCACCGATGTCACTGCGCTTGAATCGGAACCGCTTGCCGTTCTCCGCAGTGGTCCCGTTGATCGACCACTCGGGCGACTCCGGAAGCGCCGAGAGGGCCCTATGGATTCCCCACTCGTTCTTCAAGCACAGGGCGAGCAGGTTCGATCGCGAGAGCACGTACCGGACGTTCAATGGGTTTCGTAGTTGTCGAAGGGCACCCCACTGAAGACTGGTCGCGCAGAGCTTTTCTCGCAGCGCTGGCAGCGTCCGCTGCAGGAACTGCTCGGATCCGGGCCAGGCCATCTCCGTTTCTTGCAGCATCAAACCGACGAGGAGGCTACCGCCCGAAACGGTTGAGACCTTCGTCACATGCTCGAGCAGCCCCCGCTCTGCCAAGCGTCGCAGGACACCGAGATGAAACACCATTGCTCGGACGCCCCCCCCGGATAGCGCCAGCGCGATGGGCATGGACGATGCTTCGCTCATCTGTGCACCTCACCTTGCAGGAGCTGGAGGTCATCACCGTCGCCAACAATGAGTTGTAGTACCGGCAGCCCGTCTTCATCCATCCGCAAGGCCAGTTCGGCCAGTTGGATCAGGTCGGCCCTGCTCGGCGATGCTGGGTGTCCGCGGGGGTGGCTATGCCACTCGCCGATGTAGCCCACGATGCCAGCGGTTCGACGGCTGGCTTCCTCGACTAATGCGGACAGTCCGGCAACTCCGCGCTCGAAGGACATTGTTGTGCCTTCACTGTCTGGCGGAGCAGCCAGGGCGTCCACAACGACGATCGCGTTGACGTTGAAGTCGATATAGCCCAGCAGTACGCCGCCAGTCTCGGCAGGGAGGGCCTCTTCGCGAGCGGCCTGCAGCAGCTTGATCAAGCCCTCGTCCAAGAATATCGGCATGTCGCCGAGCTCAAACTTTCGTTCTGCAATCGGCTCAACATCATGGACGGTGACGGCGCCTGACTCTGCGTCGCGCTGCCACACCCGAATCCCGGCGGCCGACTTGCGCGAGGAGACCATCGTCTGTTCGGCAAGCGTCGCAGCGTGCGCAGAAATGCGTGAATACGGCAGCGCCACGGAGATGTCGCGGCAGCTGGCACCGCTCCAGAATGTCGCCAGGTTGCCGTCGAGATGATGCTCGCCCCACGGCTGGCGGATTGCCGCTCGGTAATACTGCGCCTCGAGCGTGCGAAGCCGCACCGTCCTCTGCGCGTCTTCAGCCATTAGGACTGCGCCATTCCCGCTCGGGGTCAAGAAAACTGAGATGTGGCGGCCGACTCCCTCAAGGTTGCTCGAGAGGCGCGGGTAGTCGAGGGCCGATGAAGCATCGACGACCAGCTCTGCCGCTTCCAAGGCTTGGGTCACTGCTTCATCGGTCTTGTTCGTCGCGTCGGCGCCAATCGGTTTGACGGCCAGAGCTCCGTCGCTGAAGGCGCCGGTAAGCTCGGCCACAACATCCACTTTGAGCTGCCCGATATGCTGGGCGAAAGCGACATGCCGCACGAGGTTGTGTGGCTTGATGTGGTCCTTGTCGATCGCCGTCCAACGGCCCCAGCCAGAACGCCCCCATAGGTTCAACAGACTGCTTCCGAGTGAGCCGGCGCCGACCAAGACTGCGGTGGGCCCCTCATCGTCGACGCTCGACTGCCTTCGCGAAGCCGCGGCGTCATTGGTGCGCAGAACTTCCATCGGGAAGAGCGCTTTGGATCTCCACGAATCGCTTGGTTTCACCCCGAGCGCTGCCGAGGCTTCATCACGAAAGTAGCGCTTCTCGTGAACCATGAGCGCTCCAGTCGCAACGCCAAGCTCGCGAACGTCGCCGTCGATGACGAAGGCCTTTTGAGAAACTTGAGTGGGTTCCGAAGTCGCGTCGCGCGCTATCGGAACGTTCAACGCTACGACCAGAAGGGATTCAGCCTTCTCCACCGGAATCCCGCCGGCGCCAACCCCAGCCGCGAGCGCCTCTTTCAGGGGAGCGAGCAGATCGATGCCACGGCCGGTCAGAGCATCAGCGAGCTCACCGAAAGTGGTCGGATCGCGCTCGATGAAACCCTGGACGATCGCTGGCAATTCGATTTCGATGTGGGTCACCGTGCCTCGGGGAGAGTTGTCCTGCCTCGGGATGAAGTGGAGGAAGCAGGTCGCACCATCAGAGCGCTGTGGCCCTCGTTGGACGATGGGCCGCAGGTTGGGGTCGGCTCGAAGCTGACCGATGTTCCACGGCAGCACGAGTTCGTACTTCGAGACGAAAAAGAGCTGCTCGACCGGCTGATCGGCCGCATGCAACTCGCCCTTGGCGCTCTGTTCGAGCCACCATTGGATTCGGCGCAGGAATCGCTGCGGGGTCCATGTCCGCAGCACCGACTTCACGGGCTCGAAGTACAAGCAGAGGCTTGCCGGCCCTTCGCGCGACCCGTGATTCTGATGCATGAGCACTGGGAAGCCCTTGCGCATCGCCGCTATCTCGACGAGCTTCTCGTCGTCCGCAGGAACGCACAACGCAATTCGCTCGCGAAACTCGATGCCAACGGCGTTCTTGGAAGGCACCCCATCACATTCGACATCAACGATGAGGATTTCCATCCTCGGGTCAACGTCGGGCTTGGTCTTGAGGACCTGGACCAGCGAGTAGTCTCGATCAACCTTGATTGCAGCCAGCAGCGCGCGGGCCCGATGGATGAAGAGGCCATCGTCGCCAGTGACCTCAACGACGTTGCAGAGGTTGTGGAAATCGTTAGCCACTAGCCTGCACGAGAAGGTCGGCTTGTCACAATGGCCGCAGCACCGAAGCTCGTGGAGCGCTTCCACGAAAGCCCGCTCCCTCGGATCTCGAAGGCCAGGGGTTCGGGTTTCGACGCATTCGGTTCTTCCATCGTCACGAGGACCTTTCTAGCGCCGACCTCATCCTTGTAGCGCTCGTAGCACTTGCGGGCCTGGATGTGCGGCGGTTGAATCTGCTCGTACGACTCCTTGACGTCGGTCACGGGGTTGCTGCAGCTCACGATGTATCCGTCTTTCTTGCCCATCAGCAAGAGGTCCTTCACCAACGGCTTCGGTGTCGTCTCCTTGTCTCCCTTCTCATCGCTCAGCGCGAGATAGCTGCAGTGGTGGGGGATGTTGAAGATGTCCCAAGCCAGCCGGTCGTCGTTCTTGTGCGCGCGGGTCGTGCGGACGATGTCCTCAAGATCCTCCCATGTCGCATCACCCACCTCGAGATAGTCGAAATCTGAACCGTCAGCGCGCAGGCGTACGTTGAAGACGAGGGCCGCCCGATTGCGGATCACATCTCCTTCATCACAGTGCTCGATAAACGGCGAGTGGCAGAAGAACTCCGCGCCATCAACCGCGAGCGTGAAACCCGGAACCAGTGTCCCTGCATCGATGAACAAGTGGTCTCGCGCATCCGCAGATTCGCCTCGTTCCTTGAGCTTTGGGATCAGCCAATCCATCAGCAACTGCGGCTGTGAAAACACCAGGATGTCATGGCCCTCAAGCAGTCGATGCCTTGCCTCCTGCCGCCAGAGCACGAACTCGTCGCTCTGCTGGTCATTGGATGCTTCTTCGAGCAGCATGGCCGCAGGAACCCAGAGCTCCCGAATCTTGATTCGGCCATCTCCTTGGTACTTGGCCGCGTGCTGTAACTCGAAAAATTCAGTGCTTCCCTGGATGTGGTCCATGTCCGCGTGGGTGAATGCCACAACGTCAAAGTCATCCCTGTCGGCGTCCTTGAGCTCGGACTTGAGGCGCTTTTTGAGATCGATCTCGGGTGTGTCTTCCTTCTCGGACTTCTGCCGATGGCAAAAGTCGAAGAGGATTCGGCGGCCGTTATTCAGAACGACCTGCGACGTGTCGCCATTGCCGACGGGATAGAAAAGAACTTTGTGAAGCATGGGCACGCGAACCTTTCGACTCAAGCACTACCTTGTCCACCGAAGCCGTGAACGGGCTGCCGCCGATTGCGTCCCTTTTCAGCACTCATCAGTGGCGAGTGCCAGTATACCTGAGTGTTTATCCAGTTCTGTATCTATGAACAGGTAATTGCGACCTCGCATCGGCATGCGGCACCATTCGGCACCTGCCGTCGCTCGCGGAACCCCGTCGGCTTCCCTCTCAATCCAGGCCTCGACAAAGCCTTCACCTGCGCACCCAGAGCTCGCCGATGCGGCAGCTCAGCCCTCTTGCTCGGCGACGAACTTGGCTTTCGCCAGCTCCTGCGCAATGTCGTTCCACCTCGCCTCGCCGGCGAACATGACCATCCGCTCCACGGTGCGGGCCGGCGCCGCTCGGCGCAACGACTCAGGAACGTCCGCCGGACGCATCCTCCACGGCCGAAGGGCGTGGCCGGCCTCGGCCGCACACCGGCTCAGGAAGGCTGCGATCCGGAACCCGCCTCGTCGACGTCGCCCCAGTGAAGCACCGGCGTTGCGGCCGTGAACTCGGAGAGCAGCCGGAGATACATAGCTCGCCAGGCAGGGGAGGGCATTCCAGCGGTGTAGAGGCACAGAACGTCAGCGTCGCAGTGCTCCCGCGCCCAGACATGAAACGTGGTCTGGTCCTCGATCGTCAGCACCTGACTGGGCATGGATCCGACGCCCAGTACCGTGGATGGAGGCAGGGCGCAGTTGCCCTTGCGCAGCCATCGTCGTGCAGGCTAATATGGAGTCGCCTCTTTCCTTAAGACATGTTGAACACCTCGATTGCAAACACCAAACACTTCGGCACCGACGTGCCGATGGTCGTGCGCGAGGTCATGCCCATTTGCGGCATGTTGTCATCGCGGATCGAGTCCGCGAACGCGCAATCCCTCTCTTCCCCGTCTTAAGGAGCTGATCGATTCGGCTCCATCCAGGAGCCCAGAATGGTCAGCAGAATCTCAAGAATAAACACCGGCGGCGGATATGGCGTCGACGCCAACGTGCTCCGTGACGTCGGCGCTCTAGTTCCACTCAGGCCGGGCATCACGCCGAGCGCCCTGCACGCGCGCTTCCCCTACATGTTCCCGTTAGAAGGGCAGGAGCATCGCCGCGCCTACGCGTTCTATCGGGGCTGGATGCCGGCCCTGGCAAAGGCCTGCGAAGATATCGACAAGCTCCTTGGCACGGACAAGCGCGGCTTTCACTGGACGCGGCTGCGCGAGAAGTTCGGCTCACCAAGCTTTGGCGATCAGATGGAAGGCAAGGCGCGAGTCGCCATCAACATCCATCGGCCGACGGAGGTGGTTCGACACGCATGCGAGCCGGTGGAGGGCCATGCGCCAGTGGCGCTGGCGATCAATGAACGGGTCCTACAGCTCGAAGTCGAATTGAGATCTTGCTGCATCGTCTGTGGCGCGCCGTCCGTGATCAACAACGACCG